>NZ_JAYWCU010000238.1:0-36778 GCF_043780375.1 Emticicia sp. | reverse complement strand
CAAAAGATGATTTAGCATCAATTTGGGCTTGTAGTTTTTGGTTATCGAAACCAGTAAGCCACTTAATTACTTGATGCAATTCTTCTTTTGTTCTTCCTTTCTTCTCTACTTTGGCGAGATACAGCGGATATACCGAAGCGAATGTCATTTCGGCCATGCGTTCATCATGTGTTTTCATTGTTTCTGCAATTTGATAGATAGCTTTTTCATAATTTTTCACCAAAACTATGCTTTAAAATTACACAAAATTTAAAAATGTTGTAGAAGTACCCAAAAATGTGATGAAAGAGTAGTAGATATTTTTAAATGAGATTGTCAGGAATTTTTTGTTTCCTCAGTATCTCGTGAAAGAGACACTGAGGGAAAAGGTTTCAGCAGACTTTTTAAATAAATTGAAGGAAGAGGTGGAGAATTGTCAGCCTTATTTTACGTATTTTTTCCAATTATGTTGTTCTTTAAATCCCAGCACTTCACGAATTTTTCGATTTGAAAACAATGCTTCATGTTCCTCTAATTCACGAGTAATTGGCACATTTGGAAAGAACTTTTCGGCCAATTCTTTGCTCGGAATAATGGCACCATTGTGGTCATTGCCAGCATTGAAAACCTGGTAGCCCAAATCGTCTTTTTTCAAACATAAATCTACTATTTGCCCCAAATCACGTGCATCTATATAACAGAAAGCATTTCTGCGTCGCACTTCAGGGTTTTTAAAATAATGTGGAAACAGTTCAGCGTATTCGTGCGGTTCAATCACATTTCCGATACGCAGGGCATAAATATCAAAGCCTGAGCGTCGTTGGAAACTCCGTGCCGTTTTTTCGTTGACAACCTTCGATAATCCGTAGCTATCCATCGGGTCAACGTCATAATCTTCTTCAAGTGGCAAGACTTTTGGGTCAGTTTGTCCATCCGAAAAACAAATTCCGTAGGTAGTCTCCGACGAAGCAATGATAATTTTCTTAATGCCCAATTTAACCGCCGCTTCAATCACATTGTAAGTGCCAATAGTATTGACCCGAAAAGTTTCGTTATCAGGTTTAATTAAGATTCGGGGTACGGCGGCAAAATGCACAACAGCATCAAATTTTGGTACGCCATTGCCCGCTTCCAATTCATGCAAGCCCGTGTATGAACTCATGGCATTAAACATTTGCCCAGAATCCGTTATATCAGCTATCAGATTATCTACCCCTGGGTGATTCAAAGGCGTTAGATCAACGTTTAGCACTTGATGTCCTTGTTCGAGAAGGTACGGAATTACGTGCTTTCCTGCTTTTCCTGAGCCACCTGTAAATAATATTCGCATTTTTTTAATGATTGAATTTAAACTCAGTCGAACTGAGGTGAAAGTAAGTTTTATTTTTAAAAGCCGTTCTAAGAACGGCTGACGCACCGACTGAATTTATATTCAGCCGAACTGAGTCGTATTTTTCGTATTGTTAAATTTAACAATCGCAATTTCCAAATTTCAAAACCCCAAACCAAACAATCAAAACTTTATTTATCTTTCGGTAAAAAGGATTAGTAGGAGAGATTTCATCAGAATCGAAAAACTCAACACTCAGCACTTAGAATTCAGAACTCAAAAAACTATCTTTGCAATAAAATTAAGTATAGAAACTTATGCAAATCATTGAAATTGGCGAAAATAGAAAACTACAAAAGGCATTTTTAGAATTTCCTTCAAGCATCTATAAAGGCAATAAATACTGGATTCGTCCGCTCGATAACGACATCGAAAAAATTTTTGACCGCACCAAAAATCCACTTTTTGATGGGGGCGACTGTGTGCGTTGGTTAGCACAAGATGAGTCAGGAAAAACCATTGCACGAGTGGCTGCTTTTGTCAATGCTAATACCGCCACGCACGGAAATGAGCAGCCAACTGGCGGCATGGGTTTCTTTGAATGTATTGATAATCAGGAAGTTGCGTTTGCGATGTTCGATAAATGTAAGGCGTGGCTACAAGAACGGGGCATGGAAGCAATGGAAGGCCCAGTGAATTTTGGCGAGCGAGATAATTGGTGGGGTTTATTGGTTGACCCTTACGATGCCGAGCCAACTTGGGGAATGCAATATCACCACAATTATTACCGAGATTTTTTTGAGAATTACGGTTTCAAAGATTATTTTCAGCAATACACTTTTCTGTTGCCTATTCCCGAAGTAGAAGTTCGTAAAATAGTTCGTCCTGCCTTGTTCGAGATTGCTAATAGAATTTATAATACCCCAGGCTATGATTTTCGCCATGTGAGCAAGAAAAATCTACCTAAATTTGCCGAAGATTTTCGCATCATTTATAATAAAGCTTGGGCAAAAAACATGGCAGCAGGCGAAATGACGTCCGAGCGTGCCGAGGCGATTATGCAAACCATGAAGCCAATTCTGGAAGAAGAATTGATGTGGTTTGGCTATCATAATGAGCAACCAATTGCTTTTTTTATCATGATTCCTGAGTTGAATCAAATTATTAAACATATCAATGGAAAATTGAATTGGATTGGAAAACTCAAGTGGATTTATCATACTTTGATGAAAACCAATAAAAAAGCCCGTGGGGTGATTTTCGGCGTAATTCCCGAATATCAGGGTAGAGGAATAGAAGCGGCTGTGGCTTTATCGTTTTCAAAGGCTTGTTGGACACCCAATTATCAGTATGAAACTTTAGAATTGAATTGGATTGCAGACTTCAATCCAAAAATGTTGAAAGTTACACAAGCCTTAGGAGCAAAAAAGTACAAAACTTATATCACTTATCGCTATTTATTCGATAGAACAAAAGAATTTAAGCGTTGTCCGCCTATCTAAAAAAAACACTTCTAAGTCGCTTAAAAAAGATAAAAAATTTGCTAACTTTGCAAAATAGAGATATTTTTCACTAAAAAAATCCTCTTATAGAGGTAAATTATCTATGTCGTTACTTACAGTTGGTTCAGTTGCCTTCGATAAATTGGAAACACCTTTTGGCAAAACAGATAAAATTATTGGTGGAGCCGCCACTTTTATTACGCTCACTGCCTCATATTTTGTTAAAGAAAATAATCTTGTGGCAGTTGTTGGTGAAGATTTTCCCCAAGAAATGATTGATACATTGGTGAGTCATGGCGTAAATGTTGATGGTTTAGAAATCAGAAAAGGTGAAAAATCATTCTTTTGGCACGGACGTTACCACAACGACATGAATAGCCGTGATACGGTTGATGTGCAGTTGAATGTAATGGAAAATTTCGATCCGAAAATCCCTGCTTCTTACCAAGATTGTGAGTTTTTGATGTTGGGAAATACTGCCCCTGCGATTCAAAATTTGGTTTTAGACCGCATGGCTAAACGCCCGAAATTTGTCATGCTCGATACCATGAACCTTTGGATTGATATTGCTTTAGATGATTTGAAAGCATTATTGAAAAAAGTTGATTGCGTAACTATCAATGACGAAGAAGCTCGTATGCTTTCGGGAGATTATTCGTTGCGTCGTGCTGCCAAAACGATTATGGCAATGGGTCCAAAAACATTGATTATCAAAAAAGGCGAACACGGTGCGTTGTTATTTCAAGGCGATGATATTTTCTTTTGCCCAGCTTTGCCTTTAGAAGAAGTATTCGATCCAACGGGTGCTGGCGATACATTTGCAGGAGGTTTCATATCGCATTTAGCTAAAACTGACGATTTGAGTTTTGATAATATGAAGCGTGCTATCGTTTATGGTTCGGCAATGGCTTCGTTTTGTGTAGAAAAGTTTGGAACAGAGCGTATTCAAAATTTAACTCAAACCGAAATAGCAACTCGTGTAGAAGAATTTAGAAAATTAGCTACGTTTGAGTTGTAAAACAAACGATGTTCGATGTTAGAGGACAGATGTTGGGGATTTTAAATACTCAAAAAACTATTTCCTAACATCGAACATCATTTCTCTAAAATCCACCACTACCATAATACTGACGGCGGCGACTTACTTTCAATTCCTGCAATAAAGCACTTCTTACATTCAACGTAAATGAATAACTACTATTTGCCGAATAACCCGAAATTGGTGTCCAATTGAAAGCCATATCCCAACAATGTAGCTCACGGTGAAGCGTAATATTAGTCAAAGTTGGAGCCTTTAATTGCAAATCCCAACCAGTATTAAAGCCAACTTTCCATTTTGGTGTAAGGCTCAAATCGCCCTGTAATGTAATTGCTTGTGTAACTTGAGCTTTAGCCAAACCCTGCTTGTTATAATTAAGATTATAGCCGAAACTCAAAGTCCAAGGAATTGTAAAATCTACATAAAGTTCTGGATTTGACGCTACAAATTTCTTCATGGCTTCTAATGTTGGGTCAGCATTTGTATTGCTTTTAGGCTTTGGTTTGTCTTTATTAAACGTTTCGGGAGATAATCGAGTAGAAATAGAAATATTTGCTGAACGAAGCGTAGCCAATCCTGCAAATCCTTTTACTTCCTGTATTTTATAAAAACGTCTGATACGCCCAGCAGGATTTTGCAATCTCAATGCGTCTGTACTTTCTTCTTGATAAAAATAAGGGTCGAGTGTTGCACCAAAATTAAGATTGATTAGATTCTTGAAAAGATTGGTGTTAGCACCCAAATTGATATTCGATAAATTCATCGAATCGCCTAATGCCAAAAGGTTGTAACTTGTGCCTAAACTTAAATTATCGAGTAAAGAAATCTTTTCAAAAGCCTTTGCGGCAGTGTCAGATTTTGAGCGAACTTTTGCTTCAAGCTGATTTGTCAAATTGAAACTCACATTGCCCGATGCCCCAGCCGAAGCTCCTAAAGTTGGATATCTTGGCAAAAGTTTTCGTAAAGTATCATACGAAACTTTGCCGCTGGCATCGGTACTTTTATCAACACGAATAACATTATATTGAAAAAGACTTTTTGTAAAATCAGGGGCATAACTCAAACTTAACGAAGGTGCCATCGTATGACGAATGGCTTGTAGGCGGCCTTTGCCCTTAAATTGATATGTGCCATAAACACGGGTATTCATACTTCCCGAAACCGAGGTTTGATAAGTTGGAAAAAAACCACTTACAGTATCAATTTTTACTGCATTTTCACTTTCTATGTATTCATAATTCAATCTTTTTGTAGCAATATCGCCTCTAAGCGAAATACTTGGTGTGAAGTTGATATATCGAGCGATTTTGAAGTTGGGTAATGAAATAGGAATTGAATAAGTAGTTTGAAACTGTCCGTCTTTCAGCACGTCGTTTAAGGCGGTCAAACTATTCAGTTTTCGCACATTACTTAATCTTTCTTGCAACGCTTTTTGAACAATCCGCTCTTCTATTGTCAAGGTTAGCGGGTTGGCATCTCGCAGTTTTATCTCCTCATTTGTTAGCGGTTTTGCTTCGATGGATGAATAAGAACCGTCATTGTTTTGGCGTATAATTTTGTATTCCGAATAGCTGGTAATACTATTTACTTTGGTATTGGTTGCTTGCAAACCTCCACTTACATTCAAACCAACCCTAAACGATTCATACCATCTCCCGATTTGCTTTTTTTCAGGTACAAAAGGATTAAATTGATTCAAGCCTAAACTATAATTGAGCGAAGCATCTACTTGCCCCGTTGAAAAGTTTTGAGAAACATTGATGCCCGAACTTGTGACAAGTTTCTGTGCAAAAGTTCGCCCAAATTGTATGGAAGAATTGGATGTGCTGCTCAAATAATTGTTTCTATCAACTGTATTGACATTGTTTTTATTAAAACCATTACTTCTTAAATTAACTGAAGAAGAAAAACTGCGGTCGGGACGTTTATTGGCAGGCGAGTGCGACCAACTCAAATTAAAATCTTTGGTTACATAAGAGTTTTTGTCTTCGGGAGAAACAACTTCAGGTTTTAATTTATTATAATTAAATTGTAAGTTTAAACTACCAGAATATTTATATCGCTTCGAATAAGTAGACTGAACTCCAAGTCCCCAACTTCCTTTTGAGTAGAGTTGTGAGGTAAGTGTGAGTCCAATTTTTTCATTAATGGCAAAATAATAACCAAAGTTTTGCAGATAAAATCCTCTTTGATTGGCATCTTCGCCGTAAGTGCCAATAAGTATGCCCGAGGTTCCGGCTTCTTTCTTTTTTGGAATCGGAAAAAAACCAAACGGTAAACCAATTGGCAGTGGAATACCACTCAAAACTAAATTAAAAGGGCCAGAAATGATTTGTTTTTTATTGACTAATTTGATTTTTCGTGCAGAAATATGAAAATGAGGTTCTTTAAGATTACAAGTAGTATATTTAGCATCAACCAAATACAAATCGTCGTTAGCATCTTTCTTTACTTTTTCGCCTGTTACAAAGCCCTCGCCTTGTTGAGTTACGATATTCTTAATGATAGCTTTTCGAGATTTAAAATTATACCGAATCGTGTCGGTATTATATTTATCGCCACTTTGGCTAAAAATAGGTTTACCCTTTACTTTCTCTCCTGCTTTTGTAGTATCTGCTGAGCCATGAGCAAAAATTTCACTTTTCCCCCAATCAATTTTTATGTAATCTGCCACTAATTCAATATCACCATACGTAACTTTTGCCTTTCCATACAAATTGATAATTTGTCCTGTTATATCCATTACCGTCGAATCTTCGGCTACATAATTTACAGTAGATTCCAAACCACTTCCTTTGCTTCTTAACGAATCAGGAATCATCACCCGAGTTGTATCTTTTTTTTCTTCAAATAATTTATTGCCAACAACTCGTGTCGCTGTTTTATTAGTAGAAGGTGGGCTTTGCGTATTGTTTCCAAAATTGGGTAGCCGCCCACCAGTTGGAAATTGAGCAGAGGCATTGAACGAAAAGAGTAGGAGGGAAAGTCCTACGACTGTGATTGTTGCCCAATCCTTCTCAATATGAAGGATTTTAAAAATTTGTGCAATAGATATATATTTTTTCAGTTGTTTCAAAAGCCGTATCTTTGTAAAAAAATCGTTTTTTATCTTTATTAATTATTTACGTAAAAGCTTAATTTTAAGCCCTAAATATTAATTTCGTAGTTCATTTTTTAAAATCTATTGAACTAACGACAAGTAATGGCACAAAATTAGCTTATTATATGGAAGTGAAGAACGTTTGCCCAGAAAATCATGTTAAAAATTCTTAAAGTCCTGTTTTTTATAATCATTACGCTTGAAATTGCTCATGCTCAAAGCGGCAAAATCAAAACTATTGTGATAGATGCTGGGCACGGGGGCAAAGACCCAGGTACGCATCATAGCAAATTGCAAGAAAAAGATATTGCTTTGAGTGTTACCTTGAAGTTAGGTAAAAAGTTACAAGAGCAGCTTCCCAGCGTGAAAGTAATTTATACTCGTAAGACCGATGTTTTTATTCCATTGCACGAACGAGCAGCTATTGCCAACCGCAATAAAGCCGATTTGTTTATTTGTATTCATGTCAATGCAAATCCTTATTCATCAAAATTGAGTGGCTCGGAAACTTATGTAATGGGTCTTCACAAAACCGAAGAAAATCTCGAACTATCTATGCGAGAAAATGAGGTAATTTTGATGGAAGATAATTACAAGAAAAATTATAAAGGATATGACCTAAGTTCTCCGATGGCAAATATTATGCTGGCAAACTATCAAAATGCTTTTATGAAAGAAAGTTTGAAGCTGGCGAGTATGGTCGAAAAACAATTTCCAAAAGTAGGTCATAAAAGTAGGGGCGTAAAGCAAGCAGGGTTTCAGGTATTGTGGCAAACTGCCATGCCTGGTATTTATGTAGAGACCGGTTATTTGACCAATGCTGCGGACAAAAAGATTTTGGGAACTGAAAAAGGACAAGATAAATTGGCAGAAGCAATATTTAAAGCTGTAAAAGCGTATAAAGAAGAGAAAGAGAAAACGTCAAACCCCTAAAAAGGAAACTATTCAGAAAGAAATTTAAGTTGGTTTATATATGGCTTTACAGTATTTTTGTAAGAAAAATGTAAAATTCTCTTTTAGGAGATTGGGGTTATGAAAAAAGAAGTAAAAGTTGGCTTATTGGGTATCATTGCTTTCGCAATTTTTTATCTTGGTTTTAATTTTTTGAAAGGATTAGACGTTTTCAGAACTGAGAATGAATATTATACTTTCTACCAAAATGCCGAAGGGTTGCAAACCTCAAATCCTGTGATGTATAATGGCGTAACAGTTGGACGAGTAGTAGTAGTTGAACCAGAACAAGACAAAAATCGTGTTAGGGTGATGCTCGCTATTAAAAGGCAAATTAAAATCAGCGATAAAACTATTGCAGTTTTGGCAGATAATGGGCTTTTGGGAGGTAAAATGATAAAACTCCTAATTAGTGTGGGTAAAGACTTGAAAGACGAAGGTATCTTAGAAAGTTCGATAGAAAAAGGAATGCTTGGCTCGGTGACTGACAAACTTACGCCAACATTAAGAAATGTAGATTCGTTGATGGTTACTACAACTGCTATCATTAAACAATTCGACCAAACTGCCTTAGCTCTCAAAGCATTGATGGCAAGTGCTACTCAAACCACAGCTGGCGTAAACGGAATTGTAGCTGCAAACTCTAAAAATCTCTCAGAAATTATTGGTAATGCCGCTGTATTGACTGCTAATCTCAATTCATTATCAAATAATCTTGATGCTCAAATCAAGCCAATTCTTCAAAAAACAAGCACTTTTACTGATTCGCTCAACGCCATGCGTTTGGGGCAAACAGTGTCGCAGTTGAATAACTCAATAGCTGGTTTACAGGGTGTTATCAAAGAAATTAACCAAGGAAAAGGTACCCTTGGTAAATTGGCAAAAGATGATTCGCTTTATGTAAATTTAGATAGAACTGCCGCAAATATCGCTCTGTTGATGTCAGATATGAAAGCAAATCCTAAGCGATATGTGCATTTTTCATTGTTTGGTAAGAAAGAGAAAAAGTAGTTTTTTGCACACAAATTCTTAGTTTTCAGCCACTATTTGGGCCGAATTTGAAAGTTCGTTTGTTATCTTTAATAAAAGGTCAGAATCTGCTTTTAAATGATTGATAAGTTCTTTTTGAACGTTGTTTGTTTTTCCAATTTTGTCATCCTCTAATAATTTTAAAGAGGCTTTTATTGTCGAAATTGGCATCTTCAATTCATGCGAAATAGTTGCAATAAAATTTGTTTTCTCCAAATCTAATTCTTGAAATTTGGTGATATTTTTTAATGTTATTACTGTTCCACTCGTCTCATTCTCTGTATTTTTTACTTCCAAAATATCCTTCGTGAAATAACTTTCTTTTTGATTAGCAAAGATTTTAATGGGGTTTGATATATTTTCTTTTTGAAGTAAATTTCTTAGTAAATCGTTGTCTAACGCTATATCTGGGGCATATTTGTTGATAATTTCCTCTTCTTTCACGCCTAAAAGTTGAACCGCAATTTGATTGATAAATAAAATATTTTTTCGCTCATCAAGGCCAATAATCGCATCATTCATATTGTTGATGATTGTTTCAATTCGCCGTTTTTCAAAAAGTAGTTTTGCCAAATTACTGTGTTCGTAATTATCGAGTTCTTGTGCCATTTTATTGAATGCGGTCGCCAAAATTCCAAATTCATCATTTGATTTAAAATGTAAACGTTGGTCATAGTTTTTATTGGCAATTTGCTTGATACCCTTGGTTAGCTCGCTAATCGGTTCGGCGATATAATTAGGAAAATTAAAAATGAAGGAAAAAGTAAACAAAAGTACTGAAGCCAATACAAACGAGAGGAGTGTAATAGCTTTGTCGGCCGTTCGAGAGGCAATTTGGTTTTTGCGAACAATGGCATTCATATTCAAATCCATGATTTGAAAGATATTTTGTCGCATTGTGGCAATATGTATTGATGAACTGTCTTTTTTATACAAATTGAACTCATTGCGAAGCTGTTGGGTTACATCACGTTCTCCTACTTCCGAAATGTTATTTTCTTGAGCAAATAGGTTTTGTTCAAATTGATCGTTTTTGCTCATCCTCTTTTCGATGCTTTCGAGCATTTTTTTTGTATATTCTAAAGTTTCATAATTATCTCGCAAGATATTTTTTGCATCGGCTGAAAGCTGTTGTAAATACCAAACGCCTAATCCTCCTGTGAGTAAAATAGCCAGAAAAAGGGAGATTAGTCCGAGCGTAATTTTGGTTTTTATTTTCATTTCAAGATAGAATTATTAAATCTATTTCTGACTGAGAAAGTTTTTTAAGTAATTGGTTAAATGGGTTGGTTGCCAAAATAATCTTAAACAAATTGAAATGAGGTTTTCCTATACAAATGGTCGTAATTTGCTGTTTTTCGGCAATTTCTATAATTGCTTTTGCTACCGAATCACTTTGAATCCTGATGATTTTAGCTCCAAGTTCGGTTGCCATTTTTAGATTATTGATTAAATGCCGCTGGGTAGCTAAATTGATTTTATCACTCGATTCTGACGGTCGTTGAACGTAAAGAACAAACCATTGGGAGTCATAATGGGAAGCTAAACGAGCAGTTTTTCGAATCACAGTTTTGGCCGTTTCGGCGTTTGAACTGATACAAGCTAAAAAACGCTCGTGTTTTAACTTGGTTTTAGTAACTTCGGTATTTACTTTTCGTTCTACTTGGTGAGCAACTTCTTTGAGGGCTATTTCACGTAATTGCAAAATTTTATCTGCTTGAAAAAAGTTGTTTAAAGCCGTTTCTACCTTTTTCAAATCATATATTTTCCCTTCCTTCAAACGCATAATCAACTCATCGGCGGTGAGGTCGATGTTTACTACTTCATCGGCTTGTTGTAGTACCAAGTCAGGCACTCGTTCTTTTACTTCAATACCTGTAACTTGCTGAATAACAGCATTTAAGCTCTCAATATGTTGAATATTAAGAGCAGAAATAACATTGATACCGGCATCCAAAACATCCATTACATCTTGCCATCGTTTCTCATTTTTAGAGCCTTCAATGTTTGTATGAGCCAATTCATCAACAATGACAACATCAGGATGTAGATTTATGGTAGCTTGCAGGTCAAATTCTTCCAATTCTTTTCCTTTATAAAAGAGTTTTCGGCGGGGAATAATTGGTAAACCTTCAATCAGGGCATGGGTTTCTTTTCGATTATGGGTTTCGATATACCCAATTTTTACATCAATGTTATTTCTTAGCATGGCATGGGCTTCTTCCAACATTCGGAAGGTTTTGCCCACGCCCGCACTCATACCAATGTAAATCTTGAATTTACCTCGCTTAGATTTTTTAATTAAATCCAAAAAATATGCTGCCGATTTATCTTTCATTTAAAAAGAAATAGCTAAAGAGGTAAGTAATAAATGGTTATTAGTTTGTGTGCCTTCGGTAAAGATTTTGTCTTTACTGCTAAGTATTTTGTATTCGCTTCGCCAAACCAAATTGTCAGTGATTTTGTAATCAATATTGACCGAATTTCCATAAGTCTGAAAACCGTTTTGGCTACCAGTGACAATAATTACTTGGTTTTTATCGGCATAATATTCGGTTCGTGCTGCAATATTAAGTCGGGCCGAGGGCGAAAATTTGGCAATTAAAACGGGCGAAAACCAAGTGTTATACTGATTACTTTTAGGGTTTTTTTGCTGCAAACCAATATCAAAGCCAAGCGTTAAGCCAAACCTTTGGTGTACTTGAAAAATGGCATAAAAATTATGAAAATACCGCACTAAACGCACACTGTCGGGCGAGTCGCTACCGACGAATGAACTGCTGTTGAGTGTAATTTTTTGGTTGGGTTTGTAAGTAATTTGATGCCCAAAAGCGGGCATATTATTGCCATCTATTCGCTGAATCCGCTGCCAGCCGTTAAGTACCAAAGCACTCAAAAACCATTTTGCATTATCAGATGTATAAGCAACCTTAACGCCACTTTCATAATACGGCGAGTTGTCGGCCAAAATACTGCGGCTGAGTGTCCAACAATCTTTGCTAATGGCACTCTCAAAGCCAATGTGAGCGGCAAAAATGCCTGCATCAAGCCACAGATTTTTAGTTGCTGATATTTTTACACCTGCATTAGCTTCCAAAATATTTTTCAATACGTTTGGTTCGGCCACAAGGTTGGCATTAGCATAAGTTCCCGTCATCAATGCAAGGTTAGCTCTCACATTGTTTTTTTCGTATGCGGCCTTTACAAAACCTAAATTAAGGTTTACCTCGTTGTGGCGATTGTGTGAATAAACAAACGTTGGTCGAGTGTGATTGGCAGGGTTACCAAAATCATAAGTATAATAAGTTTCGATGTACCCCGTAAAAGTTAGTGGCGATTTAATAGTGTCGTTTTGAGCAAATACTGTTGTAAAAAAACTGCTCAAAAACACAACAAGAAGTATTTTCATTAAAAAAATTATTTTAGATTATCCAAAGCCAAATTTAGCTTTAAAACATTGATTTTTGTAGTACCAAATAAACCTAATAATGGTTTTTCGGTTTGAGTCCCAATAAGTTTAACTAAATTTTCTTTGGTAATATCCCTAATTTCAGCAATTCTATCAACTTGAACCAATGCGGCAGCTGGCGAAATATGCGGGTCAAGTCCACTGCCCGATGCCGTAACTAATTCGGATGGAATATCAGTTTTTTCAACTGTAGGGTTGTGTACCAAGAAAGTATCAATACGTGCCTGAACAACAGCTAAATAATCAGGATTTGAAGGCCCTTTATTTGAGCCGCCCGACCCTGCGGCATTATAATTGACAGCCGATGGGCGACTGTAAAAATAGTTGTCTTTATCGAATTTTTGACCTATATTTTCTGCTCCAACAATTTTTCCGTTATTTTCTATAAATTGTACTTTTCCGTTGTTTGGAGCAAATTGAGCAATACCCAAAATACTGAGCGGATAAATAATTGCGAGTAGCACCAAACATAAAAAAGTGAGTTTGATTGCTGGTAATATTTGAGATTTCATTTTATGAATTTTGAATGAGTGAATGATTGTTTGTATTTCTTAAATCTATCATTATTAATAGTTTATACAAAATTTGCTACCAATAAATCAATTAGTTTAATGCCAATAAATGGAATAATAATGCCCCCGCCGCCATAAATCAATAGGTTACGACGAAGCAATGCACTTGCCCCAATTGGTTTGTATTCAACGCCTTTTAGAGCTAGGGGAATCAATGCAGGAATAATGATTGCATTAAAAATAACGGCTGATAAAATTGCACTTTCTGGTGAATGTAAATTCATGATATTCAGGCCTTTTAGTGCAGGAATGCTGGCAATAAATAACGCGGGAACAATGGCAAAATATTTGGCAACATCATTGGCAATCGAAAAAGTGGTGAGTGTTCCACGAGTCATCAATAGTTGTTTTCCAATTTCTACAATCTCAATCAATTTCGTTGGGTCATTGTCCAAATCAACCATGTTTCCAGCTTCTTTTGCTGCGGCTGTTCCCGAATTCATTGCAACACCTACATCTGCTTGTGCGAGTGCTGGGGCATCGTTTGTGCCGTCGCCCATCATGGCTACTAATTTCCCACTGGCTTGTTCGGCACGAATATAATTCATTTTATCTTCGGGTTTTGCTTCCGCAATAAAATCATCAACACCCGCTTTTTCAGCAATATATTTGGCTGTTAAGGGATTATCACCTGTAACCATCACAGTTTTTACCCCCATTTTACGCAACCGTTCAAAACGCTCTTGAATACCTGGTTTAATAATATCTTGTAACTCAATCACGCCCAAAACTTGCTCATTTTCTGTTACAACCAAAGGTGTACCACCATTGCTTGAAATAGTTTTTACTTGCTCGGCAACTTCGGCTGGAAACTTATTTCCTGCTTTTTCTGATAAGTTTCGCATGGCATCAAAAGCCCCTTTTCTGATTCTCGTTCCGTTGGGTAAATTTACGCCAGATGAACGAGTTTCAGCGGTAAATTTAATGAATTCTGTATCATTAGAAAGGGTCGATGCTTTTGCTCCTTGAATGCTTGCTAATTCTACAATTGATTTTCCTTCGGGGGTTTCATCTGCTAACGAACTAAGCACCGCTGCATTGGTAAAGCGTTGATTGTCAATGTTATTAGCAGGATAAAAATTTGTAGCTTTACGATTTCCGATGGTGATTGTTCCTGTTTTGTCCAATAATAAAACATCAATATCTCCGGCAGTTTCTACGGCTTTTCCTGATTTTGTGATAACATTTGCTCGTAAAGCTCTGTCCATTCCTGCGATACCTATTGCTGACAAAAGACCGCCAATTGTGGTCGGAATCAAGCAAACAAATAGCGAAATAAATGCCGCGATAGTAATTGGTGTATTGGCATAATCGGCGAATGGTTTGAGGGTTACGCAAACAATAACAAAAATGAGTGTGAAACCAGCCAATAAAATAGTTAAGGCGATTTCATTCGGTGTTTTTTGGCGAGAAGCACCTTCTACCAATGCTATCATTTTATCTAAAAAACTTTCGCCAGGTTCGGTTGTTACGATAACTTTTATTTTGTCAGAAAGCACTTTTGTTCCGCCCGTTACTGATGATTTATCACCGCCCGACTCTCTGATTACGGGAGCAGATTCTCCTGTGATGGCTGACTCGTCAATGGTTGCTAAACCTTCAATAATTTCGCCATCAGTTGGAATAGTGTCGCCTGTTTCACAGACAAAAACGTCACCCTTTTTAAGTTGAGATGAACTCACTATTTGGATTTCGTTAGTGTACATTTCACCAATGACTCTGATAACTTTCGCAGGAGTTTCTTCACGGGTTTTTCGGAGCGAATCGGCTTGGGCTTTGCCACGTGCTTCGGCGATGGCTTCGGCAAAATTGGCAAAAAGTAATGTGGCAAAAAGAACTAAAAAAACAGTAAAATTATACCCGAATGAGCCTTGTGAGGAATTATTTAAGCTAAAAATAGTTACGACAAGCATAACAATCGTTCCGAGTTCGACTGTGAACATCACAGGATTTCGGAACATTATTTTTGGATTTAATTTAACAAAAGAGGCTTTCAGAGCTTCTTTTACTAAATCCGCTTGAAAAAGCGATGTTGATTGAGATTTCATATTTTTTTGTAATTTTGAGAAAAATATCAAGTTTATGACAGCTAATGTTTCAAATATTAATAAGACAGCAATGGAACTTCAACAAACCATAGAACTCGAAAATGCCGTGCATAGCAGAGGTTTTAACTCTGTTAGTGAATTTGCTCTTCAAAAAATCAAAGATGATATTTTGAAGGATATGCAAGAATCTCTTCAGATTCTGGGTATTTATGAAAAAAAATATGGCATGAATTACCAAGAGTTTTTTGAAAAATTCCACCAAATAACTCAGTTTGAACTTCTTGAAAAAGAAGATGATGGAATGGAATGGAGAGCTGAATCAGAGGTTTTGCGTATCAACGAAAAAAGATTAGCAAAACTTCTATGATACCCAACTATTCCGACTTCAATCATCTGATTAAAAATGCTTTTTTGATAACAAACATTCGCCGAAATGACATCACCAAAGTCAAAATGAAATTTGAATTAATTGATGATTCTATTTTATATGTAAGCGAAGTTACTATTCAAGAATCTCAATGGTTTGAGTATGGCTATCAATGGATGAATGTTGATAACGAACTTATAATCAGGTGGGACAATTCGCCATACCATACTGATATTGAAACTTCTCCTTTTCATCAGCACATTGGTAGTGATGAAAATATACATTCGTCCGAATCAATGACTTTGTATAAAGTTTTGTTATTCATCGCAAATCAAATTTCCTAACGAATTGAGAAAAACTCAGAAATTGGTCCAAGTGTCAGAGCTGGAAAAAACGATAAGGCAGCCAAAATCATAATTACTGCAAAAACCATTAAGCCAAATGTCGAAGTATCAGTTTTTAATGTTCCTGCACTTTCTGGAATGTGTTTTTTGCTTGCCAAAATTCCTGCAATAGCCACTGGCCCGATGATTGGTAAAAAACGACTCAAAATCATTACGATTCCACAAGTAACATTCCACCAAACAGTATTATCGCCCAAGCCTTCGAAGCCTGAACCATTATTGGCTGCCGATGAAGTGTATTCGTAAAGCATTTCGGAGAAGCCATGAAAGCCAGGGTTATTTAACCAACCAATGTCTGGATTTGCTACAAAAACATGAGATGAAAGAGCGGTTGCAGCCAAAATCATTAATGGATGTAAGAGAGCGATAATCGTAGCAATTTTCATTTCTCGTGCCTCAATTTTTTTACCCATAAATTCGGGTGTTCTGCCAACCATCAAACCCGAAATAAAAACGGCGATGATGATAAAGATATAAAAATTAAGAAAACCTACGCCTACACCCCCATAAAAGGCATTAACCATCATTCCAAGTAAAGTGAACATTCCAGTTAGTGGCGTAAAACTATCGTGCATTGCATTGACCGAACCATTCGAGGTAACTGTTGTTGTGATGCCCCAATAGGCAGAAGCCGCCGAGCCAAAACGAACTTCTTTGCCTTCCATGCTACCCATTTGTTGAGCAATTCCCATACTCGAAATGGCTGGATTCCCTTTCATTTCTAAATAAACCGATGGAATCAAAAAGCATAAAAAGCCAATGGTCATCACACCAAAAATCACCCATGCAAATCTTTTGCGTTTTAGATAAAAACCCAAGGCAAAAATCATCGCAATTGGAATTAAAATAATGCTGACATCTTCCACGATATTGGTCAGATAATTAGGGTTTTCGAGCGGGTGAGCGGAGTTTACACCAAAATAACCACCACCGTTTGTGCCTAATTGTTTGATGGCAACCATTGCCGCTGCTGGCCCTCTCGAAACCTGAACGGTATCGCCTTGCATAGAAATAAATGAGGCTTTTCCTTCAGTATTCATCGGTGTTCCGTTGAACGCAACAATGATGGCTACGATGAGCGAAAGCGGCAACAAAATTCGAGTACAAGATTTGAGGAAATAATTATAAAAATTGCCTAACTTATCGGTTGTGCGTGCTTTCATAGCATTGAAAACTACAGCACAAACTGCCATACCTGCACCTGCCGAAATGAATTGAAAGAATGTCAAACAGACGATTTGCCCTAAATATGACATTCCTGTTTCACCCGAATAGTGTTGTAAATTGGTATTAGCCACAAAAGAAATAGCGGTATTAAATGCTAAATCGGCTGTCATCGAAGGGTTTTCATCTGGATTCCACGGTAGCCAACCTTGGTTCATCAATATAAACATTGCCCAGAAAAACCACAAAAAATTGATGGTTAGTAAGGCAACTAAATGTTGTTTCCAAGTCATTTCTTGGCGAACATTGATGCCAGAAATGCGGAAAAAGAGTTTTTCTAAAGGATTAAAAATAGGGTCGAGAAAAGTGCTTTCGCCCGAATAAATCTTTGCGATGTATCTGCCCAATGGAATCGCCAAAAGGACTGTTAGGATAAACATCAGTATGATTCCAAGAATTTCAGTATTCATTGTTTGTAAAATTTTTGTGCAAAATAATAGCCTTCATCAACAATGTTGATTAGCGTAATTTGTACGTTTAGAAGTTTATTTTAGAATTTTTCGGGCTTTAAAAGCACATAGCACAGATAGACAAAAACTGCGATTGAGAGGACAAAAAGGAAAATCATCATGGTGGAAATTGTTTAAATGTTTTCAAAAAAATCAATTGCTTTGTAAAATAAGGCGAAGCAAACAACGCCTGCGAGTAATAAGATGATAGTGAGTATGATAATTGATAATTGTTTAGGTTTTTGTTCATTTCTCCCCACCAACGAATCTGTATCCGACGCCCGATTCGGTAATTATAAATTTGGGTTGATTTGGATTATCTTCTATTTTTTTTCGGAGTTGCCCAACAAAAACTCTTAAATATTGCGATTGTTCCAAATAACTTGGTCCCCAAACGGCTTTCAAAATAAATTGATGGGTCAAAACTCTACTTTCATTTTGTGCCATGAGTGTTAAAAGATGATACTCGGTTGAAGTTAATTTCAAAACTTCTTGGTTTTTTTTAACAATTCGAGCGGTAAAATCAATGCTTAAACTCCCGTATTCAACCAAAGGAATATTTTCAGTATTTTGAGCCAATCGTAAAGCAGTTCTGATACGTGCAAGCAATTCGCCAGTGCGAAACGGCTTTGTCAAATAATCATTGGCTCCGCTATCCAATGCTCGCACAATATCGTCTTCGTTATCTCGTACCGACAAAATCATAATCGGTGCTTTGTACCATTCTCTTAATTTTTTCAAAATAACCTGTCCATCTTCGTCGGGCAAACCCAAGTCCAGCAGAATCATGTCGGGCGGGCGGGTGGCAGCACTAATCAAGCCTTCTTTGCCCGTACTTGCTTCATGAACCTTGAAATTATTGGCAGATAGCGTAATTTCTAGGAGTTTACGAATTTGGGTTTCGTCGTCAATAATTAATATCGTTGGGCTGTTCATAAAATGGTCGTTAAGGACTTCTACGTCAATTTAGTATATCATTGCCCCAATTTACGTCAGTTGGAATTATTATTGTAAAAAGTGAACCACTTCCTGCTACATTTTCTACCCTGATTGTTCCGCCATGAGCTTCAATTAAGCCTTTGGTGATTGATAAACCTAAACCTAATCCGCCCGTTTTTTCTTCATTTGAGCGATAAAACTTTGCAAAAACTTGTTCCAAATCATGTTGTGTAAAGCCTTTTCCATTGTCGGCAATTGTTATAAAGCATTGATTGCTAAGGTTGGCTGCCGTGAGTGTAATGGTCGAATTTTTGGGTGTATAAATAGAGCCATTATAAACGATATTGTAAATTGCTTGCTCCATTAATACAAAATCTAATTTAAAAAAAGGAATATTTTGCGGTACTTTAACTGTAACTTGATGGTTAATTAGTTCTTTTTCTAAGCGATTTACTACCGAATAAAGTAATTCATTGATATCACACCAATCTAATTTTGGACGAATTGAGCCAGATTCAAGCCTCGAAACATTCAGAAAATTATCTACCAAACGATTGAGCCTTTCGGTAGCAGTGCTTATTTCTTGATACAACTTTTGTTTAGTTGTTTCATCAAATTTTGCATTTTGTGTCAATAAGTTGTCCGATGCCCCTAATATGGTGGCTATTGGCGTTCTGAATTCGTGCGAAATAGAATTGAATATTGTATCGTATAATTTCAAAGCATTTACCCGTTCTTCTCTTTGTATAGCCAAACCCTCAAAATGTTTTATTCGGGATGTAAGCACGCCATTAAGCATTGCTACAATAAAATACATTCCCAACATCAGCATATCCTCCGATTTTGATACCAAAAAAGTAAAATGAGGTGGAATATAGAAAAAATCCCAAATCAAAGCACTCAGAAATGCCGCCAACAAGACTGGATACAAACTTAGTTTCATGGCAAGCAGTGAAACTGTAAAAAGTAATATCAGTGCAACCGTTCGATAACCAATCAAAGCTGTAAAAGGATAGCAAATCGCCGAAACCAAACAAATAACCGTAACACTTATAAAATATGATTGTTTAGATAGTTGTTTTCTTGGTTGAATATTTTTATTGGCAAAATGCTGCTTCATAAATATTTTTTTTGACATTGCAAATGTAGGGGGAAGTTTATAAATGAAAAGTAAAACAAATAGCTGTGAATATAAAGATTTTATAAAGATGCTTGCTGTTTTTGTCATTTTCAATCTCTTCTGTGGTAAATATGTATATTGTTCCCCAAAATAAATCCTTAATTTCGCATCTCAATTTCACCAAAATCATAATGTCAGAAAAACGTTGGTCGTATAAAGCAGTCCCTAATTCTCAGATAGTCAATGATTTAGCAGAGTCATTGAGCATCGATAAAGCACTTGCTTCGATGCTTGTACAGCGTAGTATAATAGATTTTGATGAAGCAAAAGATTTTTTTCGCCCAAAACTTGAACATTTACACGACCCTTTTCTGATGGCAGATATGGGAAAAGCTGTTAATCGACTCATGGAAGCCATCGAAAATGGCGAAAAAATAATGGTTTATGGCGATTATGATGTAGATGGTACAACAGCGGTTGCTCTTGTATATGGCTTTCTATCAACATTTTATGGCAATTTAGAATACTATAATCCCGACCGATACGAAGAAGGTTATGGGGTATCGGTACAAGGTATTGAGTGGGCAGCTGAACAGGGCGTTTCGCTCGTAATTTGTTTAGATTGTGGTATCAAAGCACAAAGTAAAGTAAGCTTGGCAAAACAAAAGTTTGGCATAGATTTTATTATATGCGACCATCATGAAACTGACGAAAATCTACCCGATGCAGTGGCAGTTTTAGACCCAAAACGCAAAGATTGTCTTTATCCTTACAAAGAACTGACTGGAAATGGCGTAGGTTTCAAATTATTACAAGCTTATTGTTTACGCAATGAAATTCCACTCGAAAATCTTTTTGAATTTTTAGATTTGTGCGTAGTCAGTATAGGCTCTGATATTGTGCCGATTACGGGAGAAAATAGAGTTTTGGCTTATTTTGGTTTGAAAAAATTGAACGAAAATCCAAGAATTGGCTTGAAGGCTCTGAAAGAAATTGCAGGCTTTAAAACCCTAATGACCATCGAAAACGTTGTCTTTGTTTTAGGCCCGAGAATCAACGCCGCAGGAAGGATTAAACACGCCAAAGCAGCCGTACAACTCTTATTATCAAATGATTATGACGAGGCTTTGGAGTTTGCAGGTGAAATTCAGAAGCAAAATACGGAGCGAAAAACTTTCGATTCTCGCATTACAGAAGAGGCTTTAGCAATGATTGAGGGCGACGAATGGCTACTCAATACCGCCAAAAGTACGGTGCTTTATCGTGAAGATTGGCACAAAGGCGTAATCGGAATTGTGGCGAGTCGCTGCATCGAAAAGTATTACCGTCCGACCATTATTTTGACAAAATCGCATGAAAAAGCAGCAGGTTCGGCTCGCTCAGTTGCAGGATTTAATTTGTACGGAGCGATTGAAGAATGTGCCCATTTGCTTGAGCAATTTGGCGGTCATACCCACGCAGCAGGTATGACGCTTCCGATTGAAAATATTGAAGCATTTCGCATGGCTTTTGATAAAATTGTTTCAAAAACCATTACCATGGAGCAACTTACGCCAGTAGTAAAAATTGATTTAAAAATAAAATTAGCCGAAATTTCGTCCAAATTTTACAGAATAATGAATCTTATGGCTCCTTTTGGACCGGAAAATATGCAGCCTATTTTTGTAAGCGAAAACCTTACGCTTAAATATGCTCCAAGAGTAATGAAAGAAAAACATCTTCGCCTCGAACTTTTTGAGGAAGAAACAGGGGCGATTTTCACAGCCGTAGGTTTTGGAATGGTTGAAGAGCATTTTGCCAAGCTGAACTCAACCAAATATTTCAGCATTGCTTATCAAATTGATGAAAATACTTTCAATAATAATACAACATTACAGTTAATGTTGAAGGATGTAAAATATTGAAGAATACTTTTGTTTTTCTAACCTTAACAAACTTTAACAGGAGATTTGTACTGAAAAATTGTAATTTTGAACTTAATCTACGACGGATTTCCTAATCCGTCTTTGTGATAACAGATGTAGGAAATCCGTCGTACTAAGTTTTTCGACCAAAAAATATGATATTAAGAACAGAAAATTTAATAAAAAAATACGGACAACGCTTAGTTAATAATAATGTCAGCTACCAAGTTGGGCAGGGCGAAATTGTTGGGCTTTTGGGTCCAAATGGTGCAGGGAAAACTACTTCTTTCTATATGGCTACGGGTTTAGTAAAACCTAATAGTGGAAAAGTGTGGCTTGATGACTTGGATATTACTTCATTACCGATGTATCAGCGTGCCAAATTAGGCGTAGGATATTTGGCACAAGAAGCCTCTATTTTTCGAGATTTGACGGTCGAAGAAAATATTTTGGGCATTTTAGAATTAGCAAAACCTCACCTGTCAAAAATCGAACGAAAAGAAAA
Source organism: Emticicia sp. (assembly GCF_043780375.1). Classification (GTDB taxonomy): domain Bacteria; phylum Bacteroidota; class Bacteroidia; order Cytophagales; family Spirosomataceae; genus Emticicia. Next base: position 14,847 of record NZ_JAYWCU010000238.1, on the reverse strand, counting down.
AACAGAAGTATTATTAGAAGAATTTAGCTTAACGCATGTTCGTAAAAACAAAGGAATCGTTTGTTCGGGAGGTGAGCGGCGACGTACCGAAATTGCTCGTGCTTTAGCTGTTGACCCTAAATTTATTTTATTAGATGAACCTTTTGCTGGCGTTGACCCAATAGCCGTAGAAGAGATTCAGGGAATTGTAGCCAAATTGAAAGACCGAAATATCGGAATTTTGATAACTGATCATAACGTAAATGAAACGCTTTCTATCACCGATAGAGCTTATCTGCTTTTTGAAGGGAAAATACTCCGAGAAGGCACAGCCGAAGAATTGGCAAGTGATGAATTGGTAAGAAAAGTATATCTTGGACAGAATTTTGAGCTGAAAAGGAAGGTATAAAAAGTGATAATATTAATTTTAGTTATTTTATAAAAGCCTGACAATTAAAAATCTTCATTAGTTGTTAGGTTTTTTTGGTAAGACGAAGGTTTTACATCTCCACAAAAATATTTTTGATAATTTGCTATAATTTTACGAACTTCCCACGTTAATAAGCCCGAAACCAATTAAAATATTTCATCGCCAATGAAACTTCTTCTCTATCGCACAAAAGCTACAGGTTATGTGCGTGTTCTTTTTTTTGCATATTTTATATTTCAGATTTCCTATCTATTTATAGGCTGTTCAAAACTCAATGAAGTGAACATTGCCGCTCGAAATTTTGAAGATGAAATACAACAAGCACAAAATTTAGTTTTTACATTTAATAAAGATTTGGTTTCTGACAGTGATTTAGAAAATTGGGAAGCCATTGAATACGTGAGAATTGAGCCAAAAGTAGAAGGTGTTTTTAAATGGTCGGCAAAAAATGAATTGGTTTTTTCTCCAAGTAATGGCTTTAAAGGAGCAACCAATTATAAAGCAGTTGTGACGAAAGAAATTTTACGAAAATCGGCTACCAAAAATTATAGTGTCGGCAACGAATCTTTCGAGTTTCATACGCCACACTTACAAGCTCAAAAGGTAGAAAGTTATTGGATGAAGGGTGCTGATGGTAAGCCGATTGCCAAAGCAAAAATAGACTTTAATTACCCTGTGCAGGAAATCGATATTGCCAATTTTTTGAAAGTGGCGATTGAAAATATTGACACAAAATTCAATTTGAATAGTTCTCCCAATGACCAAAAAGTACTTTTGTCATTAGAAAATGCCCCTTCGTTAAAAGATGAAAGTCCGCTCAAGGCAACCATCGGAAAAGGTGTAAAAATAGCAGGAAGTGTAGGAACAACGCAAGAAGTAGTTGAATTGGAATGTGTTTTGCCTTCTCCTTATGTCGTAAAAGTTGTTGATATTGAAAGTGGTTTTGAGAAAAACCAAGGGTTTGTAAAAGTAATTACGACACAACAAATTGCAGCTGATAATCTAAAAGATGCTTTCAAAATTGAACCTGCCGTAGAAACCCAAACCGAAGTAATCGAAAACGGTTTTATCATCAAAGGTTTTTTCAGTGCCTCAGAAGCGTACACTTTAACAATAAAAGACAACCTTCGTGGAACACTCGGAGCAAAATTAGATGCTGAAATAACTAAAGATTTATTCTTTGGAGAAATGCCCGCAAGTATCGAGTTTACAAGCAAAAAAGGGCTGTATTTGTCTTCAAAAGGTAGCCGAAATGTGGGTATTCGCATTACTAATATTCCCAAAGTTCAGTTGAAAGTTGTCAAAATTTATGAAAATAACTTGCTTTCTTATGTCCGTAATAACCGCTACGAAAACTACGATTATAATGGCGAACAAAGTACGCCTAATGGTTTCAATTATAACACAGACGACCAAGGGCTTTATAGCGATATAATCATTGACCGCACCATCGAAACAGGAAATTTGTCGAAACTTCATGGTGTTTCAGTGCTGAATATGCCGATGCCCGAACAAGGCAAATTACGAGGTGTTTATTTAGTCAATCTCAACTCAAATGACGAATATTATCAAAATGCAACAAAGCTTGTTTCGGTGTCAGATTTGGGTATTATCGCCAAAAAATCTGCCGATGGAAACGAGCTGATGGTTTTTGTCAATTCAATCATTGATGCCGAGCCGATGGGTAATGTCGAGATTAAACTAATTTCGACAAACAACCAAATAATGGAAACGCAAAAAACTGATAGTAAGGGTGTTATCATTTTTGAAAATCTAAAAGAAAAAGCTCCAAATTTCAATTTGGCAATGATTACGGCTCGTACAGAAGACGATTTTAATTATATGTTATTGGAAGATACTCAGATAGAAACTTCACGTTTTGAAGTGGAAGGCAAGCGTGCAAACTCAACGGGTTTTGATGCTTTTGTGTATGGAGACCGTGATATTTATCGTCCTGGCGAAACCATTCATTTCAATATTGTTTTGCGTGATGCAAAATGGGCTTCTGCCGACGAAATTCCGCTAAAAATCAGACTTTTATTACCTAACGGACGAGAGTTTAAGTCTTTTTTGAAAAATACCAATACACAAGGAGCAATAGACACTTCTATTCCGCTTGACCGTGCTGCCGTAACGGGCACTTACACCATCGAAATTTTGAATGGAAATGATGTTTTGCTAACTTCAAAATCGATTAGTATTGAAGAGTTTATGCCCGACCGCATTAAAGTTGATGTTACAGCAAAAGATATTTATCGCTCTGGCGAAATGGTGCAAATGTTGGCAACAGCAACTAATTTGTTTGGCCCGCCAGCATCAAATCGAAATTATGAAATGGATTTTAGTTTGAAACGTAAAGCTTTTTTTGCTAAAGGGTTTGAGGGCTATTCGTTTGATATTCAGAATGATACGAAATTTGAGCATGATTTGCGTCAAGGCACAACTGATGAAAATGGACAGGCAAAGCAAGCGTTTCAATTAGCCACCACTTATCAAGATATGGGTTTGCTGGAAGGCAAAGTTTTTGTAACTGTTTTTGATGAAACGGGTCGCCCACTTAATCGAGTTAAAAGTTTTGAAGTCTTCACGCAAGAAACATTTTATGGTATCGGTTTGTCCGATTATTATGTCGGTACGCACGTACCAATGAATATCCCATTGGTAGCCGTATCAACCGAAGGAAAAGCTAAATCTGCCCGTGCCGAAGTTTCGGTCTATCGCATTGATTATCAGACTGTTGTCGAGAAAACTGATGGCGTAATAAAGTATAATTCTAAGAGACAAGAGAAACTAGTTCAGACCAAAGAAGTGAGCTTTTCGTCAGGAAAATCTTCAATTAAATTCATTCCTCAAGTATCGGGCGAGTACGAAATTCGCATTGCACAGACAGGAGCAAAAAGCTATTCTTCTCGACAATTTTATGCCTATGGCTACGGAAGTACCTCAAGTAGTTCGTTTGAAGTGAGCAACGAAGGGCAAGTTTTGATGGAATTTGATAAAGAAAAATATGAAATAGGTGATAAAGCAAAGGTTTTGATGAAAACTCCTTTTGTAGGAAAAATGCTCATAACCGTCGAAAAAGGTAAAGTTTTGGAGCATTTTTATGTAGAAACGGATAAAAAATCGGCAGAAATTGACATTAAAATTACCGAAGAAATGTTGCCAAATGTCTATGTTACAGCAACACTTATTAGACCAATGAAAAGTAATGATATGCCACTCACAGTTGCTCATGGGTTTGCTCCGATGAAAGTCGAAAAACCGTCGAATCAATTACCAATCGAAATTGTAGCAGTGAAAGAATCACGCTCGAAACGCAAGCAAAAAGTTACGATAAAAACAAAAGCCAATACCGAAATCACGATTTCGGTAGTTGATGAAGGAATTTTGCAAATTAAAAATTTCAAAACACCCGATATCTATAATTATTTTTATCAAAAACAAGCATTAGAAGTAAGCAGCCATGACCTTTATCAATTCCTTTTTCCTGAATTATCCTTGGCAAGTAGCAGCACAGGTGGAGATGGTTATAATCTTGAAAAACGAGTAAATCCATTAAGCAACGGGCGTTCAAAATTAATGTCAGTTTGGTCTGGAATCTTGAAAACTGGCGTGGGCGGTGAAGTAGAATTCGAATTTGAAATTCCACAATTTTCTGGCGATTTACGCATCATGGCAGTTGCTTATAAAGATGAGGCTTTTGGTTCGGCTAATGCCAACATGAAAGTAAAAGACCCAATCGTAATAAGCACGGGAGCTCCAAAGTTTTTGAGTCCAAACGATGAAGTGGTAATTCCTGTTACGATTACAAATACCACAAAAACGGCTACAACGACCAATGTTTCGGTTAATCTGACTGGCGGTTTAGTTTTGCAAAGTGCTAATAATCAATCAGTTACAGTTCCTGCAGGAAAAGAAGTTCGCACAATGTTTAGTATAAAAGCACCTACCGCTATTGGTATGGGGAGTATTGCAGTTGTGGTAAATGGTTTCAAAGAAAAGTTTTCTGAAAATATAGATTTGACTATTCGACCAACTACTTCACTGCTAAAAACTTCAATGTCAGGTGTGGTTTTGACTGGAAAAACAGAAACTATCAATCTTGTAAATGATTATATGGTTGGTACTGCCCAAGCAAGTTTGTTGGTCAGTCGCTCCCCGATGGTGCAGTTTGCCAAGCAATTAGATTACTTGTTAGGCTATCCGCATGGTTGCATCGAGCAGACAATTTCAAAGGCTTTTCCTCAATTATATTTTGCTGAATTTACGAAAACCATTGCCAAAAACTCTCGTTCCTTGAAGGTTTCGGGAGCAAATGACTGGAATCCACAATTTAATGTACAAGCTGCCATTTATAAGGTAGAAAATATGCAATTGGCGAGTGGAGCAGTGAGTTATTGGCAAGGTGGCGAAAGCGAAAGTTGGTGGGGAACTGCTTTTGCGGCACATTTTTTATTAGAATCTAAAAAGACTGATTTTGAAGTGAATCAAGGCGTTTTGAACAAAATGCTCGATTATTTGACAACTAAAACTTCAATGCAAGATTTGACAGAAACTGATTATATTTATAATGAGAATGGTTCTTGGACAACCCGAACAATTGCCAAACACGAAATGATTTATTCGCTTTATACGCTTGCAATGGCAGGCAAAGCCAATCAGCCAGTGATGAATTATTATAAATCAAATCTAAACTTATTGACAACCGATGAGCGATATATGCTTGGTGCGAGTTTTGCCCAAATTGGCGATGAAAGCAGTTTCAAGCAATTATTGCCGAAAGATTATACTATCGAAAATACACAAAAACAAACTGGTGGAAGTTTTGCTTCGCCTATCAGAAATTTGGCTATTTCGTTGAATAGTTTGGTAGAATCTGACCCCGAAAACTTGCAGATTCCAAAATTGGCAAGAATATTATCTCAAACTATCAAAAGCACACCTTACTTATCTACGCAAGAGTCAGTTTTTAGCTTTTTGGCATTAGGAAAAATAGCTAAACGCAGTGGAGAATCTGATGTAACCGCTTCATTATCAGTAGATAACAAGATTTTAGCCAACTTTGCAGGAACAGATTTAAGCTTAGAAAAAGGTGTTGCAGGAAAACTTGTAAGTGTAGCTGCAAAAGGCAAAGGAAGCCTTTATTATTTTGCTCAACAGGAAGGTTTAAGTGCGACAGGAACATATAAAGAAGAAGATGTTTTCTTGAAAGTTCGCCGACAATTTTTAAGTCGAACAGGGCAACCAATTAGTGGAAGTCTTAAGCAAAATCAGTTAGTAGTTGTAAAATTAAGTATTAGCAGTACGCTCGGTACCCCAGTTGAAAACGTAGTGGTAACCGATATGCTTCCTGCGGCATTTGAAATTGAAAATCCAAGACTCAACGAAGACCGAAATATGACTTGGATAAAAAATGCTTCGACACCTCAGCATTTTGATATTCGTGATGATAGAATCAATTTTTACACTACAGCCGATGCCACAGAAAAAACTTTTTATTATTTAGTAAGAGTAGTTTCGAGAGGTAAGTTCATACTCGGGCCAGTGGCTGCCGATGCCATGTATAATGGTGATTATCGCAGTTACAGTGGTGGCAGTAAGATAGTGGTAGAATAAAAAACAAATATAAAAAAGCCCAAAAATCATAAATTTTGGGGCTTTTTTATGTTTTTAGAAGTATTTATTGCTGTTTCTCACCTTCCATTGTAGCTCCTTGAACACTCAATTTTATTTTGACGATAGACTTCATTTCGTTTCTAATAAACTCAACTTTTCCACCATAACCTACAACTTCATAAATATCAATCTCGGCGGTAGGAGCAAGTTGAGCAGAACCTTGTCCAACGGCTTCTCCCATGAGTTTTCCACCTTGTATTGTAACTATCAAATCTTCGATAGGAGAATCTTTTAATTTGTATTTGCCAACATATTCCTTTAGAACCAAGGTGTCAACGGGTGCGACAGTAGTGGCGGTTGGGGTAGTTTGAGCAGCTACCTCAAATGTAACAGCAAACATACAAATAGATAATAGAAGAACTATTTTTTTCATCTTTAATAGTAGTTTTGTTAATATAAAATATGATTTTAATTGTACAACGAATGTCTAATGAAATAAGTTTTGATGGAAAGATGTTTTTGGATTAAAAATACATAGTCGTTGAAGTACTTATTTAAACGGCAAGATTTTATGTTTCGTTATTATTTATTCCCTTTTTTGTTGCCTCCTAAATACCAAAGCGAACTTTTTTGGTTTTAGTTTTCATAACAGTTTTCATAACATTGGTACTAAGCAAATTTCAACGATAAACAATATTTTTATGTGGCGATTTGACTAGTTTTACCGCTATTTTATGTTTTTAAACTAAGGTAATTTTTTATTTATAACATTTTCATTATAAAAAATATAACTACATAATGTAAAAATAAAAGATAAATTAACTACAAATATTTGTTTTTGTAATTAATATATCTATTTTTGCTTTGAAATAAAGATAATTTACAATTTAATGGCAAAAGTAACCGAACATCTCAAAAACAATAACGGAAAACCGATTTTTTCTATCGAAATCATTCCACCAACCAAAGGCTCGAATATTAATGATTTGATGCAAGCGATTGAGCCAATGATGGAACTCAAGCCGCCTTTTATTGATGTTACTTTTCACCGTGAAGAATATTTTACCAAGCAATTGCCAGATGGTACTTCCAAAGAAATTAGAACTCGAAAACGCCCAGGAACGGTCGGTATTTGTTCATCAATCATGCACAGATTTAAAATTGATCCTGTGCCTCACGTACTTTGTGGAGGTTTCACAAAAGATGATAGCGAAGATTTATTAATTGACCTAAACTATTTAGGCATTGATAATGTAATGGCTTTGCGAGGCGATTTTGCCAAACCTTATGATACTTTCAAGGCAAAAAAAGATGGGCATTTATATGCTAATGAGTTAGTTTTACAGATTCAGGCAATGAATAAAGGTAAATATTTGCACGAAGATGCTGAATATTTAAATGCCAGTGATTTTTGTATTGGTGTAGCGGCTTATCCCGAAAAACATTTTGAAGCTCAAAACTTAGAGCAAGATATGGAAAATTTGAAGCGAAAAGTAGCAGCGGGTGCCGATTACGTAGTAACTCAAATGTTTTTTGATAACCAGAAGTATTTTGATTTCGTAAATAAATGTCGAGCCGAAGGCATCACGATTCCAATTATTCCAGGTTTGAAAGTTTTGGCAACCAAAAAGCAATTAGATATTTTGCCAAGATTATTTTATCTTGATATGCCAGAGGCTTTCAGAAAAGAAGTTTTAAGTTGCGAAAATGATAAACAAGCCAAACAATTAGGTATAGAATGGGCGATTCAGCAATGTCGAGAATTGATTGATTTTGGCGTTCCTGCCCTTCATTTTTATACAATGAGCAAGTCTGATACTACGATGGCAGTTGCGAGAGAGGTGTTTTGATAAAACCTAAGATAAAAATTTAGAAGTCGATTTCTTATAATTGTTGGATAAACAGTTAGAATTATTTATCCAACAACTTTATCCATATTTTAATAATATTTTGTAAGAGTTGCTCTTTAGATTTTACTTCTTTCATATCTTTAAATATAGCAAGTTTTCTACCATCACTATAATTGCCTTCAAGTAAGCCCGATGTGTCATTAACTTTTGCTCCACTCGGGAAAACCAACATTATTCGGTTTTTGTGTAGATTCAAAACAATGATGTCTCTTTTATATTCCTTCGGGTCGAAAGGTTTCATTTCGCCCGTATAATAAAAACTTGGATTGTTCCACTTGATTCGTTCACCAATTTCGGAGCTGGTGCTTAAAATAATTTGCCTAATGGCCTCAATAATTTTGCCAAATTCAGGCTCAAGTTTGGCTATATGCTCGCTCACTTGTTCTTGGTCGGAGAGTTTTGTTGAGGTTGACATGTTACTTTCTGTTTATTAGAATAAAAATATCAAAAATAATATCATTTTTTCAGTAGAGATGCAATGCGTTGTGTCTCTACTAGGTTTGAATAATAAAATATTTCAGAAAAACCCATCCACCCCAACTACATCTACTTCAACTTTTACTTTGTGGTCGCCCGAACTAAAAATGATACCTTTAAGTGGAACAACGTCGGCGTAATCTCTACCATAAGCGGTAATAATGTGTCTTTCTTGCGGAATAATATTGTTAGTTGGGTCAAATTCGCACCAGCCCATTTGGGGGATATACACCGAAATCCAAGCGTGAGAAGCATCAGAGCCTTGGAGTTTTTGCCTGCCTATTGGTGGAATTGTTTCGAGGTAACCACTCACATAACGTGCTGCCAAACCCATACTTCGCAGACAAGCAATTGCCAAATGAGAAAAATCTTGACAAACGCCTTTTCTTTCTTTTAATACAGTTTTGAGTGGCGTATTGACACTTGTAAAGCCTGATTTGAATTGAAATTCGGTAAAAATCTTAGCAGATAATTGTCTGACCCCTTCAAAAAGTGGCGTATTAGGCCTAAGGCAGGTTTGAGCAAATGCTTTTATTTCATCATCCCAATCTATAAAATGACTAGGTAATTGATATTGTAAAAGTTCGATTTTTAAGGCTTGATTATGACTAAATAATATGCTGGCTTCTTCACAAGTAATCGGGCTAATTATGGGCAAAGCTTTTGGTAAAACCTCAATTTCGCTCGTTGCTATAACCACAAGCCTTTTGTGCGGCTCATGTAACGAAAAATAGGACTGTGTATTACCAAAATAATCTTTTCGGGAATAGATTTTTATTGGACTAGGCTCAATGGCTAAATTAAAACTGTGGCATATTTGTGTAGGCAGCGTTTGAGGTTGCAAACATAGCACACTCTGGTAATTATCAACAGAATTTACATAAGAATAGATGGTTTGATGCCTTAGCTTATATCTCATCAGAATTTATTTTTTCAATTGTGTCTAAGAACGAATGTTGAATAACCGAATGATTGAAATACAAACTTGTAAGATTGCTCGTTACGCTCGAAATTAACTCAAAAACTTGTGCTAATGTTTGGTCTAACCCTGCTCTATATTGATTTTCTTTATCGGCTTTTATTAAACTTTCAGCATCAATTAATTTTATTTTAGTACTTGCCTCCAAAACTGTTTTTTCTGCCATATTTAGACGATTTGGGTCAATACTTTTTGGTAATTTCGATAAGCAATTAGCCAGAGCATCTAATAAATATGAAAGCGTATAAGGTAAGTTTTTTTCTAAAAAAAGCATATTCAAAACCGCTACTAAGCTCAAATGAGACTTATAAATGTTTCGGTATTGGGCCAATAAATGATGGTTTTCTAAAACAGCTTCCATCAATACATTTTCTACTTCATCGTTATTTTTGAAGCTAAAAGATGAACGTAAAATAGAGATCAGTGATAAAATTCGTTCGATATTTTTTCCGACTTCCCATAAATAAAAGCCATTGTCTCTCGGCAGTGTTTCAAAAATATTACCATAAAAAGCAAAAAGTCGAGTATAAAGCATATCAAGCCCATGATTAACATGACTGAGGCTACTCGAATTTGAATCTTTGAGTGTAAAAAGACTATCTTCCAATAAATTAATAATTCGACGAGTATCGTGATTCCACTTTTCGCTTATTTGATTGATAGTATTAATCAATGTCTTAATATTGTAAGCTACCGACCCCCTTTTTTTGGTATCAGTTATCAAAGTCAATAATTCGGCATTCGGATTTTCAAAAATCGACTCATCATCTTCCTCTGTAAAACCTGGGTAAGTCAGCGTAAGATGCGTTAGTGATTTGAGCAAAACTATCAGATATTCAGGTTGTTTTTTGCCTTCATGGTTGACGTTTTCGTTGAGACGATTTAAAATTATTTTCAAAAAACTCGTCAAAGCCATCGTGCGTTCGCAGAGTCGACCTACCCAGAAAAGATTTTCAGCATTCCGACTTGTCAGTGAGTTACTGTGTTGGTTACTCGTATTTTTCCGCACCACAATTCGCTCATAATATTCGTTTTGAGTATCTGTTACAATCCAAGTATCTTTCGATAGTCCACCCAATTGATTCGAAATTACAAACTTATCTTTAACAGGCGAACTGCGGGTAAGTCCACCTTGCATTACTTTATAATCATTGCCATCCGACACCAAAAATGCTCTCATTGCGGCAAATCGTGGAACTAATTTACCATCAATAAACGAAGGGGTTGTTGATAAACTAACTTCTTGTTGAGCTACAAAATCTTTCGGATTTTTGCGAATCATATTTTGAAGTTCAACCAATTGTGCTTTGGTTAGCATTCGTCCATAAATCGACTTGAACCCTTGCTTTCGATTAGCTTTTTTTATAATGAGTTTTGGTATATTTTCCAACACAAAATTCAATTCTTTGGGCTGACCACACCACCAAGTTGCCACCGAATTCATCAATAATGGTTCATCAAGCAAAAACTTACAGGCATTTTGCATAAATGCCATCAAACCGTAGTTTTCAAGAACACTTGTGCCAGGAGGATTTAGGACAGCAACATTACCCAATCGCATCACTTGCAGTAAGCCTGGAACACCCAAAAGAGAGCTTTCTTTGAGTTCCAGTGGGTCGCACCATTCGTCATCAACACGTCTGATAATTACATCAACTCGTTCCAATTGATCAATTGATTTTAACCAAACAAAACCGTCACGCACCAGCAAATCGCTGCCTTGTACAAGCGTATAACCTAAAAATGAAGAAAGATAAACGTGTTCAAAATAAGTTTCATTTCCTGGTCCAGGAGTGAGAAAAACTACGTTTGGATTTTCGTTGGAAATATTACCCAGCGTAGCAACAGTTTGTTGTAAATGGTTGAAATAAGGAGAAAGTTTACTACGATATATATTTTTATTGAGTTCGGGAAATACCTTGCTCATAACAGTTCTATTTTCGAGAGCATAACCTGAGCCAGAAGGTGACTGGGTACGGTTATCTAAGAGCCACATTTTTCCGTCGGGACCACGAGCCATGTCACACGCATACAAAAGTAGTTGACTTTGCAGTTTTTGCTTAATATCGGAGCATGGCAACGAAAAGCCAGTGTTATCGAAAACCAGTTCGGCAGGAATAATCGATTTTTTTATTAATAATTGTGGCCCATAAATATCTTTTAAAATCAAATCTAATAAATGAGCTCTTTGTTTGAGTCCTTTTTCAATAACTTGCCATTCTTTTTGGTGAATTAGGAAAGGAATTGGGTCGAGTTTCCAAGGGCGATTCATGCCATTACTCGACTCATAAACATTATAAGTTACGCCATTTTCTTTGAGCTTATTGATAATTTCTTGATTCCTCAATTCTAATTCAACCATACCAACCGATTCTAAAGTATCAAAAAGGCTTTGCCAATAAGGTTTCACTTGACCATTATGGTCTATCACTTCATCGTACGAATTAATCGCTTTTTTATATGAATTAAGAAGGCTCAAAGATATATCTTTTGTCATTTGTTGGTTTTATCGGGTTGTTGCTCCATGTTAGAGGTTGTTTAAGTTTTTTGATTTGGGCTAAAAATGCACCTTTTTAACTTACTCTTCGCTAAAAATTGCTCATTTTGCCCGCAAAATTTCATAATTTTTAGCTCAATTAAGTCAAAAAAGTGTCATTTTTAACCATCAAAAAAAAACTTAAACAACCTCTTAGGCAAAATAGTCGTTTTTAACTGGGAAAACCCAATAAAACCTTGAATTTGTCCAAAGTGTTTTTCACCTCACCCCAATCCTTTTCTTCGAAGAAAGGGTTTTAAATAGTTGATAATCACCGTTTTATTCATATATAAAATACAAAATGGAACGCTTAAAAAATCCCTCTCCTGCAAGGAGAGGGATTTAAGGGTGACAATAGCTTGCTGAGGTGACATAAATATTACGTATTTCTACTATAAACCACTTGACTTAGTTTTTATTTTTTTGCTACCCAATAATGCCTCAAATCTAAAGTGCTTGGATACTCAGGATTTATCAATTCTATAGGAGTATCAGGTTTGAGGTCTGACTTATTTTGAGCCACAAATCTCGAAACCGTTGGTGTATTAATCACTGGGGCAGTTTGTTCGATATTAGTAGATGGCGTATGCCCAAAATCCCAAAAACGACTGATTTTGCGAGATTCGGCCTCATAGCTATTGACGGGATACGTGTCGAAACTTCGACCGCCAGGGTGCGAAACAAAGTATGTACAACCACCCAATACACGGTTGTTCCAGGTATCAACAATATCAAAAACTAAGGGTACATCAACACCAATATTGGGGTGTAGTGCCGAAGGTGGATTCCATGCTTTATAGCGGATTCCGGCTACATATTCGCCTTTTGTGCCTGTACTTCTCAACGGAATTCGACAACCTTTGCATAACAAAATATGGCGTTCGGGAATTATTCCCGAAACTTTTACTTGTAATCTTTCGAGCGATGAATCAACAAAACGTGCTGTTCCTGAATTAGATAATTCTTCACCCAAAACGTGCCAAGGCTCAATTCCTAAGCGTATTTCTAATTGAATATTATCAACCGTAATACCTCCATGATGCGGGAATCGGAATTCAAAAAAAGGGTCAAACCACGAAATATCAAATTCATAACCAGCATCTTTTAGGTCATTGACCACATCAACCATATCTAAATAAGCAAAATGTGGTAATAAAAACTTATCATGTAGTTCTGTTCCCCATCGTATAAGTTTTTTCTTATAAGGGTTTTTCCAGAATTTGGCTACTAATGCACGCACTAATAAAGTCTGCACCAAATTCATGTGCTTGTGAGGTGGCATATCAAATGCTCTCAGTTCCAAAATTCCTAAGCGACCAGTTGGCGAGTCAGGCGAATATAATTTGTCAATACAAAATTCGGTACGGTGTGTATTTCCTGTAATATCAACCAATAAATTTCTAAAAATTCTATCAACCATCCAAAATGGCACTTCTTTATCTTCGGGAATTTGCTCAAAAGCAATTTCCATCTCATAAAGACGCTCATCACGCCCTTCGTCAATGCGAGGTGCTTGGCTCGTTGGCCCAATAAATGGCCCTGCAAAAAGGTAACTCAAAGCAGGGTGATGTTGCCAATAAGTAATTAAACTACGAAGCAAATCGGGTCTCCTGAGCAGCGGACTATCTTCGGGTTTTGCAGCTCCAATCGTTACATGATTGCCACCACCAGTACCCGTGTGCCGACCATCAACCATAAATTTATCTGTACCTAAACGAGCAAAAAATGCTTCTTCATAAAGAGCAGTGGTATTATCTACAATTTCTTGCCATGTTTTGGCTGGATGAATATTTACTTCAATTACCCCTGGGTCGGGTGTAACCATCATTTTCTCGATTCGATAATCAGATTTTGGTTGATATCCTTCAATTCTGATAGGAATTTGTAGTTTTTCGGCCGTAGTTTCGACTGAAGCAATTAAGTCGAGATAAGTTTCGAGGTAATCGGTTGGAGGAAGGAAGACATAGATAATTCCGTCACGCTCTTCAACACACATAGCCGTTGGAAAAGTCTCGATTTCAAAGAGTAAATTTTGTTTTTCGCTTTCTTCGTCTTTAATTTTTTTCTTTTCAGGAGCTTTGTAAGGTGCAGAAACAGTGCCGTATCGTTCTTCGACTGTTTGGGCATAATCGCCTAAAGGTGGGAGTTCTTCAAACGAACTTCGTTCAACTGGATGCTCTCTTTTAAGCTTCGACATTTCGGGTAAAGACTCTAAAGGTAAACGCAAACCAATAGGAGAATTTCCAGGAATCAAATAACATTGCTGACGACGGAATTCCCAAACGCAAGTTACCCAACGCTCTGATTCGTGTATCCATTTGAGAGGCAAAACAAAGCCAGAAGGGTTATTTAGACCTTTTTCTAAGAGTTTTGCTAAAGTATGTCGTTGAACAGAATCTTTTAGGTTGACTGCCAAAGGGTCGAGATTGACAGGTAATTTCCCTTCTTCCAAAGCCCAATAAATGGGGTCTTCGTAGGTTGGTGTAATGTTTTTTATGTCAATACCCAAATACTTTGTGAGTTCAATTGCAAAGCGTTCGGCATCGTGAAATGTAAATTTAGTTTCGCCTTCTTTGGCTACCAAATCATCATTTTTCCAAATCGGAATCCCATCTTTTCTCCAATAAAGTGCATATTGCCAACGAGGAAATAATTCGCCAGGATACCATTTTCCTTGTCCGAAATGAAGCAATCCACCATGAGCAAATCGTTTTTTTAGTCGAAGAGCTAAATCATAAGCCAATTTACGTTTAAGTGGCCCATCGGCGGTTGAATTCCATTCTGGTGACTCAAAATCATCTATCGAAATGAAGGTTGGTTCACCACCCATTGTAAGCCTTACATCACCTTTGATAAGGTCTTGCTCTACCGCACTGCCTACTGCCATCACCTTATTCCATTGATTTTCCGAATAAGGCTT
>NZ_JAYWCU010000237.1:0-15079 GCF_043780375.1 Emticicia sp. | reverse complement strand
AATTTTTCAGTAGCTTCTTTCGTAACATTTGGTGTTAGAAAACCACTTTGAATAAATGCCGAAACGGTCGAATATCTATCTCTGTCATAGTGATTTATTCTATTGGGCGAAGTTTCAAAGCCAATGGTTGCCAACTGGCTCAACGGAACGAGATTTCCCATTTGATTTGCTATAAATATTTTTGAAAAAACATCCATACTTGGGCGTTCACTACGAGGCAAATTCACGTTAAGATTCATTTCTTCGCCTTCTTTTTCTTTATAAATACCCATATTTACGCCCGCAATCCCCATTCTAACTGTTCGGTCAATATCAACAGTTGGAATGCCCAACATTCCTGCTTTATCTTTATTGATGTTTACACGTAAATCTACATTTTGTGCAGAAAGAGCATTATTTACATAAATTGTACCTTTGGTTTCTTTAAATGCTTGCTCTACTCTTGCCGAAATTATTCGTAGAGAATCCAGATTTTCACCCATAATTCTGACCGCCAAAGGTGCTTCAAACGGAGCCCCTTGCTCAAACTGAATTACACGAATTTTTGCACCAGGATATGAATCAAATATTAAACGTAATTGATCAATAAATTTCTCCCGTTCGGGAACTTCAATTTTGTCTTGCAATTGCACAAAAAGTTGCGAATAATTTGCCAAAGTACCCCCAATTGGTAAAGTATTGTAATAAATGCGAGGATTGCTTTTGCCTACATTTGTCGCATAATTCTTTACAATTGCATGTTTTGAAAGCTCTTTTTCGACAAAACGAGCTACTTTATTGGTTTCAACTAAATTTGTTCCGAGTGGAGTTTCGATATTTATCAAAAACTGTGGTTTTTCTGAACGTGGAAATACACTTGTTCCTACCACAGGAATCAATGCTAAACTTCCTATAAAAATTAATATGGCTATTAATAATGAGATTTTAGGATATAATAAAGCTTTATGAAGTACTTTACGATAAGAGCCTTCAATGCCTTTTTTCATCAATCGAAGTACCAAGTTTTCTCCGTGTTCTGTGCGAGGCATTAACTGACTTGCCAAAAATGGTACAATTGTGAGCGACACAAAAAGTGAAGCAATAATGGTCATAATGACCGCCATTGGTAAACTTCTGATGAAATCTCCTGCCGATTCGGGTAAGAAACAAAGCGGCAAAAAGGCAAAAATTAAGGTTGCGGTGCAGCCCACAACTGCCAAACTAATTTGTTTGGTTGCTTCAATAGCAGCTTCTCGGCGAGGCATGCCTGTTCGGAGGAAGCGGGCAATATTTTCAACTACTACAATCGAGTCATCGACCAAAAGCCCTAAAGCAATTACCAAACCTACGACACTCAATTGATTGATGCCAAATCCTGCCAAGTCGAGTAATGTCAGACCGATTGCCAATGACAACGGAATAGAAATCATAACGATAATGGCTGGACGAATTCCGAGTGGAATGAGCGTAATCAAAACCAACAAAATGGCAATACCAAAATCACGTGCCAAGCCAAACAAACGAGTAGAAACGCTTTTCACTTGATCGAAACTTTGTTCAAATTTTATATTTGGAGGTAAATTCTTAGAAAAATCATCAATTATTGGTCGAATTTGCTCACCTGTTTTGAAAATATTACTCCCGTCTTTCATGGTTGCGGTTACGAAAACGGCTCTTTTCCCATTCAATCGTCCCAAATAATTTTCTTCTTCATAATCAAATTTTACGTCGGCAACATCTCGTAAATAAGTAACGGTTGTTCCTGAAGAACTCACAATGGTATTTTTAATTTCATCCAGATTTTCGTAGCTACCCGAAGTTTTTACACTAAATTTTCGACTGCCGATTTCGATATTTCCTGCTGGAATATTGGCATTTTCCGATTGAATTGCTCCCAAAACTCGGTTCAGAGGAATTCGGAATTGAGCCATTTTGTCCAAATTAACCGAAATTGTAACTTGTTGTTTTGGAAATGCCCAAATTTCAGCGGTTTTTATTGATTTTACCTTCAATAACTTGTCTTTCAGATTATCGGCTTCTTTCTGTAAATCTTTGTAAGGTGTAGTTTCCGACATCAAAGCACATTGAACAATATTGACACCTTCGGGCGTGAAACGAAGAATATCTAAGCTGTAAATATCCGAAGGCAATTTGCTACGAATAGAGTTTAGCTCACGCACAACTTCGTTATATTTGTCATCGGGATTGATAGAATGCTGAAATTCTATGCGAATGTTTGCTACGCCCTCATCAGCCGTAGAAACAACTTTTTTGATGTCACTGATTTCGGACATTTTATCCTCAATTGGGTCAACGATTAGTTTCTCCATGTCGGCAGGTGAAGTACCTGGATAAACGACGACGATACTGTTAAAGGTTGCCTTCAAAGCTGGGTCTTCGGCTTTGGGCATATTGAGCAATGAATTGACACCAATTGCCATAATCATCACAAAAATGATGATGGTAAACTGATAGTTTTTGACAGAAAATTCGACAAGTTTCATATATAACCCCAAACCCCTAAATGGGTTTAATTTAAAAGTTAAGAAAATTAATAAGAAGTAACTTAAGCGTTCAATTGTTACTATTTGGACTGATTTTTACCTTACTTTTATCTGATAAAAAAACTGCTCCTTTTGTAACAATCTGTGTTCCTTCGCTTATTCCTGAAATGATGGCAACGCTAGTTCCGAAGATACTCCCAATTGTGATGGAAGTTTTGCTAACTGTTTGATTATTAGTGTTTAAAGTATAAACATAAGCAGTATTTTTGTCGGCTTCTACAAGCGATTCGATAGGAACAACGAGCGTAGAAGCTCCTTTGCCTGTTGAAATCTCGGCTTTGGCTACGAAGCCAGAAATGAGTTTTTTGCCCTTAGGTTGAAGCTGTAATTCAGCTTCAAAGGTACCAGTTGCAGGGTTTACAGTTTGGGCAATTTGGGTAATGCGTGCTTGAAAAACCTCATTAGGATAAGCATCTAAATAAATTGTTGCAATGTCTCCAATTTTTACTTTTACTACATCACGGTCGGCCAAACCAACATTGACAATGTAGGCACTTTCACCCGTTCCGAGAATAAATGCTGGTGAAAAAGGAGTGATTAGTTCGCCTTGTTCTGATATTTTTCTTAAAATTCTTCCACTTGTTGGGGCATAAATTCTTGATAATTTTTGATTAAATTCGGCAACTTGCACACTTTGTTTGGCTACGTCAAATCCTGTGGTAGCATCTTGAACGTTGGTGAGCGTAGTTGCTTCGTCGGCATAAAGTTTTTGGACTCGTACTAAATCTCTTTCTGATTTTTCTAAGCCTAATTTGGCTTGGCGAACTTGTGCATCAATTTCTGATAAATCCAATTCGGCTAAAAGTTGTCCTTCTCTGACCGATTGCCCTTCTTGTACATAAATTCTACGAATCATGCCACCAGTTTTGAAAGCTAATTTCATTTCTGATTTAGAAGAAAGTATGCCGCTCGCAATGATTGATTCGCTCAAAGATTTACGCATAACTGGCTGCACTTCAACCGCCAAAATTTCTTCGACTTCAACTTGTTTGGTTTCTTGCTTTTTGCCACAACTAACTGATAATGAGGCGACTAAAACTGTCATAAAAATATAATTTTTCATATATTTAGTTTATTATTTTTGTTCAAAACCTAATTTTTCTACTTTTTTAAGCCAATCTGTACGATATAGTTCTTTTGATAATCTAATCGGTCCAATGGTGGTTGTTCGGACGGGCTTTATTCCTACAAAATTGAGTGTCATTCGTTTCATTGCATGATAACTTGGACGGCCATAATTTAGCCAATAATACCAAGCGGGTTGGTCGAGTGTGCTGATGATGTGCCCAGTTTTTCCAGTGAGAAGCTTGTCCCACCAAACTGAATTTTCACGTTTTTCAAAAACTATTCCGGGCAAGAAAATCCTATCAATAAACCCCTTAAATAGAGCAGGAACAGAACCCCACCAAACTGGATAAAATAAGACTAAATGTTCAGCCCATTTGATTTTTTCGATAGAATCAAGCAAATCTAGTTCTAATTCAATACGTTTTCTATAACCAAATTGTAAGTTTGGATTAAAAACTAAATCTCTAACAATGATTTCTTTTATGTCAGTACCTGATGCAATTGCTCCTTTTTTATAGGCTTCGTATAAAGCAAAATTGAAACTTTCGCTGTCGGGATGCCCTTGAATAAGTAATGTTTTTTTCATAAATAAAAAGTTGTTATAAATGCATTAAAACTCAACAATAAGCATAACGGACTATAATATTTTGTATCCAAAATGGCAAACTTTGTTTCTTTGATTTTCTTGAAAATACCTACATAATGAAAATCACCAATGGCACGAAGTAAGAAAATTCCTGCAATAATTTTTAAGCCATAAGCATCAATCCAAGAAGGGATGGCAAAACCAAGACTTTGCACTTTTTCAAGATGAAGCAATGCCATGGCAAGTAATCCAAAAGCTACTACGAGTGTGGCAAAAACACTCGGAAAATTACCCGCAGAATTAAGCATTTTTTTTCCTTCTTGATTTGTAGGAATGGCGGCATCGGCTCCCCATTTTCCACCAAAAGCCCAAAAAAAATGTATGCCCGAAATAGTCAGTAAAATAAGTGTGTTTGTTATTGGGAAAAAGTTCATAATTTTTGTGTTTAAATTTTACTTCACCGCCCCAACTTTAGCTAACACTGCCTGTTTTACCAAAATATCATATTTGGCAACCGATTCTTGCAAACGTGCAGTGATTATTTCGTCAGATGCTCGGAGATATTCAATCATAATGGCTTGACCATTTCGGTAGCGACTTTGTACTATTTTAAAATATTTTTCAGCTTTTTTTGTGCCATCTTGTGTCGTAATTAAGGATTTTTTTGCCGCTTCTAATTCAAAATATGCTTGCAAAACCTGCAATTGAATCTGCTGTTTTACTTCTTCAAGTTTGGTATCAAGAATGTTTTTCTGGATTTTTGCTTGCTGAATCTTCGATTTTTTTTCGTAACCATGATATAAATCCCAGCTCAAGCCAATTTGTGTAACAAGATATGCTTGGTTTTTGAAAGTATAGCCAAAGCCTTGAAAACCGACATTCCCACCTACAAAAGCTTGCGGACGAATAGAATTCATTTGCTGCAGTTTGATTGCCGTTTCCGATACTTTGATATTGGTACGTAATTGAGAAAGTTCTTGGCGATTAGTCAAAGCATCTTCTTGTGCTTGTGTAGAACTTGTAGATATTCCTGTGTAGCTATTGACTAAATTAGTATCAGCAATTATTTCCGTAGAAAAATTGCGATTCATCAAATAATTGAGAAAAACTTGAACTGATTGACGATTTTTGTCTAAAATCGCTACTTGTTGGTCAAGTTTACTGACTTCATATTCGGCCGAATAAACCACATCTTTGGTTGCGACATTATTGCTGACTAATTTTTCGTTAAGTTTTACAAAATCTGTCAGCAAACTTCTTGATACCTGATAGATTTTTTGAGCCTCTAGAGTTTGCAAATATTGTAGATAAGCAATTGTGATAGTATAACGAATTTCATTTTCCAAAACACGTTTTTTTGCTTCTTGTGCCGACACTAAATCTCTCTGTATAAGTAAGTTATAGCGAATGTCGGTATTGAAAATGGGGTATTGAAAGCTTAATTTTGTATCGTGAAAATTGTTGGGAGCTAATTGTTGATTTACGTTTTCGACTTGGGGAAAATTACTTGACTTTGTCAATTGATTCAATGTTGAATAAACTGGATTTAGTAAATCTCCAATCGGGAACTCCAATCTTCGTCCACCTGCCGCAAGCGAATACGTTGGACTGAAGGTAACTTTAGGCATAAAATTAGACTTTGCCTGGTTTATATTCTCAACCGACTTTTCGATTTCGAGACGCTCTTGTTTCAAACCTAAATTTTGTTTCAAACCTTCTTGAATATAGACTTCAAGCACAGAAGAGGTTTGAGAAAAAGCCCAAATGGGGGCAAAAATTAAAAGTAGAGTAATAATTTTTTTCATAAAATGTATAAAGTCGATAATCAATAGGCGATTACAAAGCATATAGTCTAATTTACATTATTGATAACTTTTAGCCGTTTCCATGATTCCTTCTCGGTAAGGAGTTGGTTTAAAATTAAATGTTTTTTCAAATTTTGAACTGTCAAATAAGTATTCAAACTCATTTTGATAAGCCATTTCCTTGAGCTCCTTTACGATTGGAACAAATAAACCACCAGCCCAAAGCATAAAATTACCCATAATTTGGTATCCTTTTTCTTCACCAAAAGCCTCTTCACAAATCTTGATAAACTCTTTGCCTGTCAAAGCATCACGGTGCGTTGGTAAATGCCAAATTTGATTATAAGCTGACGGAGTATTTCCTAAAATTGCCGTGCCTTTGGCGGCATCGGGCGTAAATGTAAAAGAGTGTTTCACTGTGTCATTTAGCAACCAAGAAGGTTTTTTGCTTTTAGCTAATTTTGCAAAAATCAACGAATCTGTCAAGCTATTTTTTGCCCCAGGCCCATAAAAATCTGCCGAGCGAGCAATTATTGCTTGTAATTTGCCGCCTTTTATTTCGTCCAAAATCATATGATTCAACTTTGCTCTAACTTCACCTTTTTTGCTATTTGGATTTAGTGGCGAGTTTTCTGTCATTGGTCCATCGACTTTACCGAGCATGTAAACGTTATCAAAAAACACCAATTTTGCTCCGTGCTTTTTGCAAGCATCAATGGTGTTTTGCATCACAGCTGGCCACTTTTCTCGCCAAGTTTTGATATTATACGGTAAACCCGCCATCAAATAAACAACCTCCGAACCTTCAACTGCTTTATTGACTTGTGTCGCATTCATCAAGTCGGCGGACATAAGTGAGTCAGTTTTGTTTATTTTTTTAGGGTTACGACTTACTAATCGAATCTCGGTCGTATAATTGATTAATTCTTTGGCGAGGGCATCTCCGATAACCCCACCTGCTCCTAATATTGTTTGCATTTTTAATAACCGTTTATTAGTTTCTGAACAGTGTTAAGTAATAGATTAAAATAAAACTCGTTTTTGAGGAACGAGCATTATATTTCGATAAAATGAGAGTTAGATTTTTACACCAGTTGCTACTAAGTTCGATGTACATTTAGCAATAATCTTGTGTTCTGAGTTTCGAGCTTCACATTCCATATTGATAACTGTTTTTCCGGGTCTAATAACCTTTGATTTTACGAAGATGACATCACCCGCTTTTGCAGAAAGCAAATAGTCAATACTTAAATTAATGGTTGAGTAAAAACTTTCTCGTCCGAGCGAAAAAACGGTCATTCCCATTACGTCATCAAGCATCGAAGCAGTTGTGCCGCCATGCAAAATTCTACCGGGGTTCGTCATTTCTTCTCTTACCACAAATTCGACAGTGAGTGAGCCTTCATCAACGGCAATGAGTTTACCATTGAGCCAACGACCCAAAGGGGAAGGACTCATTTCGAAAGCATATTTGCCAATATTAGATGTAAAATAGTCTAAAACTTGATTTGTCATAATTTTTATTTTTTGTAGTGTTTGATAATTTCAGTAAACTTTGCATAAGCATCTTCTAAAAGCTGCACCCTGCGTTCTTCCGGAAAAATCATAGTTCTTCGTCGTAAATGGAGTGTTGCCAAGCCATGTACTAAGCTCCACATCATTACCGAAATTGTTTCATTATCTTCTTCTACAAAATATCCTGCTTTCATACATTCACCAATCACAAGTTTGAGTACATCAAAAGCACGCTCGCCATCACCCCAAATCTCATCTCTACATTCAATTGTTTCCATGGGGGCGGTCATCACAAACATCAAATCATACAGTTCAGGGTTTTCAAAAGCATATTTTAAATAATGTTTTCCTAACGCTACTAATCTTTCAAAAGGATCTGTTTCGCTCATTACACCAGTTTGTAGGGCAATCATTAAAGCACCAAAAGCTTCAACGTGCAAAGCAAATAAGATCTCATTTTTGTCTTTAAAATACAAATAAATCGTTCCCGCACTATATTCTATAACCTCAGCAATATTACGAATGCTTGTTTTCTCAAATCCTTGTTCTAAAAAAAGTACCCGAGCGGCGTCTAAAATTTGCCGTTTCATTTCTACTTTTTCTCTTTCTTTTCTATCAATAACACCCATTGAATATTCATTATTTAATTAACGATACAAATAAAATGAACACTGTTCAGAAAAACAAATATTTTTTAGATATTATATAAAAAAAGTGTGACACGTTTTTAAAAAGTGCCACACTTGGTCTAAATTTTAATGTTAAATTTCAAGAATATTGAAACTATAAACGAGTGGGTCAAATTCAGCTAAAAGTTTATTTATAAAGTCTTTATCATTCAAATAAAAATTCAAAAAGTTTTCTTTGCGTTCTTGTAAGCCACCATCAGGAAAGAGTTTTTGTTTCAAGCCTAAAAGCTGTGTAACACTCGTTTCTTGGTTGCGTTCTTCGGCTTTTTTGATGCGTTTTTCGAGATTTTCGAGCGAAGTAATAATCTTTGTTTTTTCGGCTTCAACAGCACCTTTCATGGTTTGGTCAATCACCATTGATTTTTTCAGAATTCTTTCAAAAATTTCATTCACATCATCAATTTCAAAAGCTAAACTTAGTGAATTATCAGAATTTCGTTCAACGAAACTTCTTCTTAAAGTTACATCATCTGTAAAAAGTTCGTCGGTCGTAACACCCAGTTTATCCATTCGTTTTTGACTTGCTTGATTGACCACCAAAGCAAAGTTACGAGGCATTAAAAGTGGAAATTGTTCGCCATAATGGTCAAAAATACCCTTGAGTTGCAACCAATAAGGCACTTCGGAAGGCCCGCCGATATAGGCTAAGTTTGGTAGAATGGTTTCTTGGTAAAGTGGTCTCAATACCACATTTGGACTGAAAATATCTGGTTGATTTTTAAGTATTTGTAGAATTTCTGATTCAGTAAAATGTAACTCAGAGTTCAGAACTTTGTAAACATTATTGTCTTTAACTATACGCTCACGAAGTCCGTTTTGCAAATAAAAGAAATTAATTTCGCGAGGCGTGATTTGGGTATGATAACCCATTGCATTAAGCTCATCAGAAGTTTGATGGACAATTTTATTGGCAGTATTATTCAATAAATCATCTTTAATTACCTCACTGAAAATGCCTTTTAGAGCAGCTTCATCGGCATCTAAGCAAACCAAGCCTTCGCTTCCGAAAAGTTGGTGCATATATTGTCGAACAGCATCTGAAAGCGTATTGTTTTTTAGATAAGCCTCTTCAAACACAGCAGATTTTTCGGGCATTTCATCAAAAATTGCTTGTAATTCGGCAGGATTCATGCGGCCAACTGCACCTTTTTGTGTGGTTTCCCATTGATAAGTTTTTCCGAAAAGGTTAAATGAAGCGATTTCTGCAAAATCATGGTCTTCGCTTGCCATCCAATAGATAGGAACAAAATTAAAAGCCGGGAATTCGGCTTTTAATTTTTTAGCTAAATTGATTACAGTTATGATTTTATAAATCACATATAGCGGGCCAGTGAATATATTGAGCTGATGCCCAGTTGTAACGGTGAAGGTATTTGACTCCAGCAAAATATTGAAGTCGGGATTGTTTCCTAAGTTTTGGTATTGCTTTTTAAGAACATCAACCAAGGTTTTTCGCTTGGTATTTGAAAAACTTCTTGACTCAATAACTTCTTTAAAGCCTTGAATATCAGGATATTGATTGTAAAACTTGGCAAGTTTTTCGTCTTTGGAGATATAATCTAAAAACATTTTCGGGAAAGCACCGACTGAATTTAACTCTACTTGTTGACAGGGCATATATATTTTTTTTCTTTTTCTAAAAATAACACGAAAAGAAGCCCACAGGTTTCAAAACCGTAAGTTTTCCAATAAATTACTCATACATTCCATCAATCACATCTTTATATTTGTTAGTAACAATCTTGCGTTTGGGTTTTAAGGTTGGTGTTATTTCACCACCTTCAATCGTCCACGGCGTTGCAAGAAGCCTAAATTTCTTTACTTGCTCATAAGGGGCAAAGTCTTTATTAAATCGAGCGATTTCACCAAAAATCAACTTCAAAACTTGCTGATTTTTCACCATTTCGACATCAGAAGTATATTCAATACCTTGCGTTTTGCACCAATCACGAATAGCTATAAACTCAGGTACAATCAATGCCGCAGGAAATTTTTGACTTTCGCCCACCACCATCATTTGCTCAATATAAAGCGATTCTTTCATTTTGTTTTCAAGTACCTGTGGAGCAACATATTTTCCACCCGAAGTCTTGAAAATTTCTTTTTTGCGGTCTGTAATTTTTAAGTATTTACCTTCTTCAAGCTTACCAATATCGCCAGTGTGTAGCCAGCCGTCTTGGTCGATGGTTTCTTTGGTGATTTCGGGCAAATTATAATAACCCATCATTACATTTGGCCCTTTTACCAAGATTTCACCATCTTCTGCAATTTTGACGGTAGTTCCGTCAATAATTGGCCCGACTGTGCCAATTCTCAAATCTAAAGGCATGATTCGATTGGTTGCAATTACGGGTGATGCTTCCGTCATGCCGTAGCCTTCGGAAACGGGAATTCCTGCTGCCCAAAAAACTCTTGCCAAGCGTGGTTGCAAAGCTGCTGCTCCAGAACAAATCATGCGGATATTTCCGCCCAATGCCTCTTGCCATTTGCTAAAAACCAATTTCTTTGCCCATTTGAGTTGGATATTGTACCACCAACCAAATGTCTCATTTGGGTCATATTTTAATCCTAAATTCAAAGCCCACAAGAAAATCCGACGTTTTGTTCCGCTCAATTCATAACCTTTTGCCACAATTTTGTCATAAACTTTTTCGAGTAAACGTGGTACTGTCGTGAAAATATGGGGTTGTATATCTCGTAAATCTTCGGCAATGGTTGCCATGTTTTGTGCATAATAAATAGAAGTGCCTTGACGCATATATAAGTAAAGCACCATGCGTTCATAAACGTGGTTGAGTGGAAGAAAACTCAATGCTCTACAAGTTTCGTCAATTGGAAAACAAAGGCGGCAAGATTCGAAATTACTAATGATGTTTTGGTGCGAAAGCATTACACCTTTCGGATTTCCAGTAGTGCCTGATGTATAGATGATGGTTAGCAAATCGTTGGTTTTGATTGAAGATTTAATGAATTCTAATCTTTCAATATCTTGATAATTAGCTTTTTCTGATATTTCTTGCCAATTTTTTCCACCTAAAACTTTATCAAAACAATAGATTTCTTGTACACTTGAAGCAATTTTTGCTGCTTCTTGAGCTTTATGCAAAAGGCTTTCGTCGCCTACAAAAATAAGTTTTATACTTGCATCATTGAAAATATAGCGATAGTCATCAACCGTAATGTTTGGGTAAAGTGGTACACCGATTGCTCCGACTTGCTGCACAGCAAAATCAACGATATTCCATTCGGGACGACTTTCAGAAATAATGGCAATTTTATCGCCTTTTTCAATACCAATTTTAAGTAAACCTAAACTTAATTGGTTGATTGAATCAATAAAAATACTTGCTGAGATTCGCTTCCATTCGCCTTTAATTTTGGAAGCAAAAACATCAGACTTATTATATTTGGCGATGGATTCGCTCAACAAGTCAAAAACTCGTGTAATAGGTTGAGACATTTTTATTTGCGTTGAAACCCCTTGAGCGTTGTTCTCCCCAATAGTGAGTGCTTGAGGTCTCCCTCATGTTCGGAGAGAGACTTAGAGGTTGGTTGTTTATGAAACAGCCGATTCTGCTAATTTAATCGTTCCTTCGGTAGCATCAATACTTGCTTCGATGCCAATTGGTACTGTAAATTTATCTTTAATATGCCCAATCATTGCTCCCGAAAAAGCTGGAATTTTGAGTGGTTTTATATGGTCTTCAAAAATATCTTCGAGCGTTAGCGAGCCATAGCTTTTTGAGGGTGGGCAGTCAGTACATTTTCCGAAAACAAAACCAGCAATTTGGTTCAAAATTCCTGCCAGTTTTAGTTGTGTTATCATTCGGTCAATGCGATAAGTATCTTCTTGTACGTCTTCAATAAATAGAATTGCACCCTTAAAATCGGGCACGTATTTCGAGCCGAGAATATGCGAAAGGACGGTCAAGTTTCCGCCGATTAATTTACCCTTTGCTATGCCTGATGTAATTGTATAAATCCGGTCTTCAACTTGCACCAAACTGTCTCCTTTTTTTACGGGATTACTCATTTTTGTTGCACTTCCTTCCATTAGTGTATTTTTGAAGTAATCAACCGAAAAACTATTCCATGTAGAAGAACCCACCGGGCCGTGAAAAGTAACAAGTCCGGTTTGACTATAAATGCCTAACAATAAGGCGGTTATGTCGCTATATCCGATAAATACTTTTGGGTTTTTCTTGATAAGTTTATAATCTAAAAGAGGTAAAATTCTGGCACAACCCCAGCCGCCGTGCATTGCCATGATGGCATCAATTTTTTTATCTGCAAACATTTCATTGATGTCAGCGGCACGGTCTTCGTCTTTTCCTGCTAAATAACCGTAACGGTCGAAAATATGTTTTCCTTGTACCACTTTAAAACCCATTTCTTGTAAACTTTCTACAGTAATCTGTACTTCTTCTCTAATAAACGCTGAATAAGCAGGGCAAACCAAACCAATGGTATCACCTTTCTTCAAAGCGACAGGTTTTATAACCTTTAGTTTATCATCGAAAATACTAAAATTCATGCTGGCAAATCCATAAGTGGTCAACAATGAAGCATTTAGGAAGTTTCGGCGAGAAATTGAGGCGTGATTTGGGTTTTTGTTTGGCAGCATTTTTGGAATTTGCATGATAAAATCATAAAAACGAATTTACGAGATAATAATCAGAATCAAAATATTTTATCGAATTTTCGGAATTGATTTGTCGGATTTTAAGAACAAAATAAATGTTCAGTCGGGCGGAGCGGAGCTGCACTATAAAATCGTATACTTTTCTTATTTTTGTAAAAACTTATTATTTATGAACTACCTCAGAAAACAAATTTATGATACGCTCGAAATTTCGTTACGTCGAAAAAGTGGCATCAGCTTTGCTGTCAATGTTTTTTTGACCATGGTAATTTTTCTTAATACGATTGCTATTATTCTCCATACAGTTCCTTCGATTGGAAGAAAATATGACCAGTTTTTTCTTGATTTCGAAGTATTCTCAGTCATTATTTTTTCTATTGAATATATTCTTAGGTTATGGTCTTGTGTTGAAAATGAAAACTTTAAACATCCAATTAAAGGTAGATTTCGCTTCATTTTTTCGGTTTGGGGATTGATAGACTTATTATCGATTTTGCCTTTTTTTGTATCTTTTTTCTTAACAGATTTAGGTTTTATACGTATTCTTCGCTTGCTACGAATGTTACGTTTGTTTCGGGTAAGTAAGTATTTTCATGCTCTGCGAGTTATTCAAAGGGTTTTGAAAGATAAGCGGGAGGAGTTGGTTTTAAGTATGGTTTTTATCATTTTTATGCTTATTATTTCGTCGAGTTTGGTTTATTATGTTGAGCATGAGGCACAACCTTATGCTTTTACGAGTATTCCTGAAGCGATGTGGTGGGGCGTTAATACAATGACAACAGTTGGCTACGGAGATTTGCATCCGATTACTCCACTGGGGAAGTTTTTAGGGGGAATAATTGCAATTTTAGGGGTTTCGATTTTTGCTTTACCAACGGGTATTTTAGCATCGGGTTTTGCCGAGCAGATACGAAATCAAGGAGAAAAAAGAAAAATAAAATGCCCCCGGTGTGGCGAAGAATTCCATGAGTGTTAGGATTGAGAAAATAACACAAATGCCACTCAGTTTTGAGTGGCATTTGTGTTTAAACCTTTTATTTTTTGTTTACTAATTACAACCGCCAATCTCAGCTTTAAATACAGTTCCACTATCAGCTTTGAAACCAGGATTTAGTGTTACCGAACTACCTGCTTTATATAATACACTTGCTCCAGCATTTACTTTATTGGTTGCTGTGATAGTAGTACTGGCTTGTTTTGTTTGTGTACCTGTACTGTAATCGTCAGTTGGACTAACTAAAGCTAAATTAGAAGGACAAGAACTTATCAATACAATGACTGCTTTAATATCAGTACAACCATTTGGACTTGTTGCCTTGATGTAGTAAGTTCCAGATGTGGCAACCACCGCAGGGCTTGCTAAGGCAATCGTTCCTGCCGCATCAGTAAAGTAAGTCAGAATTGTGCCAGTAGGTAATGTGCTAGCTACTGTAACTGCCGCTGCAGTCAAATCAACTGTGCTTGGAGTTGCTACTGCCGCTGGGTTAGTTATTACTAAAATTGGTGCTGTATTGTTCAAAGTTACTACTACACTTGCAGTAGCAGTACAACCATTTGCTCCTGTTACATTTACCATATAAGTTCCAGCGGCATTTACAGTTAATGTTGAGGCAGTTGAACCACCAGTCC
Organism: Emticicia sp.; assembly: GCF_043780375.1. GTDB lineage: Bacteria > Bacteroidota > Bacteroidia > Cytophagales > Spirosomataceae > Emticicia. Next base: position 602 of record NZ_JAYWCU010000237.1, on the reverse strand, counting down.
AAAGATACGATGTTCCTGATCCAGTTGCTGTAAGTGTTGTACTTGTTGTTGTACAATTCAAGGCAGTAGTTCCAGTAATACTTACTGTTGGAGGCGTAATGTTCTGAGTGACTACTACACTTGCAGTAGCTGTACAACCATTTACAGACGAAACAGTTACAGAATAATTTCCAGCAGCACTAACAGTTAATGTTGAGGCTGTTGAGCTACCAGTCCAAAGATACGATGTTCCTGATCCAGTTGCTGTAAGAGTTGTACTTGGAGTTGTACAATTTAGAGCCAAATTACCAGAAATGCCAGCGGTTGGTGCTGTATTGTCTAAAGTTACTACTACACTTGAAGTAGCTGTACAACTGTTAGCTCCTGTTACAGTTACCATATAAGTTCCAGCGGCACTAACAGTTAATGTTGAAGCTGTTGAACCACCAGTCCAAAGGTATGATGTACCTGATCCAGTTGCTGTAAGAGTTGTACTTGTTGTTGTACAATTTAGAGCCAAATTACCAGAAATGCCAGCGGTTGGTGCTGTATTGTCTAAAGTTACTACTACACTTGCCGTAGCCGTACACCCATTTGCTCCTGTTACAGTTACAGAATAATTT
>NZ_JAYWCU010000236.1:0-10609 GCF_043780375.1 Emticicia sp. | reverse complement strand
TGATAATCCACATACAAAATCGTTCGTGTTTTGGGAATGGATCATTACCGAAATCAAGAAAGATTATCCTGATATGATTTTCTTGGCAGAAGCATTTACGAAGCCAAAAGTGATGCAACATCTCGCCAAATTGGGTTATTCGCAATCTTATACTTATTATGTTTGGCGAACAACCAAAGCCGAGATAATTGAGTACATGACCGAACTCACGAAAAGTGAAATGAGGCATTATTTTAGACCAAATTTCTGGCCAAATACCCACGATATTGACCCTTATATGCTCCAAACTGGGCATGAACCTTTGTTTTTGATTCGTTATTTTATGGCTGCCACGCTTGCAGGAAACTACGGAATTTTTGGTCCGACTTATGAATATTTATACCATGCTCCATACGCTGGAAAAGAAGAATATGCTTTTTCGGAAAAATATGAGATTAAATGGTGGAATTGGGAACATCGAAACAAATTGACTTATATAATTACGCAAGTAAACAAAATTCGTAAGGAAAATTTAGCTTTTCATAATACAAACAATATTGACTTTTGCCAAATAGACAACGACCAGCTATTGGCTTACTTAAAAATTGCTGCTGATGGCAACCGAATTTTGTGCATTACTAGCCTTGATGGTCATAATCGGCAAGGTGGTTTTGTAAAAATTCCTTTGTGGAAAATTAATAAAAATGAATCGGAGAGCTACCGAGTTCACGACCTTCTTTCGGGAGCAACATATATTTGGAAAGGCAATACAAATTTTGTTGAACTCGACCCAAATATCTTGCCTTTTCATTTATTTAGAATTGAGGATATTTAAGAGATCAATAATTGATAGATCTCAATCCATAGCTAATCAAACGTGCCATTTCTTTGAGCAAAACACCGCCAGAAAGTGGCACGGTTGATTTCAAATCTACTATAAAATGATCGTTTTTCCTGTAATAAGTTCAAATCTTTCACCCGTATATCTTGGAATATTTTTGCAAGAAAAATATAGTTTTGACAAAAACACCCAATGTCATTTACTAAAAGCAGGAATCAACCATACCTATCTGGTAGAAAACCAAAACGAAAAATTTATTTTCAGAATTTATAGTCTTAATTGGCGAACAAAAAATGAAATTTTGGAAGAAATAAATCTTTTAAATCTACTAAAAACTCAAAACATTTCTGTTTCTTACCCAATTGTCGATAAAACTAAAAACTACATTCAAATCCTCAATGCTCCTGAAGGTGAAAGATTTGGCGTAATGTTTTCTTATGCAGAAGGTGAAAAATTACTTAGTTTTTCGGAAGAAGCTCATTTTAACATTGGGAGCATGATGGCTAAAATTCACCAAGTTACCCAAAACAAAAACCTTGAAAGAATAAATTATACACCACAAATCTTACTCATTGATTCATTAAAGCATTTAGAAAAATTTCTTCCCAACGACACCGAGGAAATGGTTTTTATGCTATCAACACAGCAATATTTATTGTCAGAATTTTTAAAAGCTAATACTTCTGAAATCCGACAAGGAATTGTGCATCTTGATATTTGGTTCGATAATCTTAATATTACTAAAGACAATAAAATTACTATTTTTGACTTCGATTTCTGTGGAAATGGTTGGCTTTGTATAGATATTGCTTATTATATTCTACAATTGAATAGTACCGAGCGAGATGAGCCTATTTGTAAATCGAAAGTACAGAGCTTTCTTGCTGGCTATGAATCCATCAAAAAAATAAGTATTGAGGAAAAACGGATTCTACCAATGTTGGGCGTTAGTCTTTATTTCTTCTATCTGGGTATCCAATGCCAAAGATTTGATAATTGGTCGAACACATTTTTAAACGAAAACTACTTGAAAAGGTTTATCAATTTGCTCGTTAAGAGATATTTTGATTTGAATGGTTTAGGATAGTATAACCACATAATTTTGCTGATAAATAAACATTTACTACATTTAGCAATAAATCAAATAGGTAATCTTCTTTTCCTCCAAAAAAACCTATTTAACCCTAAAACTATGAACTACCAAACCCTGCTTGGTTTGCTGACCGAAAAAACTATCATTTCGGCGGAACAAGCTACCCAAATAAACACCACAGAAAAATCTCAACCATTTTCTATTCATTGGGAATTACGCTCAATACTCCTTCTGGGAATAACTTTTTTGAGTACCGGCTTGGGAATATTAATTTATAAAAACATTGATACGATTGGGCATAATATCCTCATCGGACTCATTGCGATAGTATGTATGGGGTGTTTTTATTACGCTTTTATGCATAAAAAGCCCTTTTCATGGCAAGAAGTTTTGGGAACAACTAACCTTGATGATTTTGCTTTATTGGGCGGTTGTCTTACTTTTTTGACCCTTGAAAGCTATTTACAATATCAATATACTATTTTCGGTACTCGCTATGGTTTGGCGGCTTTTATTCCTGCCGTTTTATTCTTCTTTTGTGCTTACAGATTCGACCACAGAGGCGTACTTTCGATGGCAATTACGGCTTTAGCTTCAGGCGTGGGAGTAAGTATCGCCCCAGTACAATTGTGGGAAGCAAATGATTTTAATAGTCTAAATCTTATCATAACTGCCTTACTATTAGGCAGCTTAGTGATTTTTACAGGTTGGATTTCTGAACAAAGAGATTTAAAAAAGCACTTTTCTTTCACCTATTTTCTTTTGGGTGGAAATTTGGCTTTTGTCGCTGCTTTAGCTGGTCTTTTTGAATTCGACTGGAAAATCATTTACTTCATTGCAGCTGCCGTTTTATCATATTTATATATAACTTATGCCAGGCAAAAACACTCTTATATATTTTTACTAATGGGGGTTGTTTATGGCTATATTGCGGTCACTTACGGTATTTTCAAATTGATGCCCAATGATTTAGATGCTTTCTTTTTCATGTTGTATTTCATGCTGACGGGTGCAGGAGTAATTTTGTTTTTAATCAAAATCAAAGAAATTATCGGACTAAAAAAATGAAAAAAGCATATAACGAAATTTGGGTTGAAAACATTGGCAATCAGTCAATTATCGAAAATTGGCACGAACAAAAGCTATTAAGCGAGGAGCAATTTGATGCGGCTCAAAAGGAATTTCCAGTAGGATTTCATCGCTCAAATATTTTCGTAAAAATAGGATTATTTATATTTACTAACATTGTTACTTCAGCAAGTATTGGTTTTATTTCAATATTTCTTGCTGCACTTGTTTCAGAATCAACAGCAGCTTTTTCTATCATAAGCCTGATTTATGGAGGAGTATCATTTTACTTCCTTGAATTTTTTATCAAAAAAAATAACCTTTATCGTTCGGGTGCAGACAATGCTTTACTTTACGCCATGATTGGCTCATTGATTGCTTTTTTTATCCTATTACCCAATATAAATTTACCAGTTTGGGCTTATTACTTCATCATTTTAATCATACTTTTACCAGCCCTAATTCGCTATGCCGACCCATTAGTGGCAATCGGTGTTTATCTTACATGGATAGCCTTATGGTTTATAATAGTGACTAAATTTCCTATTGGTAAATTGATTTTACCTTTTGTGATTATGATTGTTTCGGCAGCAAGTTATTTCTTTATTCAATTTTGGAAAAAGACAGAAAACTCTTCATATTATACTGACTGTCAAGATATTATCAAAATATTGACTTTAGCTACTTTCTATTTGGGAGGAAATTATTATGTAGTTAGAGAAGGAAATGCTATGCTTAATGACTTGTCAAATTCAATTCAAATTGCTTTTACTCCACTATTTTATTTTTTCACAGCGGCAATTCCAGTTTTTTATATCGTTCGTGGTTTACAAAAACATGACCGTAAATTTTTGATTGTTGGAATGTTGGCATTAGCATTTTCTATTTTCACTTACCGCCACTATTTTTCTATTTTACCACTCGAATGGGCCTCGACTATTGGTGGAGCAATACTTGTTTTACTCTCAATTTTGGCAATTAGGGCATTAAAAACACCAAAGTATAGATTAACTTACGAGCCTCATAGAAAAAATAAATTCCAAAATTTAGAAGCATTTATAGTTAATCAAGCAATTCAGCAACCTAACCAACCCGACAAAATGCAATTTGGCGAAGGTAATTTTGGTGGCGGTGGTACTGGAAGTGGGTATTAGTTCTGACTCTTGTTAATATTTTAATTGACACAGTTAAAAAAACAACCTCAACTTTGGCAAAATACGCCCAAATTTATGCTTTTCGACGAGAAGTAAGAGTAGAAAATTACCCATAAAACCACTTCATGAACACACCTTCAGAAATAAAAACAGAATTAGCAAATGCACTTTCGCACGGTTTGGGTATATTATTTACCTTTGTAGCTTCACCAGTTTTGATTGCCTTGGCTGTCCAAAAATCAAATCCTACGCTTACTTTCGTAGTTGCGTTCTATTGTTTTACGATACTTCTGATGTTTACTTTTTCTACGCTGTACCATGCTTTTGCTAATCCTTTAGTTAAAAAGACGCTGAGAGTTTTTGACCATATTAGTATTTTCTTTTTAATTGGTGGTACTTATGCCCCATTTATTGTACTTTTTACACCTCCACAAACCGCTTTTTGGTTCTTCGTCATTCAATGGTCGCTCATTGCTTTAGGTGTTATTAAAAAGATTTTTTACACAGGAAAATTCAGGTTACTTTCTACATTATTATATATTTTTATTGGTTGTTTAGTTTTCTTTCTCGGTACTAGTTTTTGGACACAATTACCCGAAAAATCAATATATTTACTTATCGGAGGGGGCTTGTTTTATTTGATAGGGGTAATTTTTTATCAAAATAGGAAAATTCCTTACAATCATTTTATATGGCATTTGTTTGTCCTTTCGGCTGCTATTTTTCATTATTTTGGCGTTCTGTCAGCAATTTAGCGATTAATTAAAACAATGTTTTGTCACTCTATTGGAGACTTAGCCAATTTTTCAATTATCTTTGGCTCATCCCTCGATTTTGAAAATGAAACGATTTCTCTCACTCCAAAAAATCACCAGCGAAGTCAAAAACTTTGTTCTCAGCCAATACTTCGGTGATGGACTACGAATAACTTTTGGCGTTGTTTTTCCAAGTTTGATACTTGCTCAATTCGATTTACTCAAAATCGGAATCTCTATATCGTTAGGTGCTGTGTGCGTGAGCATTTCCGACGCTCCGGGACCAATCACACATCGACGAAACGCTATGTTTTTAACGATGGTTTTGGTAACAATTATTTCATTGCTGACCAGTCTATGTGGCATATCGGTTTACCTTACAGGAGCATTGGTTGTGTTGCTAAGTTTTATATTTTCAATGTTTTATGTGTATGGCAATCGGGCAGCATCTGTTGGCGTAGCTGCTTTATTAGTTATGATTTTGGGCATTGATGATATTCGCCCACTCAATGAAATCTTACTTTATTCACTTTATATTTTGTTTGGAGGACTTTGGTATGCCACCCTAAGCCTATCGCTTTACAGCATTATGCCTTATCGTTTGGCAAGTTTATCTTTGGCCGAATCTATTATAGAAATTGCTGGTTTTATGAAAATCAAAGCTGGTTTTTATCAAAAAGGCATGGACTACGACGAAAATTATAAAAAGCTAATAGAAGCTCAAATAATAGTCAATGAAAGATTAGATGCTGTCAGAGAACAACTTTTTAAAAGCCAAAAAATTGTACGAGAAAACACCCAAGAAGGACGTTTTTTATTAGTTGTTTTTGTAGATATGGTTGATTTATACGAGCAAATCATGTCCACATTTTATAATTATCAGAAACTTCATAAGCAGTTCGACCATACAGGGATTCTCAAAGATTTTGAATCAATTCTTAATCATTTAGCCGAACAAATCGAAAATATTGGTGCTTCGTTGAAAGATGGAACAAAGCCTAAGATAAATCTTTTTTTACCACAAAGATTTAAAGAACTAAAATTTAGTATAGAAACCCTTGTTTTGCAAAAAGAAGATTCAAGCTTTGTATCTTCTTTTTCAATTATTAGCTTACAGGCTTTAAAAAACATTGAAGTAAATATTGAAAATATTTATCTAAGAATCAAAAAAATAAATGGATATTTTAATGAAAAAGAACAGGAAAAATTAGGCAGAAATAATATCAAAACAGCTGCATTTACTTCGCACCAAGCATATAATTTAGAGCCTTTCATAGAAAATCTGAACCTGAAATCTGAAAATTTTAGACATGCTCTGCGAGTATCGAGCATGATGCTGATTGGCTTTGCCATTGCCCAATCTATCCATCTTTTACACAGCAACTGGATTCTCTTGACAATCATGGTCATCATGAAACCTGCTTACAGCCTCACCAAAGAGCGTAATCTTGATAGACTTATGGGTACAATCGCTGGGGCATTTATTGGAATGATTATTTTGAATTATGTTACCGATAACCGCTGGCTTTTTACGATTCTACTATTTTGTATGCTCGGAACTTACAGTTTTCAACGTAAAACATACCTCGTGAGCGTAGTTTTTATGACCCCATTTATACTTATTCTTTTCGATTTTTTGGGAATGGGTAGCCGTGCTTTACTTATTGAGCGGGTTTATGATACTGCCATCGGCGGCGGACTTGCTTTTATCGGAAGTTATGTTTTATTGCCTCATTGGGAACATGAAAAATTAAAAAAAACCCTTGTTGAGATGTTGGAGGCAAATTTAGCGTATTATCATCAAGTTTCACAAATGTATTTTGGTGAAAACTATCAACGGATTCCTTATAAAATTGTGCGGAAAGAGGTTTTTGTTCGAAGTGCCAATTTGGCTTCTGGTTTTCAGCGAATGTTTTCTGAACCCAAACATAAACAAAAAAATATCAACGAAATACATAAATTTTCGGTCTTGAATCATTTGCTCTCTTCTTATGTGGCTACGCTCGCTTTGTATTCGAGAGAGCATTTTGAAGATTTACCTAATTTTGAAAATTTACAAAATATCGCTCAAAATACTGAAAATATGATAAAGGAAGCCATGAAAATTATTGAAAAAAGTGAATTTGTGGACATAGAAAATGTTAGAATTTTGAAACAAGAAAACACAAATATTCAAAAAGAAGAAAGTAAAATCATTATTCCAGACCAATTTATGAATATCCAAAAAGTAGCGTATGATATTTGTAAAATTTCTGAACGGATTAAGTTGTAAAAAATCAATTATAACATTCCTATTTCCTTCAAAATTCTTGTAAATTCATCATTCATCGGAGCTGTGATGTACATATTTTCGCCTGTAACTGGATGAATAAAACTCAATTCACTGGCGTGCAGAAGCATAGTTTTTAGTCCGAATTTTTCTTCAAACATCTTGTTGTGCTTACATTCTCCGTAGGTTTTATCACCAATTAAATAATGGCGTAATTGAGCAAAATGTCTTCTAATTTGGTGCATTCTACCAGTTTCTGGGGTAATTTCAGCCAACGAATACCTTGATGTAGGGTATCTACTTACAGCTATATCCAGCTCGATTTGTTTCAAACAACGAAAATGCGTAACGGCATCTTGAAAACCGCCTTTTTCTTTTTCAAGTGGTCGGTCTGCCGTACCAGATTCAGGCAAATGGCCTCTCACTAAAGCCAAATATTTTTTAAAAACAGCATGATTCTCAAACTGTTTTTTAATCTGTTTATCAACTTCAGACGAAAGAGCAAAAAGTAGTACACCAGAAGTTTTTCGGTCGATACGATGACAAGGGCTCACCCAACAATTCAGTTGGTCACGAAGCAATTGCAAAGCAAAAACACTTTCATCAGCAGCAATTGAAGAGCGATGTACCAACAAATTATGTGGTTTGTTGATAGCCACCAAATGCTCGTCTTGATATAAAATAGGAAGTATTATATTTTGCATTAATTTCAATAAATGTCATTTGATTGTGTAAAACTCCCTTCAATTCCGCTCTCAAAACTATTATTTTCTTTCCAATAAACCCTCAAAACCTTCGCTTTTACACCCATTTCTTCAAAAAACTGTAACCACGATAATTGTTGATTTGAAAGATTATCAGTTGGAGATTTTACTTCAACAAAACAATAATCTGCATTGTCATCCCACATAAAAAGATCAGGAAAACCTCGTAGGTTTTCAACCAAGTTTTTAGACATTTCGTGCAAAATCTTTTTCATTGCTTCAAACTCGACTACTTCAATGGCTTTTCTAACCATTAGCCACACTTCATCTAACCAAACAACGAAAGGATTAGCAATACCAAATTTCGATTCATAACGCTCACCCATATAAATAAGCAAATCTTGAAAGTCAGCAAAACTATCTAAATGACTGATTATTAAATCTTTACGTTTTTCATAAAAATCAGGCAAATACAAATCTGAAGGGCGGCGTTGAAACGGATGATGAAAAGCCACCAAACTTGGGTCAAATACAATATCCCAAAAAACTAAGCCAAAAATAGCCCTCCATAAATGATTTTCCGCAAAAACAGCCAATTTTCCTTCAGTATGGTAGTAATCAACAACGCCCATTTCAACTTGATGTCGAAAATCAATCGAGATCGTAATTGACTCTGCTTGGTGCAGCCAAGATGTTGTACTTTTTTTAGTTTTTTTCTTGGAATTGATTTTATTCAAAAAATCAATAGCAAAGAATTTTTCATCCGCATTTTTAGGAAACTCAATCATCTGCTGACAAAGTGAAAAAGCCTCGTCAATATGGCTGAGTTTTTGCAAAGTCCTTACTTGGCGTTCCCGAGAAGGCACTTGTTCTGTCAAGCGAAAAATAGTTAATGCTTCGTCTAATTGCTTACTTTTTTCGAGAAAAGTGGCTATTTTCAAAATTAAACGTTCATAAGATGGTTTGGCAACTTCGCTTAGATCACCAATGGTATCGGCAAAATTCAGGAACCAATCATAAATTTCGAGTGGTGGAGCAGTTTCTTTTAGTTGATAAAAAAGGTCATTTTGATCTGTAATTAGCCATTTATCTTCGGCATCTTTTCGGGTATTAAATCGGGCAACTAGTTTGTCATCATCATGGTTTTCAAATTGTACTAAACCCATATCTCGCATCACAAATTCTGTCATATCAAGATAACGATTTCCAAAAAACAAAAACTTCATAAAAGTAACCTCAAACTCAAAACAAACTTTAATAATCGGGTCAAAGGTATTCAATTTCTCAATGATTTCACTAAATTCAAAATCTTGCAATATTGCTTCTACAAGTTCTTCTTTTTTTAGTTTTTTGTAAACCGTCTTTTTCTCTATAACCGACTCAGCAAATCGCTCAATAATTTCTTTTGTAGTTAAAACTCCCAATAGTTCCTTGCCAAATGTTTGGTGTTTTTCAGTGTTTGGTATTTCAATAAATTCACGTTCAAAAAGTTCATTAATCAAAGCAGGAATATCTTCTAACTCACTGTAAGATAGCTTATTAATCCTAAAAAAAAGTCCACGTCGATTGCAAAAACGAATAAATAAGCATTGGGCATCCTCAGTTAAACAATAGTATTTTCGCAAGAAACGCCATTCATTTTCATTCAGAATATGGCGGTATTTTTCCTGAACAAAATCCAGTACATAATTAAAATATTCGAGATAATATTTAGGAGGAAGGTCGTTTTGTGCCACTTCGTTGGTCGATAGTCTAAAGATAATTCAATTTGACAAGCTAAAACTAGCTATTATCAGTAGGTCGTGTACTAATTTATAATTTTATTTTTAAACCATCATAAGCCAATCGAATATTTGGTGGAAGGTCTTTTTCCACTTCACTGTGCAGCCCCATTTTATGACTAATATGCGTCAAATAAGTCATACGAGCATTGACTTTCCCGGCTACTTCAATCGCTTCATTTAAAGTAAAATGCGAAATATGCTTTTCTTGCTGCAATGCACCCAACACTAAAATCTCAGTACCATTAGCCTTTTCCAATTCTTGTTCAGAAATAAAATTTACATCAGTAATATAAGTAAAATTTTTAATTCGGAAACCCAAAACAGGCAATTTGTGGTGCATTACTTCAATGGGTATAAACAATATATTTTCAATCGTAAAAGGCTGATTATTAATCTCTTGTAGATTTATTAGTGGTACACCTGGATACTTTCTTTCGTCAAAAGCATAAGCAAATTCACGTTTGAGTTGATTCAAAACTCGTGGGTGTCCGTAAAGGTCTAAATGATGAATTCCATGAAGATAATTGTAAGGACGAATATCGTCAAGCCCAGCAGTATGATCTTTATGTTCGTGTGTATAAATAATCCCATCAATGCTTGGGATGCGTTCTCGCAGAGCCTGTTGTCGAAAATCAGGGCCCGTATCAATAACAAAATTTTTATTTTCAACTTCAACCCAAACAGATACTCGTAAGCGTTTATCTCTATAATCTAAGGAATTACAAATTTCGCACCCACACGTCAGAACGGGAATTCCACCCGAAGTACCTGTTCCAAGAAAAGTTACTTGCATTTTAATTGAGTGATTGAGTGATTGAGCGATTTAGTGATTTAATGCCACACTAGAAATGAAGTAGTAGAAATGAATAATTAATTACCAGTAAAAAATCTAATCATTCACTCAATCACTCAATCAAACATTAATTGCTACTCTGTTAATCCTTTCACAACATTTACCAACT
>NZ_JAYWCU010000235.1:0-4747 GCF_043780375.1 Emticicia sp. | reverse complement strand
GTAATATTGCTCAATGAGGCTTTTATTGCTTTAAAAGCAACTTTTTGAAACTTGAAATGGAGCATACTTTCACGGTAAAATTGAAAGATTTCTCGCAATAGTTGGGTATCAACTTCGATAAAATTACCTTGTATGAAGTTATCTGTTATTTTGTGGTAATAAAGTGCCAATGAAGCCATTTGGAGGTGGTCACTTTCACCCGATTTCTTCATTTTTTGAGTAGATTCAATTGAAACAGCATTGTTATTCTCTCTAAATGCTAAGTAGAGTTCGTAGTTTTCAAAGGCTGAATTAATCAAGATTTCTTCCATTTGATTAGTTTCTCCTACTAAATCAGTAAATTTTTGCTTTAACACGGGCAAATAGGTCAATAAATCAGCAGCGGTTTTTTGGTGTTGTAACCCCATTTTGTTTTTTATTTAATGTGAAACGACCCTATACGTTTAGGGGTATCTTGCTGCTTTTTACTTAGCATTTGGTAAGAAATATTCTTTCTTTTTGAATCTTTATGAGGTAAAACCTGCATCCAGTTAATCAAGGCTTATCGTGTGATTGCAATAAGTTTGACAAGGATTCAATGAGTCAAAAGAACTTTTCTAACGGATACAAAAAGTAAAAAGGAGAAACACATACCGCATTTTTTAATTAGTTTTCAGCCACTCAACTAATTCACTCCGAAAGAAGATATTATGGTTACCACTTTTATGAAATGGAATTTTCCCCAAAGAACAATAGCTGTAAATAGTCTGCTTTTTCTTATGAATCAATTCAGCAGCTTGCTCAATGGTCAGCGGTTCGTCTTTACTTTCGTGCATTTTACGAGAAATAATTCGGTCCACCACACTTTCTAAGAGCGGTTCAGAAACATTCATAAGTGCTTTCTCAACTGCTTGCTGAATCAGGTAATCGAATGAACCTTCAACGGGTAAAGCAGGGGTACTTTTAGTTTGATTGGAAAATTGTTTATTCATCTTTGTAGTGTATTTAGTGCTGATTATGCTACAAAACAAGGGGAAGGAAATTTAGAAATCTTTGTTTGAAATGAAATGTTTTTAAATATTTCATTTCAAACAAGGAAAGAGTCTATTTTGTGGAGATTTTACTCAAAGAAGAAGCAATAAGTAGTTGAAAACGCAGGATTTTCTCGTCAGAAGGCCTGTTGTTTTTGGAAGCAGCATTTGAAAAAAAAGAAGGATTAGCCTTTACACCGAAGGTTTTGCTCAGAATTTCTATTTTCTCTTTCAGATTGAGAGCTTCCCAAGCATCAATATCGAAAAAAGATAAACCAGCTAATATTTCGGGCAAAAAAGTAATCATGATTGGGCTTGGGAATGGGTTTCTGCCACCAATTTTGCTTATAAATTTCCCATCAGCTGTGCAAATTTTGTGTTCAATGAAACATTCTATGATTGTTTGAAATGAAATATTAGTCAAAAAGTTTTCAAATAGGGGTAGAGCATCCTGCTTTTTTAGTTCAGTAGTTTTTGAATGCTTCTTCTCTTGTGAGTTTGATTCTTTAACGAAAGCTAATCGTTTGTAAGTCAAATCTAAAAGATAAAACAAATGCTTCAATTTGCTTTTTTCGGTTATGATTTCTTCGGTCAAAATCATCAAAGCATAATTGATTTCGACGGAACTGAGCCGTTCAAGTTTACTAAAATTCAGCATCATTTTATTCATCCAAATATCATTGATTGCACCCAACAAATAATCTGTATAATCATTTACTTTATTTGAAAATACCCGATTGGAAATGCCACCAACAATTTGCAATACATCATAAATGTAAGCATCAAAGTTTATCGAATTTGTCGGAATTGATTTTTTGAAAGCCTTGAGAATTGTTTCAAATTCAGAAAGAATCCCAACCACCGCTTTGAGCATTTCATCCAGATTGATTTTTCGAGTATCGTACGTGATGAGTTCATGGCAAACAAATTCTTCAATGAACGAATTTGAAAAAGGGTAGATTTCAAAAAGGCCATGTTCCTGAGCTAAAAGCTTGACACTTTCAATATAAATTTCTGGTTCAAGTTCCTTTCGGTAAAAATTCGATGCGTACATTTTAGGAGAATTGGGAGAGGCGGTTAGTAATATTTTTGATTCTGTCGTCTTCAATGCTACCAACATAACCTTCTGTTGTAGTAATGGAAGTATGTCCAGTCATATCTTTTGCATCAAGCAGAGAGCCACCTTCGGCTAAAAATTTGGTTACAAAGCTATGTCGAGCCACATAAGTTGTGATATTTTTATCAATTTCGAGTTTTTCTCCAATTCGTCTCATGTACTTATTAATTTGTTTTCCAAACTGCGATACCGCTTTTTTGATTTCAATAGGTGTCATTTTCTCTTTCAAGATAGGAAAGATAAAATTATTAGGTTTATTTGGATTACCCCATTGCTCAATGATTTTTATATTTTGCTCATGCAAAAAAACTATGATTTCATTTGTTTCTCGATTGGTTCTTTTGGTTTTTTCTCGTCTAAAAACAATCCTGTCTTTTCCAAGATTAGCATATTTAAGATGTGCCATATCAATTGGATTCATGCCATTACCCAAATACATAAATAGCCAGTAATCTAAATATTTTGACTCAGAAGAATTAGGTTCAGGCTTATAGCTCATGATTTTTTTTAAATCTTGGTTTGATAATGCCTTTTTCGTATTCTTTTTGGTGGGAATAATATACTTTTTTGGACCAAAAGGGTATTCTTCTAATTTGGTTCTGTCACTGTCAATTAATTCATTGATAATAGCACGGAGATTACGTAGATAAAAGCCTATTGTAGTAACTGAATTACCTTTGTCAAGCATCCATTTTTCATATTTTTCAAGAAATTTGACTGAGATACTATTCAAAGAAAGTACTTTCATTTTATGAAAAGCCTGTAAACTCTTCAACGCATTACGGTAAGTTATAGCAGTTCCAATTCTACCTTCCGTTTCTAAATTTTCTATTTTTTGTTGAAAAGCCACAAAGATATTATCGGACTCAATAATATTTTCATCTTTCTTTTGTTCATAAGTATCGAAATTAAAAACCTTGAGGTTATCAATTACTTTTTGAGCTTCAGCAAGCTGATTATTTAAAACACTATTGATTTTAGCTAATTGAGCATACTCTTTTGTACCAATACTTTTATTGGCTCGAAGGGTGTCAGAATCTCGTTGCCGAATAAATTCATCTTCGGTCATATTGAATTCTGTTGGGTAATATTTAGCCTCCCTCTTAAAAGTAATACGTAGTTTTACTGGAAATTTTCCGTCTTTTTTTGCGTAGCGTTTATCAAGAAATATAGAAAGTTTTGGCGTATCAATCTTCATTATCTGTTTTTTATAAATTTTATTTGCAAACAATTTGCAAACATTTAATACAAATATATGAAAATAGACGTAATTAAATCAATAAAAAAGCATTAAATTTGTAGAATAATAGAGGTTTATGTTGATTTGTCTACCAATATCTATAAAACAACGCTGACTCATAATCAGTAGGTGCTTGGTTCGATTCCAAGTGGGCCCACTTCTTAAATACCTGATAATCAATTAATTATCAGGTATTTTTGCTTATTTGTTTCTTCACTAAAAATAGATGGGGCTTTTCATAATCGAAATTTGGTGTTAATTATTCAGTGATTTACTTTTGTATTTTCCCGAAAGTTATTAACCCAAGAGATTAGACCCCAATTCTTATAAGACCTTCACTTTCATTTTTTTTGCTAATTTCTCACCTTGCTTAGGGCCTATTAAGTATAATGCTGTTGAGAGCCAATCAGAGCTTGTACCGTCATGTGCAATGATACTAACCTGTCGAGATTCGGTAAAACCAATACCTGTTTTCGGGTCAAGAATATGAGCATATTTTATACCATCAATTTCTACAAATTGGTATAAATCTCCTGAGGTTGAAATACCACAATTTTTAAGATAGTGTTTTTTGTCTTTTATAATTATTTCCCAACCCTGAGGTGAATCAATAGGCGAATCGGAGAGTAAAATATTTCCTCCTGCTTCAATCATTGCCGAATGGATACCATTATGTTTCAAAGTTTTCATCATTTCATCCTCGGCAAAGCCTTTCCCAATTCCTCCAAAATCAATTCTCATACCTGTTTTTTTGAGCATAATTGATTGATTATCTGGATTTGTAAAAATATTTTTAATACCAATTTTTGCCCGTGCATCTTCAATTTGCTGCTGACTTGGCAACTGTTTTTGACGTTTCATTCTTCGCCAAAGTTGCGTCATCGGCCCTATGGTTACGTCAAAATAACCTTTCGACAGTTTAGCTGCTTTGACAGATTCTTGCATAATTGCCCATAAATCATTGCTTACTTTTATGTATTCGCCCGTTCCAGAACCAGCAGTTCGGCATAAGCGATTAATCTCGCTATCTTCTCGATAATCGCTCAGAATTAAGTTTAATTCATCTAAGCGAGTAAAAGATTTTTGGGATGCCGAAGTAGCCAATAATGAGTCGGTTGCATAAATTATCATTCGAAATATTGTACCCATTTGTGGGTGAGAAAACTCAAAGCGTTTTTGCCCCGATACCGACAAACACAAAAAGAGGAATAGCCCTAAAAAGCTATTCCTCCAGATTGTAACTCTTGAAAAGAAAATTTTCATTTTAAAAAGTCAAATTATTTACTTAAGTTACGCAAGATTAACTTTTATGTAGTGATATCTGCTTAAATTTACAAAAAACTGTCAATTTTACCAAAATCTAATCAAATTCATGAAACT
>NZ_JAYWCU010000234.1:0-6484 GCF_043780375.1 Emticicia sp. | reverse complement strand
GTGCCTTTTATGCTAATATCGGCCGAAAATGTGATTTTAGTTTCTGAAATCGGCTCTCTTGATATACTTTCGATATTTCCTAAACCCAGATTTCGGGTTAAAATAATTTGATTGTTGCGTAAAACCTGAAATGATATATTTCGAGGAATCAGCACCTTTTTCAGAATATCTTCTACTGTTTCATTTTTAAATTCTATGTTTATTTTTTCGTTTGAAGCTACCACCTCTTTTTGGTATGAAAAGGTTAAATCAACCTGCTTTTCGATACTTAAAAGTACAGATTTTAGGTTGCCATTTTTTATCAAAATAGAAACCCGTTCTCTCAAACTTTCTTGACCATAGCTTTCATGGGCATAACTTACGCTTGCCACAAAAACAGTCATCAACAATTGGGTTATTGAGATTTTCATAATCTTGAAAATCGTTTTTTTTGTAAAAATTTTAGACATACATTTGTTTGTTTTTGTTTGATAAAGGCAAAACAACTTATTCGTGATTTCTTCGGACTTCCGAGTAAATCTAAAGGGAGCGATGTTCGAGCATCGTTTCCTTTTTCGGGTTTTAAGCAAGATTATTTTATTTCATAGATGAGTGTTTAGTGGTGAAATCAGTAATTTATTACAACCTTTTGATTCAATTATGATTTGAGCATCAACTTCCTTATAAGTACCACCGATGATGCCGCATATCAAATCAAGTTGATCGGAAAGCGGTTCATCTCTTAGCTTGGTCGTGATTATACAATTCGATAAAATCTCCTCATTATAAATAAGTTTGATACCGTAACGCTTTTCTATAATCTCCAGAATTTTATCGGCAGACACTTCGTCAAACTCGGTTGGTAATTGTTCAGGTTGTTGCGTCAGTGGCATTGGGACTTCAACGAGGTGTTTACTCAAATCTTCGCTTGGTCGGTTATATATAGCTTGCTGGTTTGGTAATAAAATCAAAGCATTTGTTTCTGGGTCATTCAGATTTATTTGACGTTGGTTATAAACAGATACTTTTCCAGTAAGCACTTTCACTATTACTTTTTTATCTTCCTCAAAAGCCTTAATTCTGAAACTTGTACCCAGAACCTTGGTTACGACTTCATTGGCATACACATAAAATGGCTTATTTGGATTATTGGCGATTTCAAAAAAAGCCTCCCCACTCAATACGACCATTCTTTTATTGGTAGCAAAATGACTCGGATAACTCAGCTTACTGCCTTTTTCTAAGGTAATTCTACTTCCATCCTCTAACTCTACAGTCATCGCAGAAGCCGATTTATTGATACGCTCTATTAGTGTATTTTTATCTTCTATCGAAGCCACTAAAGCACTGTAATTTACTTTTCCTTTAGATTGATTTAAGAAAAACAACCATCCGATTCCGAACATAAGAATAAAACTTACTGCCCATCGGTATAGAGGCTTATTCCACCACATAATTTCTGATTTTGTAGTGTGGTTTTCTTCGATAATTGCCTTTGAAATTTTTTCCCATACTAATTTCTGGTCAAGTTCAACTGATTTCTCTTTTTCAATAGAATGGATTTCTAAAATTATTTGGCGAGCTTCATTGACGATTATAGCTTTGCTGGGGTTTTCTATTAAATATTTTTGCCAATCACTATCATTGTTAGCAAAAAGTACCCATTCAACAAATGAATCATCGTTTAGTAAATCTTGAATCTGATTATAATTATATTTCATCTTGTTTTTAAAACTATAAACCTTATATTATGCATAGGTAACAATTTCAGAAAAAAGTAATCATTGTTTTTGATTTTTTTTATAAAAAATGCCTAAAACATTTTTAGAAACGTTTTAGGCATGAATATTTCACTCGAAGTTCAGGTTATTTGAATAGAAAAAACAATGCGATTGAGATTAAATCTTTAAGCGAAATCTTCAAAATTGCGTACGATTTAGATAATAAATTTTTGACAACTTGCTTTTGGACTTGCATAATCAATGCTATTTCTTCAAGACTCAAGCCTTGATAAAATCGTAAATGAACTGCTTCTGCCTGACGATTGCTTAAATTATTCATTGCTTTCCGAACAGATATTGTCCTTATTTGATTCGTTTCAACATCAATAGACTCTTGTTCTAAAGAAATTGTACCTAAATAATCCAAAAAATTATTGACATCTTCCGAACCTTCAAATATATCTTTTTGTATATTCCGGCTAAACTGATTCCGAACAGCTCGAAATAAATAGTATTTTACGTTCTCAATATCATTCAAGTATTCTTTTCGTCGCCAAAGGTCAATAAACACATCTTGGATGGCATCTTCAACTAAATCTTTATTAGGATTAAGACGAAGCCCATAGTTTCCTAAAACCTTAAAATATTTATGATACAATTGCTCAAATGCTTCCGTATCACCTATTTTGAAGGCTTGCCAAAGCAAAATATCGCTTTCAATATTTGTATTTACATTACTATAATTCACGATATATATAAAAATATCAATAAAAATACTTTACATTGTACAATATTATATTATATAATATGCTTTACTATCCTGTACTGTCATGCCTGATTAATGTAATTGAGTAATATATTTAAAAAGTCAAGAATGTAATAAACATAATAATGAGGAGAGACTAAAAATAGGCTACTTTATGATTTGTTACCAATTTGATAGCAAACCCAAATAAGAGATTAAATTGCATTTACTTCTTTGTTTAATTATGAAGTAAATGTATTGTCCCAAAAGAGATAGCTATACTTATTTATCCTTTATCTGTTAGGCACTAATAGGTACTTTTCTATGCCTGAGATATTTATATAGTGTCATTTTTGAAACCCCAATTTCAATAGTAATTTGATTGACTCCCATTTTGCCTTCTTTGTAATAACTTTCGGCCAATATGGCTTTTTGTTCTGCTTCTTTAGTCATTCCTTGTCGGTGACCTCCTTTTCTGCCTCTGGCACGAGCAGCTTCCAAACCTGCCTTGGTTCGTTCTCGAATTAAGTCTCTTTCAAATTCTGCAAAACAAGCTGAAATATTAAAAAATAATCGTCCTTGAGGAGTAGTAGTATCAATGGCATCGTTGATACTTTGGATACCCACTTTCTCTTCATTTAATTGGGCAACTACTTCCAACAAATGTTTCAAGGAACGACCCAAACGGTCAAGTTTGTAAACTACCAAAATATCATCTTTGCGAATTTGACTCCAAAGTTTGGCAAGTTCACCACGGTCGGTCTTAGCTCCCGATGCTGTCTCTTTGAAAATTATTTCGTAACCAGCTTTTGTAGTAAATGTAATGGTCAAAACGAAATATTGAAAAAAGACCAAACTAAACTCGAATTTGGAGTTTCAAAAAAGGGTCGATAAAACCGACAACATGATTTCAAATGTAGTTCGTTTTACGCCTGTTAAGCGACGAAAATTTGAATCCGTCAATGATTTTACTGAATCGTATTTTGCCATAATATCTCAAAGTTCGATACTTAAATATAGTTTACAAAGACTTTTGAAAGAACTCTAATAATATTTCAACAAATACTATATTAAAATTATGCTATTTTTGCATTTAAAAATACCAAATTTAAAGTCAAAGGCATTGCCAAGTAACAGAGAATATATTAAATCTGTCAAAAATTTAACCAAAGAGCAAGAACAAGCACTTTGGATGGATATGATTTCGGGTAATAAAAGAGCTTTTGAGAATTTATACAAACAATATTTCCAACCATTAATTAGCTACGGCTTTCGGATTACTCCAAACGAAAACCTCATCGAAGATGCTATTCAAGAGGTTTTTATAAGCCTTTGGAATAATAGAACCCATCTTTCCGAAGTTAATGAAGTTAAATTTTATCTTTTTCGTTCACTAAAAAATAGAATTGTCCGACAACTCGAAAGAGATATTTTTGACAAATCAGAAGATATTGATACTTATTTAGACTTCTTGATAAGTATATCTGACGAACAAAAAAAGATTGATTCAGAACAATGTGAAACTGACTTAGATACCCTACAAAGAGCAATCTCCCATCTTCCTATACGCCAACAAGAGGTAATCAACCTAAAATATTACCACGATTTTACATTAGATGAGATAGCTAAACTCATGGATGTAAATAAACAATCGGTTAGCAATTTACTATTTCGTTCTTATGCGACGCTTCGTACCCTTCTTAAAAGTTGGACAATCTCAATATTTTTTTTAAAATACTTTATACTCAGTGAGTAATTTCATAAAAACGGTGTATCTGTATTGTTGAAAGCCATTAAAATAGCTTTTTCAAAGATGGAATATAAGTTTTTTCAGATACAAGATTTTATTAAAGATGATGCTTTTGTCCGTTGGGTAAAGTATGGAGAAAATGATGCTTTTTTTCAAGCATTTATATTAGACAACCCTGAAAAGCAAACTATCATTAGTAAAGCCTCCGACTTTATTAAAAAAGTAGCTGAGGTAGAAAAACTTCGCCAACCTAATATTAGCCAATCAAAAGTATGGACGGCAATCAGCGACAATATTGATAAGGATTCTGAATCATTGAAACCAAGTTTATTGTCAAAATTATATGCTACAAAATGGGTAAAAATTAGATGGGCTGCAGCTGCCTGTCTTGTGATTGGCATTGGCCTAAAAGGATTTTTATCAAACAATAATCCTAAAAAAATAAGTTACTCTGAGTTGGTAGCTACGGCAGAAAAACAAATCAAATTAATTGAAAAAATAAATAAATCTAACACTCCACTGTCTATAAAACTTGAAGATGGGAGTGTAATCATACTGGCAGAGAACGCCAAATTAAGCTATCCAAAACACTTTGAACCGAATAAGAGGCAGGTTTTTTTGAGTGGTGAGGCTTTTTTTGACATCACTAAAAACCCAAAAAAACCGTTTTTTGTCTATTCCAATGAAGTCATTACAAAAGTTTTAGGAACAAGTTTCACCATTAAGGCATTTGAAGATGCCCCAGAAGTAATAGTGAGTGTAAAAACAGGAAGAGTTTCAGTTTTTCACCAAAATAAAATCGCCCTCGCCGACCCCGAAGAGGAAGCTCTAATCATTACGCCAAATCAACAAATTGTATTCTCCCGAAAAGCCGAATCGCTTACCAAATCTTTGGTTGAAAGCCCTATCCTAATTAAAGATTTAAGCCAGTTGCCAGAACAAAATTTTGAAGATAAACCTGTTTCAGAAGTGTTGAAAGCCATTGAGCAGGCTTATGGTGTACATATTATTTATGATGCAGACCAACTCTCACATTGTATCATCACAACTACACTCGCCAACGAATCATTATATAGCAAACTCGATATTATGTGTAAAACAATTGGTGCAAGCTACAAAATAGTAGATGCCCAAATAGTGATTCAGTCAATGGGCTGCAACTAATCAAATAAATCCGTTAAAGTTTACCGTTTTCAACCCTAACCCCCCAATAATATATGAAGTCAATGATTATCTAAACAAAAAAAATCGAGGGAAAATGCTTCAACATTTATCCCCCGATACTCCCAGCCTATCTATACTGATGAGAGATAGGCGTGAATTTTCATTTTTCTTTCAAAAAACATTTAAAACTATGACAAAAAATAGTACTAAACAAAATTTTCTATTGTTTATGAAAATCAACCTCATACAATTGATTATAGCAGGCGTTTTTGCGGCAAATGCTTTTGCGATACCTGCAAAAGCACAGGATTTGCTGCAAAAAAAGGTGAGTATATCTCTCCAAAAAGGGAGTATAAAAACCTTGTTGAAATCAATAGAAAAGCAAACAAACGTTTTGTTTTCATACAAAAAAGATTTGATTGCGAATGATGAGCCACTAACCTTGGAAATAAAAAACGAAAAGGTAGAAGATGTACTTAGAAAAGTGCTAACGCCAAGAAATATTACATTTGAAACCGTGGGTGAAAGACAAATTATTTTGATTCGTTCCAAGTCTATGGGGCTTGATTTAAAAGAAAATGGTTCTAATCAAACAAATATGACTTTGTCCAATATTGAGAATAATGTAAATAACGACATCATCATTAAAGGTACTGTAAGCGACGAAAAAGGCGAAAAACTGCCAGGTGTAAGCGTAATAGTAAAAGGTACAAGTCGTGGAGGTACAACAAATGTCGATGGCGAATATTCGATAGCGGTAACTGATAGTAAATCCATTTTAGTTTTTAGTTTTGTTGGATTTCAAGCACAAGAAATTACTGTTGGAAATCAGACAAAAATTAATATTGTACTCAATATAGATAATAAAGCACTTGATGAAGTAGTAGTCGTAGGCTATGGTGTGCAGAAGAAAAAAGACCTTACGGGTGCTGTTTCGTCTATTGGTAGTGAAATGTTTAAAGAACGCAAAGAAACCCAAGTAGCACAAGCACTCCAAGGAGCAATGTCAGGTGTTATGGTAACTCGTAGTGGAGCAAATGGTTCTATGGGTGGTGCTACTATCAGAATTCGAGGAGTAACCACCATCGGAGATTCTAATCCATTGGTGATTGTAGATGGCGTTCC
>NZ_JAYWCU010000233.1:0-3276 GCF_043780375.1 Emticicia sp. | reverse complement strand
ATACTATGCAAACGCTACAAAAATTTAGACGCTACGAGTTTTTTCTTATTTTTATTTCGATTACTATTTATATTGTACGCCGGCTTTTCCAAGAAGCAAGTAGCTTCGACAGAATAATTACTGTTGCCGAACTCAATGGTGTTCCTAATAAAATTATTTGGCAAGGACTGAGTGGTTATAACCATTTCTACAATACTATTTTTCCGATAATCGCTGGGGCAATTTTTCTATTAAGTGCTTGGTCTATCTTTCATTATTTGCTTTATCCACGCATCAAAGAAAAGAAAATTGATATTCTTTTATACATTTATATTATTATTACCCTCCTTTTTACCTTTGTCAGCGTTTTTCTTTTCGATTATTTCAAACTTTATTTAAGACATAGCTACGATAATCACGAACATATTATTGGTGTAAAGGTATTTTCTCTATTTCGAAAATTATTTTTGGTAACCGACACTATTGCAGTTTTGATTATAATATTATTCTACGAAGCATTTGCTCAATTCTATTACTTTATTCATGCTAAGTTAAAAGAAGAGAAAGAAGAAAACTTCCGCTATTTAGATTATTTTTTGGTAGGAACTATTAGCTTCTTCATACTATTTGTTGCTATTTTTGGCAATATTCCACGAAAAGATTATTGGTTTGGGGCTATTCGAGAATTATCAATGATAGGAATCGCCACATTTACTATTTATTATGCCCAAGAGTATTTTTATAAAAATGTTCTTCCTTACTTCTCTTCGCTTCAATCAAAGGAATTTACTTCTGGAACAATTACCTTTCTCATTATTAATTTTATCGGTAGTATTATTGGTTATTTTGTACAATATATAAGTTGGAAAACCTATAGTTCAATCCCTTTTGGTTTTCATGCCGAGTGGATTTTCGAGATGCTTGCTTTATTCTTGTTTCTTTCAATATTTATTGCCTTTCTGAGAAAAGTATTTAGAAAAGAAAAAACACAGTTAAAAGTAGCGGTTTCGCAGAAAGCAGCCGAACTTTCAAACCTTCGTTCACAAATAAATCCACACTTTTTGTTCAATACCTTGAATACTCTTTATTCCGTTTCGTTGAAAGAAAATGCAGAAAAAACAGCCGATGGTATTCAAAAATTAGGTGATATGATGCGATTTATGCTCAACGATAACCACCAAGACCGAATTCCATTAAGTAAAGAGATTGAATATCTGAATAATTACATTGATATTCAACGCATGAGAATCGATGAAAGCCACGACGTCGAAATCAAAATTAATATCCAACAATCGGAACGAGAAATTTTCATTGCACCGATGCTGCTCAATCCATTCATAGAAAATGCGTTTAAGCACGGCATAAGTTTCCGAAATCCATCTTGGATATACATTACACTTACGCATGATGCTCAGAAACTATATTTTAAAGTACATAATAGCTTACACCCAAAAACAGATATTGATGAATTAGAGTCCGAAAACAATGGGATTGGCTTAGAAAATGTCAGAAAACGCCTCGAATTGATTTATCCGAATCGCCATACGGTTGATATTCAGGCATCAGACAATGATTATTTTGTATCTTTGATTTTAGGAATTTATTGAAAACTTATGCAAAAGAATTTTGCTCCCCTTCAAGGGCTGGGATTAACCGCCATAGCCATCGACGACGAGCCACGAGCCTTAGAAGTTGTACAAATACACGCTGCAAAAGTACCATTTCTCGAACTAAAAGCAACTTTTACCGATGCTTTTGAGGCGATTCCATATTTGCAACAAAACAAAATTGACTTGGTTTTTTTGGATATAAAAATGCCCGATATTTCAGGAATTGAGTTTGTTCATATCTTGCAAAAAACACCCATGATAATCTTCACAACTGCATACTCAGAATATGCTGTGAATGGTTTTGAGTTAGATGCGATTGATTATTTGATGAAACCTTTTTCGTTGGCAAGGTTCACTAAAGCCTGCAATAAAGCCTTAGAAATCAAGGGTTTACGCAATGAAGAAACCCCAAGTTTCATTTTCTTAAAAACTGGTTATGAAGAAGAAAAAGTATTATTAGATGAGATACTTTACATTGAAGCCGAAGGGAATTACATGGCATATATTTTACCAAACAAAAAGTTATTGAGTCGTCAAAACATCAATGAAGTATTGAGTCAACTACCTCATAATCAGTTCATTAGAATTCATCGTTCATATATTGTGGCATTGAATAAAATCCAAAAAATTACCCGCCAGTCGGTTTGGGTGGCGGGTAATGAAATATCGGTTGGAGCTTCGTATGAGGAAAAACTGAGTGTGATTAGAATGAGTATTGGACTTTGATTTTAATTACAGCCCTGAATCTTCGCCAAAAACACTTCGCTCGGGCCAGCACTAAATGGAGGGTTGAGCGAAATACTTTTTCCTGCATAATAATTAGTCGGAGTCGCCACATTCGCCTGACTAACAATCGTTTCAGCTGCCGAATACGTACCCGCAGTTTGCGAGATATCACCATAAACTAAGGTCAAATTACAACTTGGCGTATCAATTTCCCAGAATCCTCTTCCATAAGTACCAACCCTCAATTTTCCACCAATTTTAGAAAGCTCAACTTCGTTTACTGCTACCTGTGGCAACCCTGTTCCGAACAAAACCCATGTAGGATTTACTAAATTTCTGTAATAAACCCCAATATTCATACCGACATATATACCTTCGGTTGTGAAATCATCTACCACAATGCTTCTACCCGCAATTGCAGGTAAGTCAGACGAAATATTAGTAAACGTAGCTCCTGCATCGGTTGAAAGTAACACAGGTTGAGTGCTTGATATTGTGGTTATCCATACTTTCGTAGGGTCATTATACTTCACAGCAATGTCAGTTATAGTAGATGGTGCGGTATAAGTTGACCAAGTAGCACCACCGTTGGCTGTTCGGTGCAAGGTTGTTCCAAGAGAAGCATAAATATATTGGTCATTTGATGGTGCAACCACCAGCTCATTCAGATTACCAGTTACGGGCGAAATAGCAGTCCAACTCGAACCGGAGTTAGTTGACTTATAAACTGCATTCCAGCCACCATAGGCAATCGTCGAACTCGTTGGGTGCCAAGCCAAAGGCGTAATCCAGTTTCCACCAGTTGGCTTTGTCAGACCCGAATATGAATTCCCTCCATTAGTGGTTCTGTAAATACTCCCATTTTATGCGAATTACGGGTTAATACTTGCATTATTTTTATTTTTAGTATAACAAAAAAACTAAACTATCAGTTTTTCCATTAGAATTGAAGTAACATTAA
>NZ_JAYWCU010000232.1:0-4939 GCF_043780375.1 Emticicia sp. | reverse complement strand
TGCTCTTCCGCACTTAGATGTATATATATTTTCGTTCTCATTCAACAAAGATAACTAGCTATACTCTAATACTCGAAAACTTTTACTCTTTTACTTAATTCTCTATTAAACTTCCCACTTCTCAGGGTTTCGCCTCCATTTTTTCAATGAATCAAGCGATTCTGCGGAAATATAGTTTTGTGCAATGGCTTGGTCAATCAATGAATTATAATGACCTAAAGTAATTAATTTTACACCTTTTTCTGCAAAATTTTTGTCAGCCACTTTAAATCCATAAGTAAAGATGGCGACCATGCCAACAACTTCAATTCCTGCTTCACGGAGAGCATCAACAGCTTTAAGTGAACTTCCACCAGTCGAAATCAAATCTTCGATGATAACAACTTTTTGCCCTTTTTCGATACGCCCTTCAATTTGATTGCCCATACCGTGTTCTTTTGGCTTGGGGCGAACATACGCAAATGGCAATCCTAAAACATCAGCTACCAAAGCTCCTTGTGGAATTCCAGCCGTTGCTACGCCAGCAATTAACTCGGCCTCTGGGAAATGCTTTTTTATAGCTTTTGCTAATGCTTTTTTGATAAAAGTGCGAGCATCAGGGTATGAAAGTGTTACACGATTATCGCAATAGATTGGTGAATTCCAGCCAGAACTCCACTTAAAAGGTTGTGCTGGACTCAATTTTACCGCTTTTGTTTCTAATAGTATAGAAGCAATTTTTTGGGAAACAGTCATTTTATTGTAAATATTACCCCCATCGAAAAGTGGAACCGTTTTAAAGGAGAGCTATGTTTTAAATTTTCTTATTTATTTACAGAACCAAAATGATGGGTTGGTTAGTGGGTTTGTTTTTTTGTCAGTAAAATCTTATCAATTCGATTTTTATCCATGTCAATAATCTCAAATTTGTACTCTTCCCACTCGAATGTATCACCAGTATCAGGAATCTCCTGGAGAATATGTAATGCAAAACCACCAAGCGTATCGAAGCCTGTATATTCTTTTCTGTTATTGATTTGAATATCAAAATGGTTCAAGAAATCATCAAATGGGAGTGAAGCATCTACCAAAAAGCTGCCATCTTCTCGCTCATGAATATCATAGCCAAACTCATCATCTACCGAAATATCGCCCACTAAAGCATCTAAAATATCGTTTAGTGTAATAATGCCCATCACACTACCATATTCATCTAAAATAATTCCCATGTGGATTCGCTCCTCACGAAATTTTTCTAATGCTTGATAGGCTTGGTTGTTTTCGGGAATAAACAGCGGCTCTTTACCGAATTTTTTAAGGGTTTCAAGCTCAATATTTAAGTCTTTTCCCAACAAATCTTTGATATAAAGCAAACCAATAATATTATCAATGTCTCCTTCACAAATAGGATATACTGAATGTTTTGATTCAATAATTTTATCTTTATTTTCCTTTACCGAATCTTCGATGTCCAAAAAAGTTACATCACTGCGATTAGTCATCAACGAGGTAATTTTTCTATCTCCCAAATGAAAAACATTTTGTACGATTTCTTGCTCAATTTCGTCAATTGCTCCGCCAGTTGTACCTTCCTGAATCATAGATTTAATTTCTTCTTCCGTAACTGAGCTGTCAGAAATTTCGATGCCTAAAACCTTGATAATTAGGTCACTACATTTTGTTAAGAGCCAAATAAATGGAGAGGTAATCGTTGATAATAAGCTCATCGGTGCAACCATAAACTTGGAAATCGCCTCTGGATTTGACATTCCTATACGTTTAGGAACTAATTCACCAAGAACTAACTGAAAAAAACCAATGATAAGAACAACTAAGCCAACGGCGAGATTATCTGCATATTTTAGGTCGAGCCCCAAGTTTGTTAAGAAATTCTGAATGTCGGTTGTGATTTTATCTCCCGAAAAAATACCAGTTAAAATACTGATAAGTGTGATACCAATTTGTACAGTTGAAAGGAATCTGTTTGGAGAGTTAGCAAGTTCGAGAGCGGCAGAGGCTCGGCGGTCGCCATTTTTGCTTGCAATTTCAAGTTTTGTTTTTCGAGAAGAAATTAAAGCAATCTCCGACATGGAGAAAACACCGTTAATTATGACTAAAATAAAGATTATTAAAATTTCCATTTAAAGGTTTAAACCCCCAATTTGAAGGTTTGATGGTTATTAAGGTGCAAAATAAAATATTTTATGCTTACTTTATGCAAAAACAATATTATAATTTTTTTAACTCTTTAATTACTTCCGAAAATTTTCCGAACTTTGTCCCCACAATTAAACCTCCTTTGATAAACCTTATGGTTATTTTTATAGATGACAAGTTAGTTAGAATCGTAGATAAGAAAGATTTTAAAGACCTACATGGACATGATTTTGATTCGATGTTAGATGCTCGCTTAGAACAGTTAAATGCTAAAAAAATGCGAGGTCATGTAGTGATTTTGAATGTTTTGGGTGCTACGATTGATAAGTTTTTCAAATTGATTCAGACAACAGAAGTGATTGAATATCAGTCAGTTACGATGGTTGTTGAGGATAAGGGTGCTACTGAAATTCATATCAAAAACCTCTATAAAGTCGTAAAAGCTGCGGGCGGAGTAGTTTATAATGAAGCTGGTAAAATACTACTTATGCACCGACTTGGTAAGTGGGATTTACCCAAAGGTAAGCGAGATGATGGCGAGAAATCGAAACAAACTGCGGTGCGAGAAGTTGAAGAAGAGTGTAATATTAAAGTAAAATTAGGCAACAAACTTTGCACTACGTGGCATACTTACACGATGGGCAATAATAAAATTTTGAAACGAACAAAATGGTATCGCATGAGCTGTTTGGACGATTCGGCAATGAAGCCTCAAATTGAAGAAGGTATTGACGAATTGTGTTGGATGGATGAAAAAGAAATTCAAAAAGCTTTGCTGAATTCGTACAGCTCAATTCGATTTGTATTTGACCAACTTGGTGAAAAAGATGAACTTGACGCACACTAAATATATTTTACTGTTGCTTTTGTTTAGTTTTATTCAAAAAACTAAGGCTCAAAATTCATGTCAATCAAGTTCTTTTCAACTTGTACCTACAACTAAAAATCGCACGATTGAATGGCAAAAATTTCCTGAATTTAGCCTTCCTTTTTCCATAGTTTATGGTGGCCCACGCTTTGGCGATGGTCAAAAACTGCCTCTAAAACATGGTTTTAGTCATTTAGCAACTTCCGATGGAAACGATGCCGACCTTCCACCAAATCAACGTGCGATGGTTTGGTATGGTGTTGGCTACCCTTCTGCTAATCAACCTTGGGAAACCATAAAAAGCCCGTGGGGAAATAATATCGAATTGTACAAAAACAAGTGGCGTAATGATTTAGCAGGATTTTCGAACGCTTTTTCAAGTTCGGCGGGCACTGGTAAAGTCGATATTAATTTATTTGTTCCTGATATTGAATTACAAATAAAATCTAATGATTCGATTTTAGTTTTAAAAAATCACCCTACTACTCCTTCTGTTTACAAAAACCTTGATAATCAATCATTTATTGCTCAATACAAAAAAGATATTCAAGCTTTATATGCCCAAGTGTTTGCAGAAACAAAAAATAGTGCTACTCAAAATACTAAAATTGGCGGCTATTCTGATGCTCCAATTTTAAATACTTATATCAATATTGCAGGAAATTCTTGGCAAAAATGGACGAGTGATGCCTCTTTGTTGAATTATGTTAATTATGATTTTTCTAAGAATACTTTGGGTGGTCAGGCTTTCAATAATCAAGATTTTTTTAGTCCATCAGCTTATTATTATTACGATTATCCAAGTCCGCTTGCACCTGATTATTTAGCTTATATGCTTTTTCAAATAGAGGTAAATCGAGCTTGGACAAGTAAACCCATTATTCCATTTGTTTGGTTAAGATTCAGTTATACTACCGCTTTTGTTAAAAAATTTATTAGACCTTTTATGGCTGAGGCTACAGCAATTTTTCCTTTCTTTTCGGGGGCTAATGGGCTTTGGCTTTGGGACGACCCTGGTACTTTTAAAACCGATGAAAATTATTTTGTTTACGAGTATTTTATTAACGGACTTTATCGACTTTCGCAATACAAAGATATGTTTTCGGGCAATTATGAATTAGTAATTCCAACGCCTGCCCGTGAATACGTTGATACTCATAAACCCATTTGGCGAGCTGTAGCCAAAGGCAAAGATTTGTTGGTAGCGGCACACAATCCTTACGCAAAAGATGAAAATGAAGTGGTGATTGTAGAAGTTGCTTACAAAGATTACCGACAAAATATTACTTTGAAAGGATATGATGTTTTTTTATGTAAATTTGATATGACGCTTTTGGAAAATGAGCCAATAATTTCAAATTTTGAAGTATCTCCAAATCCTGCGGAAGAGCAAATTTCCATAAAAGCATTTAGCTTAAAACAACAAGAAACTATGCTTGAGGTTTTTGATATAAATGGAAAAAAAGTATTGCAAGAAAAAACTATTTTGTTACAAGGAGAGAATTACAAGTCTTTAAATATTAGTGCTTTATCAAACGGAGTTTATTTTATTCGATTATTGGAATTTTCTAAAAAGGTAATTGTTTCGAGATAGAAATATTGAAAAAAGCAACTACTGAATTATACAATTATTCGTTTTCGCTCAATCCATCATTCACTCATTAAAAATATGTCAAATAGCCTCATCAACGAAACCAGCCCATATTTACTCCAACACGCACACAACCCTGTCGAATGGCACCCGTGGGGCGAAATTGCTCTGCAAAAAGCAAAAGCAGAAAACAAGCCAATTTTGGTAAGTATTGGTTATTCGGCGTGTCATTGGTGCCATGTGATGGAACGAGAATCGTTTGAAAATGAGGCAATTGCCGCCATTATGAATGAGCATTTGATATGTATTAAAGTTGACAGAGAAGAACGCCCCGACGTTGATGC
>NZ_JAYWCU010000231.1:0-9350 GCF_043780375.1 Emticicia sp. | reverse complement strand
CAATTATTTTTGCCCAAAAATCAACTCGAATTTGCTTTTGTTCACCACCTGTTTCAGGAAAAAGCATTAAATACGGTGTATTTGGCAAAGCTATTTTTTGCTGAATTTTTTCAACTGTTACATTACTTGGAATCAAAAAATATGGTTCAATATCTGCTAATGTTCCTTTAACGCCAATCTCTCGAAGCAACATTAAATACATATCAAAATGATGGAATTCGTGAGTAGGAACATCAAATTCTTTGTCTAGCAAACCACCTAAACCACGTCTTGCAAAACCGTAAGACTTTTTTGCTTTTATAAAAGGCAATACAAAATGAGCAACGGCATCGCTATAACGGATATCAATGTAATAATCGTAGGTTCCTTCTCGCAGAATGGGCAATGCCTGCCTAAAAGTTTGATAAAAATCCTTTATTTTTTTCCAACGAGAAATTTTTCGACGATTGGTTTGAAAATGATTGATGTAAATAATTTTGTCAATATAAGTATTATGTTGGTTCACAGGCTCGCACCATTGAGCAGTTAAAAGGTCAATTTTAGCATCTGGATAAGCTTTTTTGATAAGTGGAAACATATATGTTACTGTCAGGGCATCGCCTAAATGCCCTAAAGAAGCTATCAGAATTCGAGGAGAATTGTTGTTGATTGGAGCGTTTTTTCTTTTTTTATAAAATAGGTTTGCATAAATATCCACAAAAAAATCCATAATCTTAAATGGAATTGTTTCTCGTGGTGTTCCGCAATATTTTCTCATAATGTATTTATTATCAGTATTTTACCTTGTTTTTTAACAGATATTTGTCATTTACTATGAGTATAATTTCTATCGATTTTTTGGCTGTCGTCTATTAATGATTAAAATTTATATCCAAATTTTTCGATTTCCTTTTTCCAGAAGTTGGTTTCGTAAATATCCCAAGCATGGCAGCCAAAAGGCAATCCTGCATTGAGTTTATAGGCTTTTTCGGGTAAATGTTCGACCGCAAATTTCAAGGCAGTTCGCCAATCAGGAATTTTTAGTTGAGGCGTATATCGGTTCAACTCTATACTCCAAAACATATCTTCATTATAAGCAGGATGTTCTTTTACTTTCTCTAAATATTCATCAATTTTTTGTTGGTTTTTAGGAATTAAACTCAATAGTTTTTTAGTTTTTCTCAACGAAAAACCGCCGTTACCAACCGAGCGTTTCATAATGATTTCCTTGGGGCCATATTTGCCGTAAAGTTCCTCTTTAAGGTCGAACCAAATAGCTATTTTTTTCTTAAAATTCCATATTAACTCTTTTATTTTCGAGTCAAATTCTATTTCTATTCTCCAAGGAGCTCCAATATAATCATAGTTTTTTTTACACCATTCTTTCAATTCATCTCGAAAAACAAAGGCATCTAATTGATAAATGAGCATATATTCGTAAGCCAAAAATCGGCTATAAAATTCTTCGGAAAGTAATAAACGATTATAGGTAAGTGTACTTTTAAAGTAAGGGTCGTCAAAGTTTTCGAACATTATTTGCGGATATTTTTCTTGCAAATAATTGATATTCAGAGATTTAGGTTTTACAACAGTAATTGGGTAATGTCCCAATACACGTATGCACTGAGAAAGAGAAATTTTTTCAGTTTGACTCAGTTTTTCTTGATAAATCGGAATTATTACACAAACACTCACTTGTCTTTAGCTTTTTTGAAAAAATAGGAAATATTTTTAACGTATAGTAGGGGAGCTAAACGCCATTTAGATTATTGTGCCACCATCAATCGAAAATAATCCGCCAGTGGTATAGCCCGAAGCCGCCGAAGCTAAATATAGAGCCATTGGTGAAATTTCTTCGACCGTTCCCATGCGGGCGATTGGTAAGTTTTTCGTAAAATGAGCTAATGTTTTATCATTGTCCCACAAGGCTTGACTAAATTTGGTTTTTATCAGTCCTGGGCAAATAGCATTTACTCTGATACTATCTTCGCCCCATTCTTTTGCCAAAACTTTTGTTAGCATATTCAACGAAGCTTTGCTTACGCTATACATTCCCAAGCCTGGGTCTGGCGTATGGCCGGCAATGCTACTAATATTTATAATACTTCCACCACCACGAGTTTTCATGCTTGGATATACCATCTTTGCTAATTCGAAAGGAGCTTTTACATTGACTTGCATAATTTTGTCAAAAGCACTTTCCGAGCATTCGAGTGAAGGCCCATAAACTGGATTTGTAGCAGCATTATTGACCAAAATATCAATTCCGCCAAAAAACTCAATCGTTTTTTCAACCAAAGTTTTGAGTTGGGTCATGTCACCTGTATTTGCTGCAATGCCTATGCACTCGCCACCTTCGGCGGTTATTTCTTTTGCCAGTTCATCCAAGTCGGCTTGTTTTCTACTACTGATTACCACTTTTGCTCCATAAGCAGCAAAAATTCGGGCAATTGCCTCGCCAATTCCTTTACTTGCACCCGTTATAACGGCCACTTTTCCTGTTAGGTCGAATACGTTTTTCATAAACACCCCGAACCCCTAAAGGGGCTTTTATTTTAAAGTTAAAAAATAATTCTTTGACACCTCAGAGCTTACTGCAAAATCAAACCACCATCTAAAATCACACTTTGACCAGTGATAAATGATGCTTCGTCGGCAGCTAAGTATAAAATTGCACTGGCAATTTCTTCGGGTTTACCAAAGCGTTTCATTGGTGTTGCGTTTTGTAGTGCTTCCATGTATGCATCATCGCTATCGGCTCCTTCGAGCATAGGGGTTTGCGTAAAACCAGGACAAACAGCATTAATTCTGATACCGTGTTTGGCATACTCAATACCTGCCGTTTTGGTCATTCCAACGACGGCGTGCTTGCTTGCTGAGTACGCAATATGTCCAACCATGCCCAAATGTCCCGCCACCGAAGCGATATTTACTATATTTCCACTGCGTTGAGTAATGAAATGCTTCAAAGCAACTTTCATGCAGTTCCAAAGTCCTTTTACGTTTACATTGATTACTTTATCGAAATCTTCTTCAGGATATTTATCTGTGCGAATGCGTGGTCCAAGAATTCCTGCCGAATTGACCAAAATGTCGAATCTGCCTAATCGAGTAATTGTTTGCTCAATCATTCGCTCTACATCATCAAGGTCAGTTACGTTGACTCTTATAAAAGTGGCCTCACCACCTGCTTTTTCTATTTCTTCAACGAGGTCATCACCTAATTTTTCCGATAAATCGGCAATCATGACTTTGGCACCTTCTTTAGCAAATAAAATGGCAGCGGCCTTGCCAATACCAGAGTTTCCACCAGTAATAATTACTACTTTATCTTTGAATCTCATAGGTTAATGTTATTTGTTGATATGTAGCACAATTTGAAAAATTGTGCTACATGTTATTCATACTTTTTCTCACAAAAATAAACAATCTCTTCACTCGGCAACGAATAGCGTTTAACTAATTCTTTCGACATTTTCATAACAAAATCGTCTTCTGTTACTTTAAAACCTGCTTTTTCTAATTCATGCCCGTAGTCACGTCCGAAAAGACGAAGGTGGTCATTTTGCCAAAAAACTCGTTCACGCTCACGTGGGTCGATGATGGTCGGGTCTTCAAAAGTATAGGCTTTTGTCCAATCTTGTGGCGACTGAATAATTGCCCAACCATTAGGTTTTAAAACTCGATAAAGTTCCGACATTGCCTTATGATAATCGTCCACATGTTCCATTACATGATTGCAAATTGCTACATCAAATGTATTTTCTTCGAATGGAATTTGGTGAATATCCATCTTTACTTTTGCCAACGGCGATTCAATATCGGCGGTGATATACTCCAAATTTTTCATCTCCTCGAAACGGTCAATAAAGCAATATTCGGGAGCAACGTGCAGCACTTTCAAATGCTTAGCCGTATAAAAATTGGTTCTTTCTTTCATATACAGAGCCATTAAACGGTGGCGTTCGAGAGCCAAACAATTTGGGCAAAGGGCATTCGGG
This sequence comes from Emticicia sp., assembly GCF_043780375.1. Lineage (GTDB taxonomy): Bacteria > Bacteroidota > Bacteroidia > Cytophagales > Spirosomataceae > Emticicia. Next base: position 5,370 of record NZ_JAYWCU010000231.1, on the reverse strand, counting down.
CGAGAAACTAAACGTCCGTAAGGCATAAATTTTGTGAGTTTTGCATCACAAACGGGGCATTCGACAATATTGCCTTTCAAGAAAAAAGTATATATTTTTAGCGGAATGTGGCTAAAGAGTTGTAAGTATTTTCGAGGTATAAATCGGAGTAAAAAACTAATAATTTTGCCCATTCTTTAAGAGTTATGACGGGGTCACCCGTGCGATGCTGAGTTTTATTAAGTAGCAAAAAATCTTTACGAAACCACTTAAGTTGTTAATTATCAATACATTACGGTAGGTATTGACTGTGTAATTGATAATTGTACTAATTTTGTTTCAAAATTAGTTATTTTTGTTCTTAGATTTAACACCAATAACAATAAAGATTAAGAAAATGGAAGTTAAAAGACAGAAGCCTCCCGGTACAAAATTATTGAAAAGAATGAGTCTTTACACAAAATGGTTATTATCCGCCATTGGAGGGTTGACTTTGATAGGTTTTGGCTTGAGTGTTTTTAGTGAAGCCACAAATCTAAAACATACTAACGCTCCTTTTCTTAGATGGTTTTTGCTTGGGAGTTACAGCCTCATTATGATTAATGGTGGACTGTGTGTTTTTGGGCAAGCGATTATTTTTAAAATAAAAATGGAAAATAAAAAACTGATAAAAAAAGCCTTGAAGGAGCGTGCCAAGTGTGCATCCAAAAAATTGAGAATAACGACGCTTGAAATACCGAAAGAAGAGGAATAAAATGAGCTGAAACTTAATCGTCGATGAGTGTATAAGTTAATGTAGTGCTATAGGTGGCAACCGGTACAGTAACCGACACGCCCGTAATTTGGTATTGTATGCCAATATTTGTACGTAGATTGCCACTATCGTTATTACCTTCGAAAAAATATAAATCACTCGTTGTGATTTGTTGATAGGTTGTTCCACCGATAGTAGTACTTTTAGCACCCGCTCCCGAGCCATCACTGGTTCGTCTTACCCAAATTTGTAAACCCGCCGTATTCCAGTTAGTGCCACTATCGGTTCTCCTGATATATACAGTATAATGATTCAGTCCAGCAATTTGTACTACTTGTAAATCAATCTGTGTTTGGGTAGTTGAACTTTGTATGGTCGTAGAGATATAATCATTGCCTGCCTCCCCGATTGTAGTAACTGAGGGAGACCACGCTCCGTTTTTTATTGCTAAAGTTTGTTGAGCTTTACTATGGAAATAAAAAAAACAGAGAATGATTATGGCAAGAATTTTTTTCATAAGTTATAGTAGTTTTTACTTTTGCTATACATTTGGCAACTACGCCCAAAAAATTAGTTATCCGCCAAAGTAAATAAAACAGAGAATGTTGATGAGCCACTACTTAATAGACTATAGGTCTGAATATCTAATGAGTAAGTGAGGTTATAGCCTACACCCGACCCCGAATTAGTGTATGCCCCACCAATACTATTGATAATTGTTTGGGCAGTGGTAGTTAGAAAAATCGGTGTAATGGCAGTACCTCGGGTACCTGCTCCTGAAGTGGCATTAGCAGTTTGAAGTTGAAGCCTAACGCCATTTGGCACCGTTCCTGAGATTTGAGCCGTAACTCGTCGGGTAAGCCCAGTGGTTACGGCCGAACTAATATTTATCCATTTTGTGGTATTGGTAGCACTGCTACCCAAAGCGGCTCCAGCTTCGGTTGGAGCGGTAAAACTTAGATTAATAGACCCTATTGGCTCAACATCTAACAGTGCAACCAATGGAAAAGTTAGACTTGCACTGGTAGTACCTGTGCTTGTGGTTTGCCCATAAACTACATGAGTAATCATACATAACATAAAAATATATACTTTCATTCTTTTGAACGCAATTGGACGTTTATGTTTGAAAAATAAATTTTTCGTTCTTTAGGCAACATCGTAAACGAAAGTTCTTTAAGCTTTTCGGATTCGATGATAATATTTTGTGATGGATTTTCAATGACAAATTTATCTTGATTTCCTTGAATCAAAGCCTCAACTTTCCATGAACCAGGTTTCATTTCACTAAATGAAAATTCACTGTTGGCATTTACTTTGGTTATGAAATTTTCTTGTTCATTAAATAACTTTACTAAGATAACAGGATTTTTTTTATTTGTTGTATTTGTGTTATTCGAGTCATTGTTTTGAGCAATAATTTTACCACTAATTCCACCAGAATTTACAAGAGGTATCGAAATCTCATTAATACCTTTGGCCACTACTTCAACCTCGATGGGCCCTTTTTTATCGGTTACTATTCCCGATTTTATAGTTGACTTGTCTAAAGTAATGTAATATTTATCGGGTACTAAATCATTAAAATAAAAATTACCGTTTTCATCGGTCAAAAATTTCTTATCTCCCAACCGAATCAATATACCATCTTTTTTTACATTACTTGGCCCCGAAATATGCCCTTTTATTGAGCCTAAGTGTTTGTTTTTTCTGATAGGTGTGTTTAATTTTAATGAATATTTAAGCATAAAAAATAAATTATTCTCATTAGTTTGGCTGTAATTAGGTATAAAGGCTCGACCAGCTACAACACTAATTTTGTGACTTTTAAGTTCAAGTTCGGCGGTTAAATCTACGAAACTTCTTTTCTGAACGAGTTCATCAGGAGCATAATTATTTCGGTATGAAAACGAAGCATTGAATGTTTTTCCTAATGTAACTCTGCTTGTGCCACCGTAATAAAAATAATTTGTTAATTGATTGGTATTAGAAAACTTAGCATTCCTTTGGTATTCAAAAAAAGTACCGAGCCACAGCCAAGGTAACACTTTTGCTTGTGGCTGTACCACACTACGAATACTTTGGGTACTTCTGAAATCATCGGTGCTTACTAATAGGTTTTTTGCTTGACCTACTCTTGTTTCAGACCAGAGATTAAATTTTGGCGAATTGATTAAGTATGCTACCCGAGCATATTGCTCACGAAAATAAAATTGTTTAATTCGTTGTTTATCCTCTTTTCCTTCAAAATTATAGCTCAACATTAGCCTTGTACTAGGTTTTATATCATAGTTGAGAATAAAACTATTGTTGGAATAATAAGGAGAGGTATTTAAGGTAGAAAAATCATAACTCGGATTTACCCTCGTAAAATTACTTTGAGCACCCAAACTGAGCTTTTTGAAAATATAATAATTGACCGAATTGACCGACTGCCAACTATTATTGTAAAATCCATGAAAGTTTTTTCCTGCATAAACAATATCACTGTTGATATTAAGCTTTTTGAAATGGTAATAAACTCTATTAAAAAGACCAAAATCAATTTTGTTGTTGGCAAAACTTACAGTGGCTTCGCTTGTAAGAAACAATGAATTTGTTTGATAATTTGCTGTCAATCCAATGAATTTTGATATAAACCAATCCTTATCATATTTTGATTTCTTAGAAAGAAAATCAATCGAATATTTAAGGTTTTCTTTGGGCTTTAGATAAAAGCTACCACCATAAGTTTCTCTTTGATTGGGAAAAAATCTTGGTTGTAAATAGAACATACTAAAACCTGTATGTTTAAGTTTTTGCTCGATACGCAACCCCCTGCCAAATCGTCCAAATTCCATTAGGTTATTAAATGAAAGCAAATAATCTCCTAAATTTACATTTGTTTTATTTTTGTAAGAATAATTCAAGGTATATTGGTCGTAATTTCCCAAAGTTGGTAAGTTAATTTGGTTGGGCCCATGAACTGTAAAATCAAGGTGATGTGTTTTCTTAAAGTCTAAATACCCACTTCCTCTAATATCAAATTGATAAGACGTGCTAACTCCTCTACTTGTGCCAAAATGACTGTACCAAATTCCGACTTCAATGGGAAAACGTAAGTAAGCATCATTTTTTTTGCTTTGGTTAGAATAAACGGGTACGGAAGTGAAATTTATTACGGGGTTGATAGAATCACGCATGGTTACATATAAGTCATTTGACATTAACCAATAATTACTTTGCGTTTTTGGTACGATCTGACTTATCCGAACCTGAATACTTTTATTTGGTTCAATTGTCAAGGTGTCGTATTTGAGTTGTATTTTCCCTCTCGTAGTACGTAACTTTACTTTTTCATTGATATTTCCCGAATTGTGTATGAGATATTCCAAATGCAAGCTATCGCCTTCTCGTACATATTCGTAAGAAGAAAGAGGGACTATTTCTATTTTTCGATAATTTACAACCTCAATTATAAATTGGGTAGAAACTTTTGTTCCATCATTATTAGTTACTACAAAAGTTAAAGGGTATTTACCCGAGATTGATGTGGTAGAAGTGGATACGGTGTATAGATATTTTGGATTTTCGAAGTCTTTATCTAACTTTTTGGAAAGAATTATTTGCCAATTATCAGGCAAAATCAATGATTCTTCTACGATTTTTTGATTTTTTTCTAAATTTTCTAATTCAAAGAAAAGCGTAAAGTGTCCTCCCGGAATAACTTTTTTAGGAGGATTTAATACATTTATATGAAACTCTCGCTGTCCAAGGCTTTTATTATATAAAAATGCATTTAATAGGAATATGATTACAATAATTTGTTTCAAAACTAATTAATTTCTAAAGTTACGTTGGCTCCATAAAGGTCTTTCCCATTGTCAGCAATCAATACGCCATTATACGTACCCTTAGGCAAATCTTTTATTAAAATCTCGAAGTCGTTACATTTTTCAGGATATACTCTCCTGAGTGAAGACTCAATGGTTTTTAATTGTTTGCCCGAATTATCATATATTTCAATACTTAATTTGGTACTTGCCGTAAAAACGCCATTATTTTTTAGCTTAACATTTAATTGTTGTGTGGTAGAATCTCTTTTCGTAAATCCTATGTTTTCAAAGCTAATTTTTGAATTTTCTATATTTCCAACATTGGCTATAATCTGAAGAGCATACCTTATTTTTGAATCAATCTTTACGCCCTTGTCTATATCTTCCTTAATAGGGTCAACACCTTCAATCATAATAGCACTCCAATATGAACCCGAATATTTTGCATCATTCGGCATACTGATACTATATGTTACTTCATATACTTCTTTACTTTGGATGATTTTTTCTTGAACATTCATTGATAACCATTGTCCCAAAGAGCGGTCATGGCTATTAATTTTGGCATAATCTACTTGCTTATCGCAAGAAACTATCAAATCTTCAGTATAAATTAAGATTTTCGTTTCTTTTGCACCATTGTTTTGTACTTGAATTTTTCCTGTTATTGCGTTTCCATTAACAATGTCATGCGTATGAGTAAGTCCATTCAAAATCACTATGCTTGCAAAGGAGTTTGAAGAAACAAATAAGAGTAAGTATAATAGGTTATATAATCTCATTTTAGTATTGTTATAAAAAAAAGATTTAAAAATAATAGTA
>NZ_JAYWCU010000230.1:0-5097 GCF_043780375.1 Emticicia sp. | reverse complement strand
TAGACTTCTTGCGAAAGTGTTTTATGATTGAAAAATAGTAGATTTTCAAGCGAAAATTGAGGAAATTTTGAAAGCATAGCACCGCTACGGTTGAAAAATTTCCTCAATTTGTAGCCGAAAAGATGGCGTTTTTCGACTTAAAATACTTTCGCAGGAAGTCTATTATTATTTCTTCGGCGGAGTACTGCCCATTTTCACCAAAACAGCATCTGAGAGGTCATCTTTGCCATTATCAGCCGAATAAAGCAAAACTGTATTTGATTCATTATTGCCCGAATCTGCGTTTCTTCTGAATACAATTTTATAACTTTTCTCGGCTGCTACGGTCTTTATAGTTGCGTTTACTTTCGCACGAATTGCTACAAATTTCGCTTGAATCATCTTTTGTAATTCAGCCTCTGAGGTAGTTTGAAATTCTTCTGCATCTTTTTTCAGATTCTGTACTTTCTTCAATTTTGCATTCAATGAATCGGTTGTAAGACCTGTAATATCTTTCATCATTGCCTGATAGATAGCATATTCTTCTTGATAGTTTTTAGCTTTTTGCTCTAATTTTGTTTCAAAAGTTACTTTTTTGGAAGCAATTTCGGCTTGCAAATTCTTTACATCATTAAGATTTTGTAGAATATAATCTTCATAAACATATCCTATTTTTAGACTTGGAAATGTTGTTTTTTGGGTTTGCGAAAAACCTAATTGACTGATTAGTAATATAATAGCAATAAAAACTGACTTTTTCATTAGATTGGTTTTGGTGATTTTTTAATCAAAATTACGCATTATTTTTTTCTGAAAACAGAAAAGGCGAGCAAAAACCCGCCTTTTCTATTAAACAATAACTGAAATTGAATTATTTGTATTTCTATGAACTATTTATTGACCATAGACTGTAAATTTTTCTTAGATTCTTGACAAAATTTGCTCACCCATTGCATCTGTTCCCAAAATCATAGCCTTTGGCGTAGAAACATCGGCTATATCTCCTGTTCGGAAACCTGCTTTCAAAGTCGCTTCAACAGCAGCGATAATTGCTTCCGACTCTGCTTTCAAGCCAAACGAAATATCAAGCATTAAAGCCACTGATAGAATCGAAGCTAATGGATTTGCAACACCTTTACCAGTAATATCGTGAGCCGAACCATGAATTGGCTCGTAAACCCCCGTACTGTCACCGATGGATGCTGAAGCCAACATTCCCATCGAACCAGCAATTTGTGACGCTTCGTCAGTCAAAATATCTCCAAAAAGATTTCCTGTTACAACTACGTCGAATTTACGTGGGTCTTTGATTAAAAGCATCGCAGCTGCATCAACAAATTGGTGCGAGAGTTCTACTTCTGGGTAATCTTTTGCTACTTCAAGTACCACTTCACGCCACAAACGACTACTTTCGAGTACGTTTGCTTTATCCACCGACATTAATTTTTTCCCACGAGTCATGGCTGCATCAAATGCTTTTCGAGCAATGCGTTCTACTTCATATTTGCTATAAATCATGGTGTCATACGCTGTGTTTCCGCCGTCAATACGCTCACGTTTCCCGAAGTAAACATCACCAGTCAATTCACGAAAAAACAAAATATCAGCACCTTTTAATAATTCAGGTTTGATGCTTGATGCATCTAATAACTCATCAAAAAGTTTGATTGGTCGAAGATTGGCATAAAGTCCTAATTCTTTACGCATTCTCAATAAACCTTGTTCTGGACGAACTTTTGCCGTAGGGTCATTGTCGTATTTTGGATGTCCTACTGCACCAAATAAAATGGCATCCGACGCCTTCATTTTTATGAGTGTTTCTTCAGGAAGTGGGTCGCCAGTTGCCTCGATAGCAGCATGACCGATCAATGCTTGGTCATAAGTAAATTCATGACCGAATTTTATAGCGATTTTCTCTACAACTTTTTTACCAACGGCAGTTACTTCCTGTCCTATTCCGTCACCTGGTACGATTAAGATATGTTTTTTCATTTTTTTGTTGAGGCACAAAGGGGCAAAGGCACAGAGGCACAAAGCAACAAAGTGTCATTTTTTTAATTTATAAATTAAACTTGATAACATTCTTTCAATCTCACGACTTAGTTCGAATAGAGTTTGAAAGTCATTTTCTGAAATATAATTGAGATTAAAGGCTATTTCTATTTGGGTTTGAACCTCAAAAAGAGAACCAATCGCAATTTGTAAAAATCGAGTATAATCTCCCGTACTATTTCTTCCATAGCCGTCTGCAATATTGCTTGGAATTGAAACAGCAGAACGTCTAACTGGTGAGGTAAGTCCAAATTGCATAGCCTTTTGCCAAACTATCAAATCTCGATATATTGTTTATTTAACTGCTACTTTGTGCCTTTGCACCTCTAAACCTTTGTGCCTATTCTCTCAAATTAAATTCAACATTTTCTGAGTAGCTTTAATGGCCGAAACAGTTTGGTCGCAATCTAATCCACGAGTTTTGAAACTTTTTGTTGGACATTCCCAACTAATAATCGTTTCACAAAGAGCATCAGTTTTTCCTCCAGGCGGAATTCTTACGGCATAATCTGTAAGGGTTGGAAGATTGATTTTCTTTTTTATATAAATCTTCTTCAAGGCATTCATAAAAGCATCATACTGACCATCGCCTTGGGCGTTTTCTTCAAAAACTTCTTCATCAATTTTTACCATCAATGAAACCGACGGGCGAAGGTTTTTTGAATGAGTCATTACGTAGTCCATCACCTGCACACGTTCCACAATTGCTTCACTATCAAGTACATCTGAAATAATGTACGGCAAATCTTCTTTCGTAACAACTTCCTTACGGTCGCCGAGTTCGATAATTCTTTGTGTAACTTTCTTGATTTCTTCTTGCGAAAGCGTAATACCTATTTCGTGGAGATTTTTCTCAATATTGGCTTTCCCAGAAGTTTTTCCGAGAGCGTATTTTCGAGTTCTGCCGAAGCGTTCGGGCATCAAATCATTAAAATACAGATTATTTTTGTTATCGCCGTCAGCGTGAATTCCTGCTGTTTGGGTAAAAACGTTTTCACCAATGACAGGTTTATTAACTGGAATACTAAAGCCAGAAAAGGTTTCAACGATTTTACTAACCGTATATAGCGATTGCTCAACAACCGAAGTCGTTACGTCGGGCATAAAATCATTTATAACGGCAATTGTACTCGACAAAGGAGCATTTCCTGTGCGTTCACCCATACCATTAACGGTTAAATGCAAACCTTGCACGCCTGCCCTAATGGCTTCCATAACATTGGCAACACCTAAATCGTAGTCGTTGTGGGCATGAAAATCAAAGTGATGCTTTGGATAACGCTCTACAATAGACTTCAAAAAAACGTATGTTTCTTGTGGCGTAAGTACACCCAAAGTATCTGGCAATAAAATTCGCTCAATAGGTTGCGTAGTCAAGAAATCAAGAAAACTAAAAACATAATCTCTCGAATTTCGCATGCCATTACTCCAATCTTCGAGATAAACGTTTGTTTTTATTCCTTTCAACTGAGCCAAAGTAATAACTTGGACGATTTCGCTAAAATGCTGTTCGGGCGTTTTCTTTAATTGATGTGTCAAATGATTCATTGAACCTTTAGTCAATAAATTCATCACTTTTGCACCCGCTTTGAGCATCCAATTGACCGAAGATTCACCATCAACAAAGGTTAAAACCTCTACTTTATCGAGAAAATCATGTTCTTTTGCCCATTTTGTAATTTTCTGTACAGCCAATAATTCTCCATCTGAAACTCGTGCAGAAGCAACTTCGATTCTATCGACTTTTACCTCGGTGAGCAACATTTGGGCAATAGCCAACTTCTCGGTGGCAGAAAAAGATACTCCGCTGGTTTGTTCACCATCACGGAGTGTTGTGTCCATTATTTCTATGTGTCGCATATTCAATCTTGAATGAGCGAATGAGTGAATGATAGAATAGATGAACGATGAAGATTAATTCACAATTCTATTATTCTATTATTCTATCATTCAAAATTAATAAAGACTCTTATCGGCAAAAGCGGCAATCTCAGCTTTCATTGACTGCAGATAATCAATATCATCGTAGCCATTAATCATGTTGTTCTTTTTGTAGCCATTGATTCCGAAATTTTCTTGCGGTCGGCGTTCCGCATCATCTGTTGTCAAAATAGTAATAGTTTGAGCAGGAAGATTTATTTCGAGTTCAACTTTTGGGTCTGCCTCAATAGCCAAGAAAATTTTATCCAAAAATGTTTCACTTACCTGTACAGGCAAGATTCCGATGTTTAATGAGTTTCCTTTGAAAATATCAGCAAAGAAACTCGAAACTACGCAACGGAAACCGTAATCGTAAATCGCCCAAGCGGCGTGTTCACGGCTCGAACCGCTACCGAAGTTTCGTCCGCCAACTAATATCTTTCCTGAATAAATAGGGTTATTCAAAACGAAATCTTGTTTCGGAGAATCATCGTTATTATAACGCCAATCTCTGAATAAGTTTTTATCAAAATCGACTCTACTCGTTGCTTTCAAGAAGCGTGCAGGAATGATTTGGTCAGTATCCACATTTTCGATTGGCATCGGAACTGCGGTGCTTTTAAGTACTGTAAATTTATCGTATGCCATTTTTAATCTTGCTTTATGCCATAAGCTGTATGCTATAGGCTAATTTTGTCTAAATTATTTTACTATTTAGCTTTTTTGCTAAATGATATAGCTTTTGCTTTACTAAATCTATAAATTTTAAATCGAAAGATAATTCCAAAAGATATTCTACTTCGTGTGCAGAACCAAGAGATATTTGAATGAAACGATGGAATTCAGCATCTGAATTTCTGCCACATCCCTCACTAACATTAGTTGGGATAGAAACTGCTGCTCTATTTAACTGACTTGTAATTCCATACTGTTCAGTTTTAGGAAAGTTTATTGTCTGTGAATACACCTGTAAAACCAAAGCGTGCGATAATTGCCAAACTTCATATTTTCTAAAATCTCTCATTTTTTATAGCTTTAGGCTGTATGCTATAAGAGTTTGTTTTGGAATTATATTCTGTTGATAATCAAAGAGATAAATGCAATTTGTATCATAGCTTCTGATGAAATTATTGTTTTTTCCACGTC
>NZ_JAYWCU010000229.1:0-11353 GCF_043780375.1 Emticicia sp. | reverse complement strand
TCAGCCTTTTTCAGATTGGTTTGAGATGGATAAAGTCAGGACATTTTAAAATTAATCACCTTTTATCAGCTATACAATTTTGTGTACGGTTTTAAAATACAAACATGTTATTATTTGTCAAAATTGCTCACCGTAAATTTATTATTCAATAAAAACCCGCTTAATAACATTAAAATCTTTGGCTTTAACTCCTATCAAAAATGTACCTCGTTGCATATCCTTTAGATCGAAAGTTTTTCGTGTATCAAATTTTGGAACTACATATTCTCTCATCAAAATACCTCTCAAATCATAAAAACTAACTAAAGCATTTTCGTGGTCTTCCAATGTTTCGATATTGATGATACCTTTCGGAACTGGGTTCGGAAAAATGCTCAGCCCTTTGTTAGAAGGGTCAATAATAAATTGGTATGGGGTTGAAGGAGTAGAAAAACATCGCAAAGTTTTACCTCCACCCAACTGATACAAAACAGAACCTCTTACGGTATAGCTTCCTGTTTCTTTAGCCTTTATGTAAAAAATATCATTGGGTAATATGGTACCATCTTTCGACCATTCATATTTGAGATCATACAATCCACTAGTAACTGATTCGAGCGTATATGTTCCTGATTGCAAAATATCTATTCCCAATGGAGCAGGTTTTACAATGATAGGTGTTTCATCAGAAGGTGGAGAAACACACCTATTTTGGTCAATTACTTTTACAGAAAACAAACCTGAAGATTTAATCGTTTGATTGTTGGCAGTCGTGGCATTGCTCCATTGATATGCTTGGTTTGGCGTAGCCGTGAGTGTTACACTTTCGCCATCACAAAAAGTTGTTGGTCCACTTGCCGTGATAGTTGGTTTTGGAGGTAATGGATTTACTTTAACAGATACAATATTTGATGTATTTTGACATCCAAATTCATTTTTAGCTGTTACAAAATATTCACCCGTTTTTGATATAATCAAATTATTTGTCTTTTCTCCTGTATTCCAAGCAATATCTTTTGTAACACTTGAAGCTAATTTGACTGACTTATCTGCACAAAACGCTATTGGTCCGTCTGCACTAACCGTTGGTTTTTCAGGCATTGGATTTACAGTAACATTAATTTTTGAAGAAGTATTTTCGCAACCAAACTCATTTTTGGCAGTTACAAAGTATTCTCCACTTCTAGTAACGGTTATTGTCTGCTGTTTTTCACCATTACTCCAAATATTACCATTTGATATATTTGAACGGATATTTACAGATTTATCTGAACAGAAAGTGGTAGCTCCATCAGCAAAAACATTGACTTCTGGCTTAGGAAGAATTGAAACTTTTACCTCATTTGACACTGAGAAACACCCTAAAAAATTATATTGACTTACTGAATAATTGCCTGGTTGATTTACCACAATTGATTGATTATGGTCGCCATTACTCCAAGTAATATCCAGATTTGTTGATGAAGTAATTCTAACACTTCCCCCTTGACAAAAACTTGTCGAACCATCAATCGAAAGATTAGGTTTTTCAGGGATAGCAAGTGAAGAATAGTTAACTGCGGGTGTATAATATACGTTACCTAAATAGTCAATAGCTCGACCTCTATAATAACCTGTACCTGTTTCAATCAATGCCGAATTTACCAAATCACCAAAGCCATTTGTCCAATAATACGATTTGAATCCATCGGGCATTAATATTCGAAGTGGTTTATCCTTATCATAAACATTACAGTTTAGGTAAAAAAATAGTGGAAATGATGCCGGTAATGGGTTTGATTTAGCAAAGAAATTTAAATCTAATTTATTATTCCAAATCTCAGCCAATTGAATTAAACTATTCCCATCAAAATGTACACCATCTGGTCGATCGGTAATGGCATCAGTTTCTGGACCTTCAAAGACATTAGGAACACTTTGAATAACTAAATTTTGACCATCTATCACTGGCTGATAAGTACCTGCTTTCACACGAGAAACTCGACTAACCATCCAACTTATGTTCTTACCTGTTTCATTACGACTTCTTCTGATAATATATTCTAAGGCATCTTTATATTTTGGAGTTACTGTTTTTTTATCATTATCAGTTTCTCCTTGATGCCACAAAACAGTACGGACACCAAACATATTTGCATAATAATGTAGTGATTTTTTGAGATTTTCAAATGGATAACCTGGTCTTTCATAATTCCCTGTATAATAATTGAAGCCTCGTTCGCCATCAGCACTTCTGCTCCAATCTTCAATTCCCATTGCTTCATATGCAGTATTGATAAAAAGAATTGGTACATTTAGTTTTTGGACAAGTAAATCGCCTAATCGCCCCCAACACCAAGAGCCATTCCCTAATGGGGCAATTTTGACATTAGCCGTTAACTGTGAAATAACAGGAAAAGGAGGCTCGGTGTTGTCATAAGAATAATAATTGGTGATACAGTTGACTCTGTCATCAGCAGCAGCTGGATTTCCTTTATCATTATAGCCTTGTGCATTGGACTGACCTGAAATAACCAAAACCTCTCCAACCCCAACTTTCTCTAAAGTGGCTGTCCCTATCATACTTTCACCACGAAAAGCTCTAATTTCTAATTTATACCAACCTGCTTGGGCATATATTCCACCTGTAAAAGTTCCAAAATTTGGGTTAATCGCAACTGGTGTCCAATTAACAAAATTTCCTCCGTTAATCGGTGTAAGTCGAGCGTCAATTCTATCTACTTTTGCTTGGAATGTTCCTCCAAGAGGAATCACGCCTGTATTGGATTGATTTCGCTGAAAAATCGCTCTATTTACAGGAAATGTAATTGTAACTTGTGCAAAAACAGTCGCATGCACCAAGAATAGTAAACTTAAAAAAGTTCTTCTCATGGCGTAAAATCTAATTGTAAAATAGTAAAGAAACTCTCTCTATTATAAGTTGTATGTAATTTTTATAGAAAACGCTATGAAAGCAATCAGAGAAACTGTTGTATTGCGTGATAACGTAATTGCTAAATTAATAAAAATAGCCAATAGGAAATAGTCATTTTAGTTAAAAGCAAATTGCTAATAATTAAAGTTTTACTGAAAAATATGGACAAGATGTTACAAGTTTTGCCAAATTATATCTTTTACTTCATCAATCCCTTCGCTGGTTGCTGCCGAAAAAAACACGTGTGGTAAATCTTCAGGAATCTTCTTGGCAATTTTCTTGACCTGCTTTTCATCTACTAAATCAAGTTTTGAGATGCCTAATACTCTTTTTTTGTCTAATAACTCAGGGTTAAAACGTTTTAATTCTTTCAATAGGGTTTTGTACTCCTTCATGGGATTTTCAGAATCTGCAGAAACTACAAACAGCAAAATTGAGTTTCGTTCGATGTGTCTAAGGAAGCGTAGCCCGAGACCTTTGCCTTCGGAGGCTCCTTCAATAATGCCAGGAATATCAGCCATTACGAAAGATCTAAAGTCACGATAGGCAACTACGCCAAGGTTAGGTGCAAGGGTTGTAAAAGGGTAGTCAGCAATTTCTGGTTTTGCAGCTGACACAGCGGAAAGCAGTGTTGATTTTCCAGCATTTGGGAAGCCCACAAGCCCCACATCTGCCAAAACTTTTAATTCTAATATTATCCAAGATTCAATTCCTGATTCACCAGGTTGTGCATATTCAGGAGCTTGATTGGTTGAATTTGTAAAATGACAATTTCCCAAACCTCCACGTCCACCTGGCAGCAAAATAATTTTCTGTTCATCTGCAGTTACTTCGCCTATTATTTCGCCTGTTTCAGAATCTTTTGCAATTGTTCCGAGTGGTACATCAATAATATGGTCAATTCCTTGTCGCCCAGAGCGTTTACCACCTTCTCCTGCCACGCCATGCGGGGCTTTTATATGCTTTTGGTATTTTAAATGTAAAAGCGTCCAATATTGCGAGTTTCCACGTAAAACTATATGCCCGCCTCTACCACCATCACCACCATCAGGGCCACCGTTTGGTACATGTTTTTCTCTCCGAAAATGCCTTGCTCCTGCCCCACCATTGCCTGAAATGCAATTAATCTTTACGTAATCTATAAAATTTGAAGTCATTTTTTTGTTTTGATTATGAGTAAAAAATTGAGTTTGGTAAATTTAATTTTGTTCCCTAACTCATCACCGTTGCGACGGTTGCTCATAAATCAGCTCTTTATTTCGCTATATCAATTGCTGCACAAATCATGCCGAATATAGTCTCGACCTGTCCTATGCCATTAATTTTAACTACTTTTTCTTGATTTTGATAATATGGCAACACATGAATCGTTTTGCTAAAATATTCATCAATTCGTTTGATTAGTTTATCTTCATCATCATCTGCCCGGCCGCCTACTTTTTTACGTTCAGCAATACGGTTTTTGATTTCGGATTCAGTAACATCTAATTGCAAAACTAAATCTATTTTTTCATTTTTTTCTTCCAAAAATTTATCTAAGGCTTCTGCTTGTGTTACAGTACGAGGAAATCCATCAAAAATAAAACCTGTTGCATTGGGGTTTCTTTGTACTTCTTCTTCAAGCATATCAATAGTTATAGAATCAGGCACAAGCAAACCATCTGCTAAAATTTGCTTTACTCGTTTGCCTAAAGCCGTATCTTGGCTAATGTGCATCCTAAACATATCGCCCGTTGAGATATGGGCTAATTTGTAATTATCAATAATTTTTGCTGACTGTGTACCTTTTCCAGCACCTGGTGGTCCGAATATTACGAGATTAAACATAGAAATTAGCTGTTCGCTACTTGGCTTGTGGCTTTAAATAATAGGATTTACTCCTTTTGGAATTTGGACGATAAAAGGCAAAAATAAAAGCAAAATTTAGCAATTACACCTTTTCGGACAAATAATTTTATTTTAAGGCAAACAAAAACGCCTAATTCGTTCGAAAAAGGCGTTTTTGTTAAATACAATTGACTTATTATCTTCTAATTTCGAGGTTGCCCTTGCCCTCCAGCACCACCACTACCATTGGGTTGATTATTATTTGGAGGGGGTGTTGTACCTGTAGGAGGGGGTGTTCCACCTGTAATACTCTGCAATACTTGTTGAGCTTTTGTGTTAGTAGGGTCATATTTCAAAACCTGATTCATATACTCTGTTGCTTTCACAGTATCTTTGTTTATCAAGAGTGCTTTCATACCCAAATAACCATACGCCTCTGCCAAATAACGTTTGGTATTATCTTTAGCCTTTTCTGCTTCTGGCACTAATAAAAGGTATTTTTCATAAAGTGGTGCAGCCATAAAAGTAGTATCTGCAGGATTAGCATACTGCTTTGCACGTGCCTTAATTATGTAAGGAATTAACCATGTATCTTTGTACAATTCAATCGTTTTGCTCAAAGCAGTATCAGCTTTAATATAATCTTTCGACTTCATATAAGCGTCAGCTAAATTATAATAATCAGCGGCAGTTGGTCTTTTAGAGCTTGCAATAATTTTCTCAAAAGAGGTAGCTAACTTAGTCCAGTTTTTGCTCGTTTTGTAAATATTTGCAATATCATTCATGGTAATAGTTAAAGTATCACCCAATTCGATAGCTCTCTCCATGTTTGCAATACCCAACGAATCATTCATTTTCTTTCCTGCTTCATCTTTAATACAAGCATAGGCACGTCCGAGCATTCCATAATCTGAAGCCAAATGACGATCTTTCTCTGCTTTATTCAAGAATTCCTGAATATTCTTTACAGCTTCTGCACACTCACTTTTTTCTACCTGAATATAACCTTTCAAACGATATTTGATTGGGTCTTTCAAAGCATCAAATATTTGATTTAATACAGTCATTGCACCGTCATAATCTTTTATAGCAACAGCCAATTTCACATATTTTAGTTTTGAAGCATCAGTTGCCTCACTTTTTTCTAAATAAAGTTTTGCATTTTTGGCTGCAAATTCATATTTACCGAAAGTTGTAAATAAATTACTCAAATAATAATACGCTGGAGCATAGTCAGCATCTGCTTTAATGGCCTCTGCAAATTCAGTTTGAGCTCTTGGATAATTCTTTCCTTGATACCACACTTTACCCATCAATGTACGAATTTTGGCTGTTTTCTGCCCCATTGAAAGTGCATTTTCTAAGGCAGTCATAGCTGGGCCACCATCATTTTTAAGCAAATAAGCATTTGCTATTCCAATATAATAATCAGGATTATTCTTTACTTTCAGTAAATCTAAACCTGCTTGAATATTTAAAACAGCCTCGGCAGGATCATTGATTTTTTCCGAAAGTGCATAAGCTTCACCTATACGAAACATAACATCAGCATTCTTGTTTTTTGTGTCTTTCTTGATTAAATCAAAATCAGCTTTTGCACCAGCCTTATCTCCTGATAATAACTTAATCGTTGCTAAACCCACACGATTAAGCGGATCTGGTCTTTTAGCATCAAGTGCTGCTCCTTTAGCAAACGATTCTTTAGCTTGTGCCAAATCCATCTGCCCATCTTGCAAGTTTAGGTAATAATACCCCTGATAGAAGTAGTTTTCTGCTACTGGAGCAGTTGCTACTAATTGTTTGAAAATTGTACCCGCAGCGTTGTATCGCTCAGCATCCAAATTTTTCAGTCCGTCCTGCACAGTTTGTGCCATTGTTTGGAACGATAACGCCAGTACCGCTACCGCTGATACCGACAAAGATTTCAAAATCTTGTTCATTTCACTCTAAAAGTTAGGTTTACAGATGCTTTTGATAAAAAAAGTTAGCAAAGTTAAATAAAATGTCGTTTAGTTAAAAAAAATATTTTCATAATACCCACTTTTTATTCTTTTGCTATTTAAACCTTTGACAAATTTTTATTTGGAAAGTTATCAAAGTAAGTGTTAATGATTCGTTAATTATGAAAAATCATTCATTTTATTGCTATCTTCAAATAATTCTTATTGCAATTTTCCAATAGGTTTCTTTTCCAGAATAATTTCCCTATCATAAACGTAATAAGGCAATAATCCTGATTTTTCTACAACTAATTGACCAATATAAGCACAACAAAAGCGAATAAAGGCACTTGTTAGTCCATATCCCTTTTTTGTGTGAAGTATTACTTTTCGCTCAAAAGGGTATTTTCTTGCTTTCAATGATGCAGTTGTTGGTGTGTAAAAATCATTAGCAGTTGGTTTATCTAAGTTGGAAATACCAACAACGCTAACACTATTAATAAAATTTTGACTTTTCGAGTCATCTATGTCGCTAATCCAGTTCCCACCAATAATTCCCACTGCATTAGTATTTTTCTTGATATAATCTATCACATCTTTATTGCCATTGGCAGCAAAAATATTTGCTTTCTTCACATCTTTAATTCCTAAACGTTGAATCATATAATTCAAATTACTCGAACTGCTATTATCAAATACTAATTTAATGTTGGCACGACTTGTCCCTTCAAACATTGCTTTTAATTCATTAACAGTCAATTGTTTAATGTCGCTACTTAGATTTGTAATTAATGCAACCCCATCAAGAGCCATTTTTGCAGGTAAATACGGAATATTATTAGTTGTATAAACTTCTTTTTCATTAGCAGTTGCCTCACGAGTTACGATAGCAATATTTGCCGAATCGCTCATCATCAGTGCCATTGCTTTTTGTTCGGGTACATAAACAACATGCAGCTTTGCTTTGGGATAATGTGCATTATATGACATAATCTCGGCATCAACTATTGGTTGCAACGACTCATCGGCAGCAATTATTATTTCACCTGCATTTGGTAAGTCTTGCTTTTCTGAGGTAGTACATTGCCATAAAGACAACGAGATAAAAATTAAAAAAAATATTTTTTTCATTGAAATTTTTATAAAGTTAAAGTTGAACCATTAAGATTTTCTTTTTCAAAAAATGTATTTCTCAATATTATTTAGATTGTTTTCTAAATATATAAACAAAAATATTTAATAAAAAGTTGCAAATACTTTAATAAAAAATGCCACTTCGTTTTCGAAAGTGGCATTTTTAATATAATTTTTTCAATCAATCTTGAGATGAATCTGTTAAGGCACGATATGCTCTCCAACCTCTAAATAAACCATAAGCAATAACTAAAATACCCATTGCATAAGCCATAATATCGGTCAAAGGAACTAATAACCATTTCCTTTTGATAACAAAAACGCCCATTACTATATACGCTACGGCTGTGGCTGCCATTACATAAGGAGTCACTTGACTGTATCCCTGAGGTTTACGCTTTTGTAACATTATTCAAGTACGAATGAAATTGGCATCGTAAAGAATACACGTACGTTACGACCATTTTGCTTACCTGGATTCCATTTTGGCATTGATTTCAAAACACGTTGTGCTTCTTCATCGCAACCAAAACCGATACCTTTCAAGATTTGAACATCACCTAAACTTCCGTCTTTTTCAACAACAAATTTAGCAAATACTTTCCCTGAAACGTTGGCTCGTTGGGCAGCCGACGGGTATTTAAGATTTTTACCAATAAAACCATACATTTCCTTTATACCACCAGGAAACTCAGGATTTTGCTCAACCGTAGTAAAGATTTCATCTTCTCTTGGTTGCTCAATCTCAACAGCTTTTGGTGCTTCTACTGGTGGTGGAGCAGCAGCTACTTCATCAGATTCAACACCTTCTTTAGTAACATTTGAGATAACTACTTTTTCCAATTCTTCAACCCTTGGTGGTGGCTCTTCGTTCTTAACCTCTTCATCTGGCTTAGGCTCAGGAGGTAAGAATTTGATTGTTGCCACTTCTGGTGGTTTTACTTCCGGTGGTGGTGGTGGTGGTGGAATCAATGGTTTTTCATCCAGTTTTTCCTCCTTTAGCTTAGTTAAATCAATTTCAACTGCAATTTCTTTTTGTACTTTTGGTTGAATTGAAGCATAAAGCATTGGAGCACCCACAGCCGCCAAAAATGCAATAGAACCATACAAAAGAGATCGATTTATCGTCTTTTTGTACGCTTTTCTTAGATCATAAGCTCCATACGCCCTATTACGGGTTTCAAAGACCATGTCATCTAAGGTAACATCGACATTATTTTTAGGGTCCATAATTAGTTTAATTTAAAACATTTAGTAATTATTGTATTGATGAACTTTTATATTCTAGCAAAGGCAATAATTAATGAGTACGCTTTATTATTTTTTTGGAAGTGCCAATTTTTGTTCATACACTGCTAACTCTTCTTTTGAAGGGTCAACAATTGCATAAAGTTCCGATTTTGTAATTGACATTTCATCCAAAATATCAACCGTATTCTTGTAGTTAGCATCATCTGTTGGCTTAATAACTACGGTAAATTTATCAGGAGAAATCGCATTTACTCTGCCTTTCAAAATAGCCGTACGAATACCATCTTTAGAATAATCACTTTCTATCAACAATTCGGGAGTCAAATTTTTTGACGACTTTTGATGATAAAAAATACGATTATCTTTACCCATAAGAATCGTAATTGTATTCGATTCTTTAATATCAGCCGTTTCTGGTGGTTGATCATCCTTTGGTTTCTCAGGCATATTCAACTTCATCATGTTCGGCTTACTAAAAGTGGTAGTGAACACAAAGAATGTAATCAGTAAGAAGCCTAAATCAACCATTGGAGTCATATCAACTCTTGCGGAATGTTTCTTTGCCCGAACCTTTTTATCACCTTTGCCACTATCACTGGAGGTGTCCATTTCTGCCATTGTATTACAATGTTTAGATTGTTTAGAACTAAATTTTACTTAGGAGAAATCTTAATTGAATATCAATTAGGATTTCCTTCAACACCTGTAATTAACTGGAACTTGTTTATGTCTCTTTTACCAAGTTCGTTAAGCACTTGTTTGATAGCGGGATAACGCGTTGTAGCATCACCTCTAATTGCCAATTTAGCAGAAGGATTTACTTCCTTCAAATAGGTTGTAACCCAATCACCTAATTCACTTTTTGTAGAATCATTTGGAATACCTGCCATTTTCACATTTAATTGATCTTCTGGTGATAAATTTAAGTATTGCTTTAATCCTGCAATACTAATTCCAAAATCTGATAGCTTCTCAAAGCTCTTTAAATCGCCATTATTTACGGCAACGCCATATTTTGCCGCCATTCTTTGAAAGAGTTGTCCACGGTCTTTAGGGTTTGTAACTCCGAAATAGTATTTCCCATCAGGGTCAATACTAATAGTCGCTACATCTCTATCTGGAATTTTGGTTTGAGAAATTGACGAAGGTGTGTCAATTGTTACTGACTCCTGACCTTTAAATTGAGTGGTCATGATAAAGAAAGACAATAACAAGAATGCCACATCGCACATCGCTGTCATATCCATGACAGGACCTTTTCGTTTTGGTTTTATTACTGGCATAACTTCTAAATTATTTAGGTTATATAAAATTAACGAATACAAACTTAGAATGTTGTCTAAATATATAATATATTTAAAAAAACAAACTTCATTCGTAAATCAAATTAGTTATGAGCAGCAAAATTTTGCTGAATACTCATTCCGATTTCGTCAATTTTGTAAGTCAATTCATCAATTTTAGATGTAAAGAAGTTATACATAATGATTGAGATTGCAGAAGTACCAATTCCTAAGGCTGTGTTAATCAAGGCCTCAGAGATACCAGTTGCCAAAGCAGCTGCATCTGGAGCACCACCACCTGCTCCAAGAGCCGAGAACGCACGAATCATACCTAATACAGTTCCTAACAAAGCAATCAAAGTTGATACAGTTGCTAATGTTGAAAGGATTGTAAGGTTTTTCTCTAACATTGGAAGCTCTAATGAAGTTGCTTCTTCTACTTCTTTTTGAAGTGCTGCCAATTTTTGTTCTTTATCCATTGAAGTATCTGTTGATAAAAGGCTGTATTTTCCAAGAGCCGTTTTTACTACGTTACCTACTGAACCTTTCTGCTTGTCACATTCTTTGATTGCATCTGCAATGTTGTTCGAATCTAATAACGAACGAACTTTACGAACAAAAGCATCGATGTTACCAGTTCCTGTAGCTTTGTTGATTGTGAAGAAACGCTCAATTGAGAACACTAATACACAAAGGAAACATGTCATTAAAATAGGAACAACTACACCACCACTATGGATTAGACCAAAGAAATCACCTGGTTTTGGTTTGTGTTTTTCAGCGTCAAGGAAGTGACTCGAATCTCCTAAGATAAACATGTAAGTAAGTACTGCAATAATTAGAAGTACAGGGATTGTAAAAGCTGGGTTTAATCCACCACCTGCTGATTGATTTGCTGCTGATTTAGCTGCTGGGGCTGTTGCCTTTTTTTCCATTAGATTTGAAAATTTTAGGGTTTTAAAAAATGAAATACTTAATTTTTTGGTAAATTAAAGTGAAAAATTTTACAAGTACGAACAATTTTG
>NZ_JAYWCU010000228.1:0-12265 GCF_043780375.1 Emticicia sp. | reverse complement strand
CTCTCTCCTGGTTCACGTTTAGCAAGCATTACCGCACCTGCCATCGCAACTAAAAACAATACAGAAATAAGCTCAAAAGGCAATAAATATTCTCCATACAATGATTTCCCTAACACTTCAACCATGCCTGTTTGAGAACTAAAAGTCAATGTATTTACGGGCTCTCGGTCAGCTTTTCTAAGGAAAATCACTAAAATACCTCCCATAATTACAGCAGTAGTTACTGCAGCCACAATAATTTTATTGTTTTTCATCTCATCCTCTTCTTCTCTCATATTTAAAAACATAATGACAAATAAGAAAAGAACCATAATTGCTCCAGCATAAACAATAATATTGACAGCCGCCAAGAATTGAGCATTCAATAAAATGTAATGAGCTGAAATTGAGAAAAAGGTAACAATCAAATAAATGACACTATGCACAGGATTCTTAGACATAATTGTGCCTAATCCACCAAAAAGTGTGAGCACCGACAGAATAGCAAAACTGTACCAAATTGGCGGTAATTGTAATATATTTTTAAAAATTTCCATATCTATTTTATTAATTCATTTACTTATTTCCAAAGTTTCATTTCATCCTCTTTAGTCCAAGCATCACGTTGGTAACGATGATTCATGTCTTCAACCAATTGGTCTTTACCATAAACAACACCATCACGCTCTGTAAAAACTGGCACAAATTTATCGTGTCGTAAATAAACGGCTTGTTTTGGACAGGCTTCTTCGCAAAGCCCACAGAAAATACAACGAAGCATATTTACTTCATAAACTGCCGCATATTTTTCTTCACGATATAGGTGTTCTTCGCCCTTCACACGCTCTTTTGCCACCATTGAAATTGCTTCTGCTGGACAAGCCACCGCACAAAGTCCACAAGCGGTACAACGCTCACGACCTTCTTCGTCACGCTTCAAAATATGGTGTCCACGAAATATAGGGCCAAGGTAACGCTTTTGTTCGGGATATTGAATAGTTGGCTTTTTCATAAAAAAATGCCTAATCGTAATTCCCAGTCCCGTAGCTAATGAAGGAAGATAACTTCTTTCAAATAAGCTCATTTCTGTTTTATCAGTCTTTTTTGCTCTATTAGTTAATTGCATATTTTAGTAGTTAATAAGTTTAAAATTCGTAAGTTTAAAAGTGATAGAGTATTGATTATCACACATTTACATTAAATTTACGCACCTAAAACTGCATTTTGTCTTTTCGGACGCATTGCCCAATATATTGAAAGAATTGTGAGCATTATAGCCAATCCTACCCACATTCCAATAAGTTTATAGCCAGAAAGTATAGATACTGCCGTAATTATGATATTTATCACTGCTAATGGGATTAAACCTTTCCAACCAAGGTTCATCAATTGGTCATAACGAAATCTTGGAACTGTCCAACGTACCCACATAAAGAAAAATATTCCAAATAAAATTTTCGTAAACATGGCACCAATTCCTAACAAAGTAGCTACGTTATGACCAAAATTATTGCCAAGAGCGGCCATCAATTGAGTATGCACCCAATCCATTCCTGGATAATTGTAGCCACCAAAAAACAAACAAGCCGTAACAGCCGACGAGGTAAACATATTGATATATTCGGAAAAAAGGTAAAAACCTAATTTCATAGAACTATATTCAGTATGATAACCACCAACTAATTCGGTTTCACATTCGGGTAAGTCAAATGGTGTACGGTTACATTCGGCAAATGCACAAACTATAAATATCAAACAACCAAGTGGTTGATAAAATATATTCCAATTTCCACCGTGTTGTTGTTCAGTAATTCCACGTAATGAGAGCGTTCCTGACATCATCAAAATAGCGATAATTGACATCCCCATTGCTAATTCATAACTAATATTTTGTGAAGCAGCACGAATAGCACCTAATAATGAAAACTTATTATTTGAAGCCCAACCTCCAATCATTACACCATAAACACCTAACGAAACAACCCCAAATACGTATAAAATACCTACATTTATTTCAATTCCTTGAACCATTAACACTTTTCCACCAATAATAAATGTATCTCCAAAAGGTACTACTGCACTTGCCATCAATGCAGTAAACATTGAAAGGCAAGGACCTAAAATAAACAACCATTTATCGGCTTTTGCAGGAATAAAATCTTCTTTAAAAAACATTTTTCCAGCATCGGCAATAGGTTGTAATAAACCACCCCAACCCGCACGGTTTGGTCCTTCACGGTCTTGAATAAAAGCGGCAACTTTACGCTCGGCCCATGTAGAATAGGCAGCGATTCCTAAGGTTACTGCAAAAATTAGTATAATAATAAGGGTTTTCCAAAGATACATACTTTCGGTTAACCATTGCATAAAAGAACTCATAAGGGGTATGTACGATTGACGATTGAAAATTTACGATTTTTCAAGAAAAGCAAAAGGCTTAAAATTTCGTATAAATGCAAGAAAATACTTAATCAATAATTTATTTTTTCTCAAAATTTATTTGTGAAAATAGCTTTTGTTTTGCTCCATCAAAGCCTGATAGTCTTCCGACTTTTTGATTTCTGACATTTCAGTTTCAAAAGGACGAGCATCATCAATTTGCTTGTATTGAGATTCTGCCAGTTTTAAATCGAAAACAGGCTTTTTAATTAAATTTCTACCATATTTATTAGCAGAAATAACCGAAGCACGTGTTACTTTTGAAGGCCCTTCGATTATCCAATCACTTGTGTTTTTCTTTTCAAAACGGCAAGTATTACAAATAAATTCTATTACTTCACCCCATTCATTTTTACGAGCCGTGACCCTAATCACTTCTTCTCCTCTATACCAAAGCTGTACGTGTCCACTACATTTGTCGCAGTCACAATGGGCATCAACAGGCTTTGAAAACCAAACACGATTTTTAAATCGATAAGTTTTGTCAGTCAAAGCTCCAACTGGACAAACATCAATCACATTTCCAGAAAAGTCATTGTCTATTGCTTTACCAATATAAGTTGAAATTTCAGAATGATCACCCCTACCCATAACTCCATGTAAACGGTTATCTGTAAGTTGATCGGCAGTATAAACGCAACGATAACACAATATACAACGTGTCATGTGCAGTTGAATATATGGGCCAATATCTTCTTTTTCGAAAGTACGACGGTCTTCTTCATAACGAGTTGTGCCAACGCCATTTTCGTAAGAAAAATCTTGTAAATGACATTCGCCAGCTTGGTCACAAACAGGGCAATCGAGTGGATGATTTAGTAATAAAAACTCTACAACAGCTTTACGAGCCTCTACTACTTGTGGACTTGAGAAGTTTTCTACAATCATACCATCTTGTACAGGTGTGATGCAAGAAGCAACCAATTTTGGCATTGGGCGTGGGTCTTTTGCCGAGCCAGCAGCTACTCTTACCAAACAAGCACGGCATTTTCCGCCAGTTCCTTTCAATGGTTCGTAATAACACATCGCAGGAGGTGCTACTTCTGGACCAATTTTTCGTGCCGCTTGCATAATGGTTGTTCCTGGTGCAACTTCCACCTCAATACCATCAACGGTTACTTTAAATAATGTTGGTTTTATATCTTCCATTGCTAATAAATTCTTCTCCGTCTAAATTTTTATTTGAAATAGTGATGAATACATTTGGATTTGAATCTATTATATTAAATAGATTCAAAAAATTTATACCAAAACACCACCCATATAAACAGCCCCAGGTTTTGTTGCTTCTATTGGATGATTGATATGCCATTCAAATTCATCACGGAAATGACGAATCGCACTGGCAACAGGCCAAGCGGCAGCATCTCCTAATGGACAAATCGTATTCCCCTCTATTTTTTTAGCAACATCAACCAATAAATCAATATCACTCATATTCCCTTTTCCATGTTCAATACGGTTCAAAACTTTTTGCATCCAACCAGTTCCTTCACGGCATGGAGAGCATTGTCCGCATGATTCGTGTTCATAAAAACGAGAAAAATTCCAAGTATTACGCACAATACAGGCAGTTTCATCAAAAACAATAAAGCCACCTGAACCTAACATTGTTCCACTTACAAAACCACCATCTGAAAGTGATTCGTAAGACATTAATCTATCTTCACCATTGATATTTTTCAAAAATAATGCTCCAGGAACAATCGGTACTGATGAACCTCCCGCTACAACAGCTTTCAACTGATGACCAGCTCGTACACCTCCACAATATTCATCTGAATTTAAAAACTCATCACAAGGTAAGCCTAAATTGATTTCATAAACTCCTGGATTTTTGATATGCCCAGAAGCTGAAATAAGTTTAGTTCCTGTACTTTTTCCAATACCGACTGCCGCATAAGCTTCTCCACCATTATTTATTATCCACGAAACTGTGGCGATTGATTCTACATTATTGACAACGGTTGGAGCTTGATAAAGTCCTTTTACAGCAGGAAAGGGAGGTTTATTTCTCGGATTTCCACGTTTGCCTTCCAGCGACTCTAACAACGCTGTTTCTTCTCCACAAATATAGGCTCCTCCACCTGGGTGAACAATTAATTCAAGGTCGTATCCACTTCCAAGGATGTTTTTTCCAAGAAAGCCAGCCGCTTTTGCTTCTTCAATAGCTTTTTCGAGAATACGAATAACATACATCAATTCGCCACGAACATAAATGAACGATTTGTTTGCTCCCAAAGCAAAACTTGAAATAATCATTCCTTCAATTAATAAATGAGGAAGATTTTTCATCAAATAATGGTCTTTGAAAGTACCAGGCTCTGATTCGTCAGCATTACAAACCAAATAGCGTGGAATACCTTCTGGTTTTGCTAAAAATGACCATTTCATGCCCATCGGAAAACCTGCACCACCACGTCCACGAATACCTGATTTCTTTACTTCTTCCACAACCTCATCAGGAGTCATCTTTTTGATGGCTTTTTCGACTGCACTATAACCACCTTTTTTTCGATAAACCTCAAAAGTTTCGATTCCCGGTGTGCTGATATGTTCGGTTAATATTTTTGTTGACATAAATTTATTGCTTCCTAAATTTCAGTGTGTTGTTGCTTGAGTTGGATTTATAGAAATCTCCTATCTCAAATGTATTATTTTCAAAAACTTTAAAATATACTGCCTTTTTTGAGCAAGTACAACTACTTAAGGTATTCAAAATTTCTATTTCATTATTAAAAGTTGTATATTGATAAAGCCCTTCTCCTACAATTGGTTGTTGGTTAGGTTCTCTTAATATTACTTTAAATAAACTGGTATTATCAATAAACTCTATTTTATCGTTGCCTCCAACTAATTTCCAAACCCCAATTAAATTATTTGGGTTAAGCTCTTTTGATTTGCATCCAAAAAAAACAAATAAAAAGAGTATGCTTAGTTTTTTCATGTTAGAAACTTTGATTACTTAGACAATTCATCAATTATTTCATCAACTTTCTGATTATTGAGGTGCAAATAATACTGTTCACGTATTTGAAAACATGGTCCCCAACCACATGCAGCCAAACATTCAACTTCTTTTAGCGTAAAAAGTCCGTCAGATGTTGTTTGACCTTTTTTGATACCTAATTTTTGTTGCAAATGATCATAAACTTCTTCGCCACCCATCAATACGCAAGGGCCTGTTCGGCAATATTCTATTACATGCTTTCCAACTGGCTCGAGGTGAAACATAGTATAAAATGTTGCCACTTCATAAACTTCAATAGGTTGTATTTCAAGCAATTCTGCAACATAATCCATCACACTTTGACTCATCCAAGCAAATTGCTCTTGTGCTAAATGCATGATGGGCATAATTGCCGATTTTTGTTTACCTTCTGGATAACGGGCAATCATTTCATTTGCCTTTTCCAAACGCTCAGGTGTAAAAGCTATTTTATTTATTATTTCAGTCATTTTTAAATCAAATTATTATGCATCTAACTCACCAGCAATTACATTCAGACTACTCAAAATGGCAATGGCATCAGAAATCGAAGTACCTTTGCACATTTCAGGATAAGCCTGATAATAAATAAAACTTGGGCGACGGAAATGCAAACGATAAGGAGCTCTGCCACCATCACTTACCAAATAAAATCCCAATTCTCCATTGCCACCTTCTACTGCATGATATACTTCGCCTACAGGAGCGTCTATCTCACCCATCACTATTTTAAAGTGGTAAATGAGTGCTTCCATATTTTTGAAAACATCATGTTTGGGAGGTAAGTAATAATGGTCTTCGTTGGCATAATATGGACCAATTGGCAGATTTTCAAGAGCTTGCTTAATAATCTTCATACTTTCCCACATTTCTTGGTTACGCACCATAAATCGGTCGTAAGTATCGCCATTATGTCCAATTGGAATATCAAACTCAAAATCTTGGTATGATGAATAAGGTTCCATCACACGCACATCATAATCAACTCCTGCTGCACGAAGATTTGGACCTGTAAAACCGTATTCTAATGCACGTTCACCAGTAATTGGTCCAACGTTTACTACTCTATCTATAAAAATTCTATTTCGATTGAATAATTTTTCAAATTCTGCTAAAGTTTTTGGCAAATCATGGTAAATTAATTGCTTTATTTTCTTGATGGCAGTTGGCGACAAATCACGCTCCATTCCTCCAATACGCCCCATGTTGGTTGTAAGTCGAGCTCCGCACATTTCTTCATAGATTTCGTATATTTTCTCTCTTTCTTGAAATAAATATAAAAAGCCAGAATATGCTCCTGTATCAACGCCCAAAATTGAATTACAAATTAAATGGTCGGAAATACGTGCTAATTCCATCATTATAACACGAATATATTCAGCACGCTTTGGAACGGTTACGCCTAAAAGTTTTTCGACTGTCATGTGCCATCCCATATTATTGATAGGCGACGAACAGTAATTCATTCGGTCGGTAAGTGTAGTAATTTGATAAAAAGGGCGACGCTCTGCGATTTTTTCAAATGCACGATGAATATATCCAATTGTTTGCTCGCCTGACACAATTTTTTCACCGTCCATTTTCAATATATTCTGAAAAATTCCGTGTGTGGCAGGGTGAGTTGGTCCGAGATTAAGGGTTGTATATTCAGTATCTTCAACAATTGGACGATTGAACGCCAACGCATCGGTAGTGTTTTTTGGTATCAGTAAGTCTTCCATTCTAAATGAGTGAGTGAATGAGTGAGTGAGCGAATTAGTGAATATTTTTTGCTCTATACTCTTTAGCTTTATACTCAACGCCCAAACAAGGCATCAATTTTGTCTTGACGAGTAGCATCTTCGAGAGGATATTCTTTTCGCATCGGGAAGTAATCCATTTCTTCCATGTTTAATATTCTCATCAATTTTGGGTGTCCATCAAATAATATTCCAAAGAAATCATACGTTTCACGCTCCATCCAATTCGCCGAAGCATGTATAGTTGATGCCGTAGGAATATGTAAATCATCTTGTGAAAGGAATACTTTTATGCGTATTCTGACGTTGTTTTCGAGGCTATGCAAATGATATATTACGCCAAATTCTGCTCCTTTATTATCTGGCAAATGAATACCTGTGAGGTCAGTTAAGAATTTAAAACGAAAAGTTTCATGCTTGTTGAGATAGTCGAGCAAAGCTATAATATTTTGGCGATTGGTAGTAAAAGTAAGAAGACCCCAAGGTTCTTCAAATGTATTCACATTTTCGCCAAAACAGCTTAATAAATCTTCAGCTATTTGTTGATTTGTCATTCCAGTTTAAAAATTTTGACTTATTGAATGTTATAAGATTCTAATAAGGCTTGGTATTCGTCCATATTTCTACGACGTAAAGACTCATTAACTGCCAACTTTTGAATTTCCATCAAACCATCTAAAATTTGTTCAGGACGTGGCGGACAACCCGGTACATAAACATCTACTGGTATAATTCTGTCTATACCTTGTAGCACTGAATAGGTATCAAAAATACCTCCACTTGATGCACAAGCTCCGACAGCAATTACCCAGCGTGGCTCAGCCATCTGTAAATAAACTTGTTTAACAATTGGCCCCATTTTTTTTGCAATTGTTCCCATCACCATCAATAAGTCTGCTTGACGTGGCGAAAAACTTGGTCTTTCTGAGCCAAAACGTGATATATCGTAGTGTGAAGCCATTGTTGCCATGAATTCGATTCCACAACAAGAAGTGGCAAATGGCAATGGCCAAAGTGAGTTACTTCGAGCAATACCAATTACTTTATCGAATGAGGTTGCAAAAAAGCCTGTTCCTTCGTGTCCTTCTGGTGCTTCTATTATTTTTACTGGATTACTCATAAATAGAATTTACAATTTACAATTCAGAATTTAGGTTGTTTTAAAAATATTACTTTATATCCTTAAAAAGAACTTATTTCCTTAATTGAGTTACTAATCTTACAATTTGCAGCTACTTTTCTATGTAAAATTACAAAAATAATAACCATTTGTACCTGTGAAATGTTCTAGAATAACTTTGGAAGCATTAATCTTTTTCCCAACTGAGCACTCCTTTGCGAATGATATAGTAAAATCCAGCCATCAAAAGACTTATAAATGTAAGCATCTCGACAAAGCCGAACCAACCCAATTTCATAAAATTGACCGCCCAAGGATACATAAATATAATTTCGACATCAAATAATACGAATAATATAGCTGTTAGAAAATACTTAATTGAGATAGGAGCTCGAGCGTCGCCTTGTGCTTCAATTCCGCACTCAAAGGGTGCATCTTTTAGTTCACTATTTCGTTTTGGGCCAATTGAATGAGTTACGATCATTGTAGTCACAATGAAACCAATCGCAGCAATTAACTGCACTAAAATCGGAAGGAAATCGGAAGGCAAATATTCTTTCATATTGATGAAGTAAAAGCAAATTATTAGTGTATGAATAACTTATGATTAGCACGTACATACTAACGAATAACTTTTCTGCACCAAAATTACTACTGTTATGTTTAGAAACAAAATAAAAAGAGATTGAAAATGGTAAGCACCAATTAGTATTTAACAATTAGGGTGGCTGTGGCGGTAAATTCGCTGCTAATTAAACGAATAATGTAGTTTCCACTTTCAAGTGACCGTAAATCTAAAAGTCTTTTCTCTTTTAAATTGTCAATATTCATCGATAATACTTTTTTACCTGAAAGACTATATATGATTATTGTGGCGTTGGTATTATCATTTATTGATTCGAGGTAAAATAACCCAGTTGGGTTTGGATTTGGGTAAATCCTCATACCATTGTCATTGTCTGGAATTAAAAAGTTTATATTAGCCGAATAGGGCGAATAACAAACCAATGTACCATTGTTGGTAATAGAATGTTTTAATACAGTTCGAACCGAATAGATTCCTGATGAAACAGCTTTTATTATTGACGTTGTTGGTTGTATATTAGTATCATTAACCTTCCATTCAAAAAACTGTCCATTAATAAATGACCCTGGTATTGCCTCTAATTCATAAGCTCCCTCCATAAAAACCGAGGGCTTAGGTGGTGTTTCTTTTACAAATACCTCGAATGAAACTGGATTTGATTCGCAATTTTTTTCATCTCTAATCTTTAATGTGTAAACTCCTGCCTTATCAACTAAAATATTATTAGAACTTGAGCCTGTACTCCAAGCATAAGATACAGCATTGCTTCCGGTGAGTATAATGTTATTTCCTTGACAAATCGTATTCAAATTTTCTGTGGTTATGATAGAGACAGCAGGTGGTGGAATATATTTTAATGTAATTGAGTCGGGTTTCGACTCACAACTATTATTATCTCGGACAACAAGGGTATAAAGACCTGGTTTACCAATACTTATTTCTTTAGTGTTTTCTCCCGTATTCCATTGATATGTTAAGTTATCAGTTGAAGATGGTTGTAATTTTACAATATTGCCTTCACAAAACTTGTCAATTCCGTTGGCTACTATTTTATTTGAGGGCAATGAATTAACAACAACATTGGTAATGACTGGCTCGGATAAACAACCATTATTATCTTGTACTTTTAACGAATAATTCCCACTCGAACGAATATTGGTTGTTTTTGAATATGTTTCATTACTCCAAAAATAGGCGGCAAAATTGCCAGTAGAAGTTATGTTAACGCTTTTTCCTAAACAAAAAGTTGTTGGTCCATCGGCTAAAACATTAGTTACAGGCCGTTGACGAAGGGTAACATCAATTGAACTTTGAGATTCGCAACCATTTTCACCTTTAATCCTCAAACTATAATTTCCTTCTTTTTTGACAGTTATATTTTGAGAAGTAGCATTGGTATTCCACTGATAGCTAACTCTATCAAAATTATTAGTAACTAATGAAATGCTGTCATCAGGACAAATAGGAAGTGCTTTAGACGGTATAATACTGTTTTTAGGCAGTGACATCACATTTAAAGATACTTGCGGCGAAACTGTTGTACAACCATTTAATGTGTAATTTGTAACGGTATAAGCACCACTATTACGGGCAGAAATTGATTGACCACGCTCCCCATTACTCCAAATATTTCCACCGCTAATACTTGAGGTTAACTGAACACTTCCTCCATCACAAAAAGTTGTGGGGCCACCAATATTTATATTAGGCTGAACAATTGGATTATTTGGTGAAATTGAAACAGGTTGTGAGAAATAAGTATTTCCAACATCGTCTTGTGCTTTAAGTGAATAACTACCGTTATTAACAACAAATGCAGTAGATGTATTCCCGTTGCTCCAATTATATCGTGAAAAGCCGCCATCGGTTGTTATGGTGAACCTATTATTAATATTACTACTATTGCAAGATAAATAAACCTTAGGGAGATCTCGACCAAGAAGTGGTTGAGAATTATTAAAAAATGAGTCATTGAGTGAACTATTCCAATATTCTGCTGCTCTATTGAGTCCATCTCTATGAAAATGAATCCCATCTGCTCTTAGATTTGATCCAGCAATTTCATCAGTTGTAGGACCATTAAAAACATTTGACATTCTATTGATAATAAAATTTTGTCCATCTATAACGTTCTGATGTGTAGTAGGATTACGTGAAGACCTCGCAACTACCCAAGCTAAGTCGCCTTTTTTTGAGTCTTCCCTACTTTTATCAATAATTGTTTTTACGTTAGCATAATAAAGTTCTGCCAATATATTTTCATCACTTTCCCCGTGTTGCCATAAAACTGCTCGCACGCCCGTTCGTGTAACATAGCGTTGCAAAGCGGCCTTCAAACCTCTGTAAGGCATTCCTTGTACTTTAATAAATGTGGGCAGCTCTTGTCTTAAATCTTGCCCTTCAACAGATCGTCGCCAAACCTCGCTACCAATTCCTCCTAATGCTGCTCCATAAAATAATACGGGCACATTGAGCCTTTGGGCAAGTTTATCACCTAATCTTGACCAAAACCAAGGTACATAATTATAAGGAGACATTCTTGTAAAATCACCCATGTGCGAAAACTGAAAAGGCAAAGCATCTTCGTTAAGAGCAGCATCATAGTAATCAATTGTAGAAACACGATCATCAGAAGCTCCGGTTGCACCACCAGAATAACTGGCGTCTCCTTGGGCATTTGACTGTCCCGACACAATAAATACCTCGCCAACACCAACCCTTTCAAGTGTAGTAGAAGTTACGGTATTCCCATTTAGAACACCTCTTAATTCGATGTTATACCACCCACCATTCAGCAGAAGTGATCCATTAAAAATGCCTGAATTTAAAGTATTCTGAATAGTTATCCAGTCGGTACCTTGTCCTCCATTAATTGGTATAGCACGTGCATCTATACGATCAAGTAGTTGGAAATAACTACCTGCAATATTTACATAAGCTTGATTTTGATTATTACGCTGAAAAACTATCCTCGTTACGGGGAAAGTAATTTGAATTTGTGAGTAGGTTTCTATCGAAATAATACACAACAATAAAATTATCCAATTCCGATTAGACTTCATTTAGCAACTAAGATTAAGATTATTCAAGTTATACAAATTTACAAAGCATATATTTAATAGCAATATTTGAAGCTTATTATTGTATTTAAAATTTATTTAATGACAATAAATCTTTGTTTAATTCTAAAAAACATTACAAAATTATTAATATAAAAGATATTCAGTAGGAGTAGCTTGGTAAGTAATTGTAGTACAAAAGTGAATAATCTTAGTAGAATAAGTGTTACATAATTTTTAACAATACTATCATTATTCACACATTTATTGATACAAACTTTAAAACCGTACACAAATAATAATACTTGGAGAAATTAGACGAGTAAAAGACAAACTCGCCTAATTTTGTAAAAA
>NZ_JAYWCU010000227.1:0-7403 GCF_043780375.1 Emticicia sp. | reverse complement strand
TTGTACATATTATAATTATATATTTTTACAAAATTAGGCGAGTTTGTCTTTTACTCGTCTAATTTCTCCAAGTATTATTATTTGTGTACGGTTTTAAATAAAAAACTAATCGCCAATTGCTAAAAGCTAATAGCCAAAAAGTTCTGTTCATTTAAAAAGTACAATTTTTCTTGGCGTTTTGAATTACCAAACTTAAATTTGTGCAAATTTAACGACAACATTCGGACATGAAAAAGTTTAGTGTTTTATTATTTGCAGTAGCTGCGATTTCGTTGGCTTCGTGCGACTATCAGAAAAATAATGTTATTGAACAAAAAGACGCTCGCAAAGGAGATGATTGGGTTTATGGTGTAAGCCCTGATTCTGCTGCACGTCAATTAAAAAATAAATATACAGCTAAACCAGAACTCGAACAACGTACAAATGCTATTCGTGAAAAGATGTTTGGTGCAGGTAAAGCAAATGCAGGAGCTTAACTTTTAAAGTTCATGGTAGGCAGTTTACAGTTCACAATAGCAATACAAAGCTACGTTTACTGTAAAATGCCTATTTTTGTTTTTTAAACATTCTCGGCAAGTTAATATCACAAATCGTAAATTTAGGAAATGAATATAGCATTAGTAACAGGGTCGGCTGGTCTGATTGGAAGTGAATCGGTCGCTTTTTTTGCCGATAAATTTGATTTAGTTATCGGTATTGACAACAATCTGCGATCATACTTTTTCGGAGCAGAGGCATCAACCGATTGGAATCGCAAGGGTTTGGAAAATAAATTTGCTAATTATAAGCATTATAATGCTGATATTCGCTCAGAAGTTGAAATCGGAAAGATTTTTGCAGAATACGGCACAGACATTAAAATGGTAGTGCATACTGCCGCTCAACCAAGCCACGACTGGGCAGCACGTGAGCCATTCACTGACTTTACGGTAAATGCTAATGGCACACTTGTAATGCTTGAAATGACTCGTCAGCATTGCCCAGAAGCTGTTTTTATATTTACCTCAACCAATAAAGTTTATGGCGATACGCCAAATTTCTTGCCATTGGTAGAATTAGAAACTCGTTGGGAAATTGACCAAAATCATGCTTATTTCGAGCATGGAATTGACGAATTAATGTCGATTGACCACTCGAAACACTCAGTTTTTGGAGCATCGAAAGTAGCAGCCGATGTGATGGTACAAGAATATGGCAGATATTTCGCCATGAAAACTGCCGTTTTCCGTGGTGGATGTTTGACCGGACCAAATCATTCGGGAGCTCAATTGCATGGTTTCTTGGCATATTTGATGAAATGTGCGATTACTGGAAATCATTACACGATTTTTGGATACAAAGGCAAGCAAGTGCGTGATAATATTCATAGTTGGGACTTGGTGAATATGTTTTGGCATTTTTACCAAAACCCTCGTCCAGGTGAAGTTTATAATGCTGGCGGTGGACGTTTCTCTAACTGCTCAATGCAAGAAGGAATTGCGATCTGTGAAGAAATTACAGGAAATAAAATGAGTTTTAGCTATGCTGACGACAACCGTAGTGGCGACCATATTTGGTATATTTCTGACCTTACGAAGTTCAAGACGCATTACCCAGAATGGACTTGGAAATATGATTTGACAACCACGCTTACTCAAATGTATGATAATATCAGCAAGCGAGTGTAGTAGAGATGATAATTAAATTTGTTTTTTACCCCTCTAATAGCAAAAAAAGATGCTATTTGAGGGGTAAATTATTTTTCAGTAAGGCTATAAAAGCTTCCATTTTCCAATAAAACCTCTAATAACACAAGGCTATCCGAGATTTTATGTATTTTTGTGCTTTTACTAAATCTTGGTTTATTAATTTTTGAAAACCTCAGTCCATGAAATTAAGTGTTGTTATTCCTGCTTATAACGAGGAAGAAAGTATCTCCGAAACCCTCAGAAGTTTATACGCTACTTTAAAAAAATACGATATTCCACACGAAATTTGGGTAACAAATGATAATTCAAAGGATAATACTTTGGGAGTTTTGCAGGAATTACAAAAAGAAATTCCGAGCTTAGTTTTTGAGACAAACAAAGGACCAAATGGCTTTGGATATGCCGTTCGCTATGGTTTAGAGCGTTTTTCGGGTGATTGCGTAGCGGTTTTCATGGCCGATATGTCGGACGACCCCGAAGATTTAGTAAAATACTACAAAACAATGCTTACCGAAAACGTTGATGCGGTTTTTGGAAGTCGTTGGATAAAAGGCGGAAAAGTCATTGATTATCCTGCTGTAAAAAAACTCATCAATCGAATTGCTAATTTTATTATCAAAATGGTAATCGGTATTAAATATGACGATACTACTAATGCCTTCAAGCTCTACAAACGTGAAACAATGGAAGGTTTAAAGCCTTTTCTTTCACCACATTTCAACTTGACGGTTGAACTTCCTCTTAAAACCATCGTGCGTGGATATTCTTACATAGTCGTTCCAAATAGTTGGACGAATAGAAAATACGGAGAGTCGAAGCTGAAAATCAAAGAAATGGGTAGCCGCTATTTCTTTATATTGATGTATTGTTTTGTTGAAAAATTCTTCTCACGAGGAGATTATATGAAGAAATAATAGCTTATGAAGAGATTCTTGACATGGCAAATTGATAGCTTTTGGTTAAAATTTGCCTATTTATTATTATTGATAGTTCTGTTATTTCCTTATTATCAAATTTCTACATTACCCGAAGCTGGCATTGATAATTCTTGGCGAATAGCCTTAGAAATGGCGTATCAAAAAGGGTTGATTTTTGGTAAAGACATTATCTATACTTATGGGCCTTTGGGCCGACTTACGCAACGAATTTCTATCGAAACAAGTAATCTTCAGTTCTTTCTGTTCGATGTTTTTTGCTTTACCAATCTTGGGTTTTTACTCTATCATTTTTTGCCAAAACCACTCAAAGTTTACCAATTTCTCGTCCATTTTGCTCTGTTTTTGCTAATCACTTCCGTTTATGGCGAATGGCTGAGTTTTTTGCTTTTCTATATCAGCATTTTTTCGGGGCTTTTATTTTTGAAAAAACAAAATCATTGGTTTCTCGTTCATGCGATTATGATGGGCGTTATTAATTTTTATATCAAAGCCAATTATGGCGTTATTGCCCTCGGATTTGTCTTTATTCTCTTGCTATACGCTTTTTTCTCGAAACGCTTATCGCTTCAAAACCTGCTTTTGTATTTCTTCGGAAGCACCGTTTTGTTAATAACTTTAGCTTTGTTACTTAAAACTGACCTCATTGCTTACTTTTTTTTCAGCATTGAGATTATCAAAGGTTATAACGAATCTCAGTCTTTTTTTCCTATTGATAGACTGAGGGCAGTAGTTTCTTCGTATATTATATTTGCACTACTTATCTTGATTTTTATTAGTTTTATTGTTCGAAAATTGAGAAAAAAGGATTTTTCTTTACCAACCCTTGATTCATTTTTTGTATTGGGTTGTGTAGCTGTTTGCTCATTTGTGCTTATCAAATACGCTTTTGTGCGAGCCGATGATGGGCATTTAATATCGTTTGTTCGTAGTGCATTTTTGCCATTTTTGCTATTGAGTAATTTTAGTGCTGAAAAATGGCTCAAACAAAGTGGTTGGTTGTTGGTTTCGCTCAATTTATTGAGTTATCTTGTTTTCTATCAGCCAATTTATGGGGAGTTTTCTATTTCTATTTTTGATAATTTACGCACCAAAAGTTACATTTTTCCCGAATATTTTAAGAATATTTCAAAAAAAAACACGCCTCATTACAACTTTACGTACCCAAAAGAGGTCTTAGATTTAATTGGCAATAAAACCACCGATTTAGTACCAAACGAAACATCAGAAATATACCTCAATAAGCTCAATTATAATCCTCGCCCGATTATTCAATCTTATCAGGCTTATAATGAATATTTGGATAAAAAGAATCAAGAGAAATATTTGTCGGCAACCGCTCCTGATTTTGTGATTTATGGCATTGAAAGTACTGATAATAAGTATGCCGTTGGCGATGAGACGCTGACTTTAATTGCTCTTTTACAACGCTACGAACCAATAAATAATTGGGATAATCGTTTGTTATTGAAGAAGAAAGAACATACCAAAACTTTGAAATTGGTTAAGCAGTCAAGCACAACTTGGGAAATGGGTAAAAGTTTCGATCTAAATTCTTTAATAAAGGCCGATTCTTCTAACAAAAAACTGCTTTCTATTATTAAAGTAAAAACATCGTATAATTGGTTTGGTAAATTATTGAATTTGTTTTTTCAGCCTCCACACCTTAACATGGAATTTACAACAAAGAATGGCGAAAAAACTATTTATCGGACAGTCCCCATTTTACTGAATAAAGGCTTGATTGTGAATGCAAAGATTGATGATGTAAAGGATGTTAAGCAATTTTTTGAGGCTGGTTTTGTTGAAAATAAAGACATACAAAGCGTAAAATTTGATGAAATTTTGAGAAGAAAAGCAGGTTTTGAGAAAAAAATAGAAATTTTAGAGGAGTTCTACGAATTAAAATAAAACATAATGAAACGTTTAAGAATAGCACTTTTTATATGTTTTGGCTCAATGTTTATTTTGCCCAATACATCAAACGCTCAAAAATACGTTTGCCACGGTGTTTTAAATTTAGAATCCGACCTAAATAATGGCATTCCTGTAATGAATAAGTTGGTTGCAGCTGGCTGCAATGCCACTATGCTAACCGTTCATTGGGAGCGTGTATATCCACAACCAAACTCAAAACCTAACTTTACTCAGTTAGACAATCAGATTAATCACGCAGTCAATAATTTAGGTATAAAAGTTGCCATTCGCATACATCTTGGTCGTAATTTCGGTCTTACCAAAGGTTTTTGGGAAGAAGAAGAAGCGGTAAAAGATTTTAAGGGAAAAGTGCTGACCAATTATTACGACAACAATCACTTTAGTTTTGCCCACCAGCCCTCTATCGAAAAAGCGGCAGGATTTGTTAAAGAAGTATGCGAGCGTTATAAAAATTTACAGAAAAATGGAAAAATAATTTTTATTTCCGTTGTAAACACACCACAACAAGAGTTAGGTTTTACCTACCAAAACCAACAATGGCCCGAAAGAGAATATCCCGCTGTTTTTGACCATTCTAAATGGGCAATGATAAAGTTTAAAGATTGGGCAAAAGAGAAATATACTACCATCCGTACACTTAATAGCTATTGGGGAACAAATTACAAGAGCTTTATAGAAGTTGAACCTTATGTAAACATAGGTACGCCTCAAGACTCTTTTCGAGGTCGTAGAGGTAAAGATTGGTATATTTTTCGTCATTTGATGATTAAAAAATATTACGACCAAATTATTGGTGCTATAAAATCGGTTGAACCAACATACAAAGTTGCTTGTGAATTTGGTGGAATTGCTGACAATCTCTCAATTTTGCGAAATACTTTAGCTTTCAAAGATTTGACATCTAAAGCTGATATTATTAAAAGTTCTATTGATGGTTTTCAAGCAGATATTGGCTTTAATAATACTGGCTTTAATCAGAAATTTTATACGGAAGTTGCTTTTTTCGACTTACAAACACCCGAAGAACTGAAAGATTATGCCAAAAGAAGTATAGAATACGATTGTGAATTTATCGCATTTTATATTGAGTCTAATAATAATCAAGAATATGAAAAAATTTTTCCTGCAATTCAAGAAGCCATCAAAGCTTTAAATAAACCTAAGTCGACAATTATCTTCGCCGATTCGGTCAAATATCGTCTTTCGCAATTAACTGATAGCCGAGAGTTGGTTATCAACGACTGGAAAACACGGTCAGAAAATGGTAAAAAACGAGTAAAAATAACTTTAGACGAAGATTTAATTACAGAAAACAAGAAAATTGAAAATCCATTACCCGATATTGTTGAAACTACTCCGACACCTACTCCGCCGCCGCCACCAATTCCGTCTACTAATCCAAATATACCGAACCAACTTCCTAAAGAAAACATAAAAGACTATACCAAAGAACTGGTTGTTAATCAAAGTTTTCAGTTTCGAATTCCCGAAAATTTGTACTACGACACCGATGGTTTTATTGCTTATATTGAGGTTTTAGAAGCCCCTGCATGGGTGAATTTCAACCGATTTGAATTGAATTTTTATGGAAAAGCTCCTTATTTAGGAAAAAACAAAGTAAAATTACGTATTTATGATAACAATGGCGGGAGTATCGACTCTTTTATTTATCTCGACATCGTTCCTCCTATTATTGATTTTGAATTAATAAAAGCCGATTATTTTGATGTTCCTTTTGAGCCTTGGGGTTTTATAAACAACAAACGAGTATTATATTTAGATGTTCTGCCCGAAAAACTTAATATTCTTGCTCGTTGTAATTTAGATTCAGTAGATTTTGTATTTAACTTAACTGGGCCATATAAATTTAGTCGTACATCTGACCGATTGCCTTATAATCTCTTTGGTGAAGGTCGAGGGCTAAAATTCCCTGTTGGAACTTATACACTAAGTGCCAAAGCCTATAAAAAAGACTCTGTCATTTCATCAAAAACCATTCAATTTTTTGTTACGTCATCTACTAATCCTACCGAAAATATACTTCCCGATTGGCGAGTTTATCCAAATCCATTTGAGCAAATTTGTAATGTAAAACTCCCTGATAATGAGGAACTTACGAAACTGAACTTCGCTCTATTTACTGCAACAGGGCATAAACAAGAAGTAAGAAACGACTTTATTTCTATAGTAGATAAAACCGCCTATATTGATTTGAGTCATACCGATATTCCTACGGGCAATTACATTTTAGAAATTAGCAAAAATGGCGACGTTTTGAAAAGGGTGAGAGTAGCAAAGTTTTAGAAGATTAAATCTTTTACAAAATAGAAAAATAATGTTTGCACGATTGCCCAAACTACGGCACTTATAAACATTTGAACCATAATTTCTCGTTTATCGTACCGAAATGCCATAGCTATGGCAGCTCCTCCAATGGGCGTAAATAGTAAGGGAGTTAGCAATGAAATCCCAATCAAACCAAATTTCCTGCGGGTTTTTATTGCCAAGCGATTCATTTTAGTAAATTTCTTTGTTTTTTCTTTTTTAGGAAAAAAATTTATCCAAACTTTTTGTATAAAATCACTAGAATAGACAATCAACGTAACTGTAATCATCATTCCAATAACAGAGCAGATAGCAGTTTCAACCCATCCTAACTTTAGGGCTAAGCCCGTTAAAGGTCCCCCGGCAAACTTCAGCATGCTTATTGCAATAACTGAAATATATTTAGCAAAATTCATATCTTATGCGAATTACGGGTTTAAAGTATAATTATTTTAAGATAACTTGACTCAAATTGTATTATTTTAATTTTTAGCAAAAAAAGACAGAGTGGGGTAAA
>NZ_JAYWCU010000226.1:0-59485 GCF_043780375.1 Emticicia sp. | reverse complement strand
TTTTGAAAGCATAGCACCGCTACGGTTGAAAAATTTGCTCAATTTGTAGCCGAAAAGATGGTGTTTTTCGACTTAAAATACTTTCGCAGGAAGTCTATTACATGGGCAGGAGAAAACCCAAATGAGAGAAAACATATATATTTTCAGAACAAATAATAAAAATGCTAAAGGTGCAAAAGTTTGGTTAGATGATTTGAGTATATTTGAAAAAGGAGATTTTACAAAAAAGAACTAAATCAGAGATATAGATAAGTATTACGAACTTACAGTTTCGCAAGTAGAAAAAGTTTTGAAAGGTGAAAAAATAAAAGCAATTTTAATAAAAAAATGATTTGGTAACTAAGCTAATAAATTTAAAATTTCCAAAAGGATTTGTAGAATTGTATTTGTCTGACGGTAGGATTATGAAAGTTCCATTGAATCTTTTTCCTGATATAAAAAAACATGTCGGATATTGACCGCAAACATTGGCAGATTTTAGACGGAGAGGAATTTACCTTCAAAAATAGTAACGAAGGCTTCCATTTAAGACAATTTGGATTGAATTGAAATTGGATTGTCTATTCGATTCTGTATAAATTTACTCTTTCATTGTTTTTTTGACAAAATAAATTCTCTTATTTGCAAAAAAACTGGGGTATATGAAAATTCAATTTTACGGAGCGGCTCAACGAGTTACTGGAAGCAAGCATCTTGTAACGACCAACAAAGGCAAAAAAATATTATTGGATTGTGGACTTTTCCAAGGAATTGGCACGACCGAATTAAATCTACAATTTGGGTTTGACCCCAAAGAGGTAGATTTCCTTATTTTAAGTCATGCTCACATCGACCACTCAGGACTTGTTCCGAGATTAGTCCGAAAAGGATTCAGAGGTACAATTTATGCCACAAACGCCACTAAGGATTTATGCGAAATGATGCTGCTCGATTCGGCGTATATTCAAGAAAAAGACTTAGAACGTATAAATAAAAGAAGAATAAAACGCAACGAAGAGCCTTTTGAATTGCTTTATAATGCCGAAGATGTGGCAATGGCTTTATCTTTATTCAAAACCGTAGATTATTCTACTCCTTTTTATTTAGAAGAAGGTATAACTGCTACCTATTTTGATAGTGGACATTTATTAGGAAGTGCCGGTATTTACTTGTCTTTAAAAGAGGAAAATGCTACGAAAACCTTATTTTTTACTGGAGATATTGGACGACCCAACGACAAAATTTTACGCAGTCCAATGCCTTTTCCACAAGCCGATTATATTATTTGTGAATCAACTTATGGCAATAAATTGCATGAGCCAGAAGTTGATGTAAAAGCACATTTACTGCGAATTGTTAAAGAAACCTGCGTAGAAAACAAAGGAAAACTACTTATTCCAGCATTTGCAGTTGATAGAACGCAAGAATTAATTTATGCCCTTGACCAACTTTCTTCCGAAGGACTTTTACCAAAAATCCCTGTTTATATCGACAGTCCTTTGTCAGTAAAAGCTACAATCGCAATGAGAAACAATGAAGAATGTTTTAATCCCGAAATATTACGGTATATTAAGCACGATGGCGATGCCTTTGATTTTGACAATTTACATTATATTAGTGAGGTAAATGAGTCGAAAGCCCTTAATGAAAGCCATGAACCATGTATTATTATTTCGTCGTCGGGTATGGCAGAGGCTGGCAGAATAAAACACCATATTGCCAATAATGTTGAAAAACCAACAACAACTATTTTACTGGTAGGCTATTGCTCTCCTGAAAGTTTAGGTGCTATATTAAAATCAGGAGCAAAAGAGGTAAGAATTTTTGGTCAGTTACATAAGGTAAATGCCCAAGTAGAAGTAATGGATTCTTTTTCTGCCCATGCCGATTATTCCGAAATGATTCAATATCTATCTTGCCAAGATGCTAAAAAAGTGAAGAAGCTTTTCTTGGTTCATGGAGAAATAGAGAATCAATTGGCTTTCAAAAATCGCTTGGAAAAAGTCGGTTTTCAAGAAATTCTAATTCCTGCACAAAGCGAAGGTTTTGATTTGTAAGCATTTTAAGTAGCTTTTGCGACAATCCTTCGTAATTTTGCCCTTAATAATTTTGCCTTAAAGTATATAAATTACTCAAATTTTAACTTCCCTATTAGAGGTCAGGGTTTTTTTTCTAATGAAAATAGCCATTCACGGTCGAAAATTTAATGTTGATTCCGTTCCCAATATTCAGCAAGTTTTTGACGAACTAAAACAACATAAAATAGAGATTCAACTTTCTGAATCTTTTAAACGAATATTGCTCCAATCGGGCATTAGGATTGATAGCAAAGTTGTTTACACTAATTCTAATGAAATCTTTGATGCCAACTTCGCTTTCAGCCTCGGTGGCGATGGTACATTCCTCGAAACGCTTTCGCACGTTGGTAAGCGAGAAATCCCTGTTTTAGGCTTCAATTTCGGACGATTGGGCTTTTTAGCGGCTGTTTCTCCCGACAAAATTGAAAGAACAATCTACCAATTAGTCAATGGACAATATAGTATTGACGAGCGAACAATGATTTCGGCAACCTCCGAAACAGAGCTTTTTGAAGAAGGCACGAATTTTGCTCTTAATGAAATAGCTATTTCAAAGACCGATACCTCTTCCATGATTGTAATTCATGCTTATATTAATGGCGAGTTTTTAAATACTTATTGGGCAGATGGTTTGATGGTAGCAACAGCAACAGGTTCAACGGGTTATTCGTTGAGTTGTGGTGGGCCTTTGGTTATGCCTCATTCGGCAAATTTTATTATTACGCCTATTTGTCCACATAACCTATTTGTGCGACCAATGATTGTATCTGATGACAGTGTCATTTCGTTCAAAGTAGAAAGTCGAAGTAATAATTTCTTAGTTTCGATGGACTCTCGTGCAAAGATTATTGGTGATGATGAAGAGGCAACGATTACAGTGAGAAAAGAAGATTTCAAAGCAAAAATGGTCAAAATGGAAGGCGATGATTTCTTAAATACTTTAAGAGGGAAACTTAAATGGGGCATTGATGCCCGAAATTGACAATAAAAGTTTTTATAATTACGTTAAATAATTTGACAAACCAGCTATTCGTATGAAATTGTTAAAATTAAGAAACACGGCTTATAGCCTATTATTGTGTTTTTCTTTGGTGCTTTTGGCTAATGAAGAAAACTTTGCTCAGTCTGGCATTTTCAGTAAAAAAAATAAACTCAATCAATTTTCATCGGTAGGCATTGGGGGAGGAAGCTCTCATTATTTTGGCGATTTATCTCCATATAGTTACTTTTATTATGGCCTAATCACGAATGTTCGTTGGAACGCAACTATCAATTATACGCGTCAATTATCGCCACAAATAGCTGCACGTGTTGGTTTTACTTGGGCAAGAATTGCAGGTGATGATTATAATTATTCACAACGTAATTTAGATAAATTTTATCAACCATTTCTGCGTAATCTTCATTTTAGAAATGATA
The DNA here is from genome assembly GCF_043780375.1 of Emticicia sp. Taxonomy (GTDB): domain Bacteria; phylum Bacteroidota; class Bacteroidia; order Cytophagales; family Spirosomataceae; genus Emticicia. Next base: position 56,009 of record NZ_JAYWCU010000226.1, on the reverse strand, counting down.
TAAAAGAATTTACCCTTACTGGTTTATTCAACCTTTTACCACAATATGGCAAAGGTCAACAAGGAAGAAGTAGTTTTATGCCTTATAGTTTCATTGGTTTTGGTTTTTATGGACATAATCCTCAAGCTCGTGATGTAGCAACCGTTGACGCAGGTACTGGTGAAGTAACAATAGGTGCTTGGACAAGCCTAAAAGACAAGCAAACATCGGGGCAAGGCATTAACGATACTTATCCAAAAGCATATTCCCTCATTCAACCTGTTTTTCCAGTAGGTTTAGGTTTGAAATTCAAATTAAATGAAAAATTTGATTTGAATTTAGAGACAGGATTAAGAATTACCCCTTTTGATTATTTAGACGATGTAGGTAATACCGACTATCCCAATCCAAATGATTTAGCAGCTGTTTCTCCTTTGGGAGCTATTTTTGCTAACCGTGCCGGTGAAAACTTTACCGCTCGTACAGGTGTTTCTCGTGTCAATGATTTTACTAATATTGCTATCAATCAATTAAATGCGGCAGGTACTCCAACACCAGCTACTAATGGTACAACACTGTTTGGCTACGCTGCCAATAGTGCCCGAGGTACAACAAGATGGGATAGTTATTTTGTCTCTCAACTCACTATTAGTTATATAATCAGTAGTAAAATCAAATGCCCGCCTATAAAATAACACTACTAAATATATGAGTATAAGCGGTTCTTCGCAGCAGCATTTAACGACAATTCTTAAATGATTATTTGCAAATTGGTAGTAAGAAAAATATTCGGTTTAGCTTCTCTTATTGTATTACAATCAAGTGTTTTTGCTCAAACGTGGGAAATAGGAGCGGGTGCTGGTGTATGCCAATACAAAGGCGATGTTATGCCCACATATAAGCCCTTAATTATCCGTCCAGGAGCAAATACCTTTGTGCGAATGAATTATAGCCGTTCTGTTTCTTTCAAGGCACAAGCCATGATTGGGAAAGTTCATGGCGACGACAAATTAGTCAAAACAGACCCATTACATCAATCACGAGAATATAGTTTTGATGCAAATTTGATAGAAGGTGGCGGACAAATAGAATATAACTTCTTGAATTTTCGAACCAGTGCTTCAAGGATTGTAAATAACTGGACTCCTTATGTTTTTGGAGGCTACGGAATTACTATTATTGACACAAAATCTCAAAGTAAAACGGACGTAAATCCTTCTGTTTTTTCTCCATATTCATCAAACAAAAATGAGCAATACATTTCGTTAGGCATTGGTTTTAAAAAACAATGGCAGAGAAAAGGCAAATGGAACTGGGGTGTTGAATTTGGAGCAAGACGAGTAAATACCGATTTTTTAGACAACTTTGGCTATTATTCCGATGGAACATATCCTTTGAATCTTCCTGCTGGTATTGTCCCTTCAGATGCCAAATTTCAATATTTGATTAAATACCAAATACCAAATACCAAAGTTAGGGACATGTATTATTATACAAATTTTTCGATTAGTTATTTATTTTACAAAGTTCATTGTCCAAATCCGCCCAGATAAAGTACCTTTTTCACTTTATTCTTGTTGTTAATTTAGATAAAACTTAGAAATTCATCTTTTTCTCTACAAAATCTGCTTCGAGATTCTACAAATCCTCAAAAACTTATCAATTACAGTTCTTTTTTTCTACCTTTGCAGTCCTTTTTGCTTACATTAGATTAATTAAACCTTGTTAATTCGTTATTGTTAATTGATTTACCCGTGAAAGAAAACATTGATTTAGGCAATTTACCCCGTCATATAGCCGTTATTATGGACGGTAATGGTCGTTGGGCAAAGCAACAAGGGGCTATGCGAATCTTTGGGCATCATCATGGTGTTAAATCGGTTCGAGATACTGTTGAAGGCTGCGTGGAATTAGGCGTAAAATATCTTACGCTCTACACTTTTTCAACCGAAAACTGGAATCGTCCAAAATTAGAGGTAGATGGTATCATGCAATTGTTAGTAAAAACTATTGGTGAAGAAGTGCCCGATTTGCACAAAAACAACGTTAGAGTTAAAACAATCGGCGACCTTGATAATCTTCCGAAATCGGCTCGCAAAAAGATGCTTGATTCGGTGGAATTGACAAAAAATAACACTGGACTAACACTGATTTTGGCATTGAGTTATAGCGGAAAGTGGGAAATAGTACAAGCAACCAAAAAAATTGCAGCAAAGGTCAAAACAGGAGAAATAGCTGTTGAAGACATTTCTGAAAATGTTTTTGCTCAGTATTTAGCCACCGAAGATGCCCCAGATGTAGATTTAATGATTCGCACAGGTGGCGATCACCGAATCAGTAATTACCTACTTTGGCAATTGGCTTACGCCGAATTGTACTTTATGGACGATTTATTTTGGCCAGAATTCCGTCAAAAGCATTTATTTGAAGCAATTGCCGCTTATCAACAACGTGAAAGACGTTTCGGCAAAACAAGTGAGCAATTACCTCCCATCGAATCGGCAAACCGCTCTTAAAGGAGTGTAAATATTAAATTATGATGATTAGAACTTTTATGAATACATTTTCTTGTTTTAGACGGTCTGGCGTTTCGGTTAGGAGTTTTCTCTTCATTCCTTTTTTACTTTCTTCTGTGGGTGTTTTTGCCCAGTTTCCACTTGGTGTAGGTCGTAAAATTGAGCAACCAAAAGAAATAGCGGTTAATTATGAGCGTCCAAAAGAATACACTATTTCGAAAATTACTGTTAGTGGTGTAAAGTTTCTCGACCCCAATACATTAATTTCGGTATCGGGTTTAAACGTAAATGATAAAATTACCATTCCTGGAGAGCGAATTAGTACCGCAATTCGTCGTTTGATGGAACAAGGTATTATCGAAGACGTTGCTATCAATATTGCCAAGATTGATTTTGATAAAGTAGAATTAGACATCCATTTACGAGAGCGTCCACGTTTAAATAAGTTTGTATTCAAAGGGCTACGTAAAGGTGAGATAGATGCCGTAAGTGACAAAGTAAAAGCCAATAAAGGAAAGGTAATTACCGATGCTTTGATAAAAAATATCCAACTGACTATCAAAAGGATTTATATTGAAAAAGGGTATCTGAATACTGTCGTACAAATCAAGCAAATTTCAGATACTATTCGTGCCAATAATGCCGCTTTGATTGTAAATATAGACAAGAAAAATAAAGTAAAAATTGATGATATAACACTTATTGGCGTAAACGAATTACCAGATTGGAAAGTATTAGGAAAATTGAAAAGTACGAAAATCAAAGCCCCTCTTCGTATTTTCTCGCCGTCAAAATTTATTCCCAAGAAATTTGAAGAAGACAAGAAAGCTCTTGTTGATTACTATAATAAAAAAGGCTATCGAGATGCCCAAATCACATCTGACTCTACCTTTTCGACTGATGGAGATAATCTAAGAATAGTATTGAATATTAACGAAGGAACTCGTTTTTACTACCGTAATATTACTTGGACAGGCAACTATTTGCGTAAAACAAAAGATTTAGAGGCAATTCTATCTATCAAGAAAGGGGACATTTATAACCCTGAAGAGCTTAATAAAAAAATTAATGGTATTCCACAAGGCGACGTTAGTTCGGCCTACATGGATGATGGTTACTTGTTTTTTAACTGTGAACCTGTCGAAATAGCCGTTGAAGGCGATTCGATAGACATTGAAATGCGAATTAGAGAAGGTAAGCAAGCAACCATCAACCGTATTATTCTTAACGGAAATACCAAAACCAGTGACCACGTTGTTATGCGTGAATTATTGACAAAACCTGGTCAAAAATTTAGTAAAACTGAACTTATAGAAACCCAACAAACACTTTCAAGATTAGGTTATTTCGATCCACAAAAGATTGAACCAAAACCAATTCCACAAGCTGATGGCACGGTAGATATTGAATACAATGTAGAAGAAAAACCAAGCGATAATATCGAATTATCGGGTGGTTGGGGCGGTTTACAAGGTTTTGTTGGTACTTTTGGCGTTATTTTCAACAATTTTTCTGCTCGAAATATTACAAATCTAAAAAAGTGGAAACCTCTTCCTGCTGGTGATGGTCAACGCTTAGCTTTACGTTTGCAAGCAAGTGGTAGATTCTATCAAACTTATTCACTCTCTTTTACAGAACCTTGGATAGGTGGCAAGAAACCAAATTCATTTTCGGTTAGTATATTTCACACTTCTTCCGATAATAGAGGTTATCAAAAAGCCTTAGAAAAACAATATGGAGCTGACTATGCCTCTATTTATGGAGGGTCAAGCCTTTATTCGGGTTATTTTAAAAATACAGGAGGATCTGTTACCTATGGAAAACGTTTAAATTGGCCAGATCGTAGCTTTAGTTTCAACGCTGCTTTGTCTTATCAAAGATATAATGTTGATAATAGTTATTTTATTCCTGGTTTTCAAAAAGGGGTTGCCAACGATTTATCAGTTGCTTTTACCCTTTCAAGGTATAGTTTAGATAATCCTCAGTTTACTCGTGCTGGTTCGCAATTTACTTTGAGTGCCACATTCAATCCTCCATATTCAGCATTTAGAAACGGAACAGTAACTGATAAATTCAAATGGATTGAAGGACATAAATGGATGTTTGATGGCGATTGGTATGCTCCAGTAGTTGGTAAATTGATTTTCCACGCAAAAGCTAATATGGGCTTTTTGGGTAAATATGGAGGTCGTGTAGATTTTAGTCCATTTGGTAGATTTATCTTAGGTGGAGCAGGAATGGGGATGCAAAACTCTATGAATGTGGGTGCCGATTTAATTGGCTTGAGGGGCTACGACGAGGGCGTAGTTCACGAACTATCAATGGCAGAAGCTGAACAATTAAGAACAAGCACTGGTAGTGTTACTTTGAGTCGTATGGGTGGAATTGCTTACAGTAAATATGCTGCCGAATTGCGTTACCCTGTTTCGCTTAACCCACAAGCAACTATTTTTCTCTTAACTTTTGTAGAAGCCGGTAATAGTTGGGGCAGTTATAAAGATTTCAATCCGTTCAAACTTCGTCGTACGGCGGGTGTTGGTGCAAGAATATTTATGCCAGCATTTGGTATGATTGGTCTTGATTTCGGCAAAGGATTTGACCCGATTCCCGGTATTTCAAATCGTGGCTTAAAGTCATTTACTTTTAGTATCGGTCAGCAAATAAGATAATTAGACTATTGTTAATCGCCAGCAAGTAGATAGTTTTTAAGTGAATTATTGGTTTACCTATTTGTTAAAAATCTGTTAATGATATACTAATTAGTTACGTAAGATACGTTAGTATGTCAGAATCACAAAAACTTAAAGGCTTCAATAATTTACCATTAAATAAAAAACATTCACAAATTTAAGCATTGACAATTATTTTTGAATGAAAAAGACAATATTTTTACTAATTTTGGCATTTGTTTCTGTTCAAACCTTCGCACAGAAGTTTGGATATGTCGATTCGGAGTTCATTACAAGCAAAATGCCCGAGTACAAAAAAGCACAAGAGGATATGGAAAAATATTCCGAAAAATGGGTGCAAGATATTGAAGAGAAAGAAACAGAGCTAAAAAAAATGCGTTTACAGTATCAGCAAGAAGAAATTTTGTTAACAGCTGATATGAAACGTGAACGACTAAAAAATATTGAAGACAAAGAAAATGCCTTGAAAGACCTAAATAATAAAGTTTTTGGCATCAATGGTTTGGTTTTTCAAAAAAAGAAAGAATTGATAAAACCATCTTTAGACGAAATCTATAAAGCTTGTGAAAAAATAGCCCGACAAAAACAATTAATGTTTATTTTTGACAAAGCATCAGATATTAATATGATTTATACCGACCCTCGCCATGATTATACCGATTATGTATTGGAGGCCTTAGGAATTTCATTGAAAGAAGACAAAAACCAAAATAACCAAGTAATCAAACCAAAAAAATAGTAAACAAATGAAGACGAAATTTTTTGCCGCATTTATCACGGCTTTAATGTTTGTTGGTATTGCTAACGTAAATGCCCAAACTGCAAAAATTGGCTATACCAATGTTGATTTTATTCTGAACAACATACCAGATGCAAAGGATATTGAAAGTAAACTGAAAACTGAAAAAGCTCAGTATGATAAACTTTTGCAAGATAAAATTGCAGCTTTTCAAGCAAAATACGAAGATTATCAAAAAAATGGTGGAACTATGTCAGCAGTAATTAAAGCTGACCGTGAGAAAGAATTGCAAAGTGGTCAAACTGCTATTCAAGAATTTCAACAAAATTCTGAAACTGCATTGCAACAAAAACAACAACAACTATTAGCTCCAGTTTTAGAGAAAATCGACAAAACTGTAAAAGATGTTGCTAAAGAAAATGGATATACGTATGTTTTTAATACTGACGCTGGGCCAGGAACAACTCCAATCTTGTTAGTTGCACCCGATGCTGATAACATTTCAGACTTAATTTTCAAAAAATTAGGCGTAACACCTCCTGCAAAAACAGCAGCACAAACAACTCCAGTTCCTGCACCTAAGAAATAAGGTTAGTGAACAATAAAATACTTGAAAAACCGCAAGAAGATTAATTTTCTTGCGGTTTTTGTTATATAATTTACTTTCCACATTTTTCAAGAATCATGTAGCGATTGGCTACTTTTGTAAGTAAAAAAAATTCTTTAACTATCTTTATCAACCCAAGTTAAAAGTGCTTATTTTCCGTTTATTACCACGATTTTTGTTTTTCTAAAGAAAAGAAAAAAGTGCTTTTTATAAATATTTTTTTCTTTTTTATGGATTTTATAATAATTGAATATAATTTGCGAAACTTTTCAGGAAAACAAAAACATTATCTTTGCTAAATATTAACAGTAAAAACCAACCACGATGAAGAAATTTTCCATTATCCTATTTTTACTTATTAACTTCGTCAGTAATACTTTTGCACAAGTAGTGCAAGCTGTATCAATGTCCCCAAAAGATTCAACCGGGGGCTTTGCTAAAACTCAACAACAATTTGTTTCTGGAGCTGTTGCCCGCAAGTCTGTTATAAGTTATGCTAAAAACTCAATGTCACAGTTTGAGGATAATAGAAAAAAAACTTTGCCTAAAGAAATGGATAGTTTGCTCGTAAAACAAGACTACCTCACACACGAGCAATTTCCAAATTATCTTACTCAAATAGAAAATGCCTACAAGCGAGAACTCGAAATTGTGAATAAAATCACAATTGACAATGTTTCTAAGCTTGAACAGGCAAGCCAATTGAATAAAACCTATTCTGTAAGCCAGAGTGGACAATGCTTTTCTGAAAAAGAGAAAGGTTCTTTTTTACTCACGCAAGACGATGAAGGAAAAGCCATTACCGGTTTTTCATTAGAAACACTAAAAGGAAATCCTCGCTACGGTTTGATTGACAATTACCATCAAGGCTATGCCCGTGTAAAAAAAGACATGGTTTTTGGATTTTTGAACCTTTGTGGCGAAGAAGTTATTCCTGCACAATATGACTACGCCGAGCCATTCAATGATGGCAGAGCATTAGTGAAAAAATTTTTCTGGCATTTTGTAAATGCTGAAGGTATTGAAAGTGAGGTTTTAACAGATATAATAGATGCCAAAGCCTTGAAATTTGGGGTTAGTTTAGCGAAGTTTAAAAGCAATAAATTTGCCCTTATTGACAACAGCTATGATTCTATTAAAAAGCCCATTTCAGCAGGTTATGATGAAATTGAAGCATTTATTGGTAATATTTTTAAAGTAAGAAATGGTAAACTGTTTGGATTGATAAAAATAGATGGTTCGTCAATTACTGACATCACTTTTGATAAAATTACACTTTCAGAAGCAAATCGCTGGATAATTGTTGAACAAAACAAAAAAGTAGGTTTAATTGATTCCGATGGGAATACTCGAATCAAACCTTCTTATGACTATATTCGTAGTGTAACAATTGACCCAAGTGTTTCACCAACAGCAGCCTCGGTAATAGCAAAAGATGCTTCGGGTATTCGCTTAATAGAACTTAACGAACGTAAGTTAAGTGAAACTTATGCCACAATTGGTGATTTTAACAGATTTGGATTAGCTCCTGCCTGTAAATCTATTGCTGATAAAGGAACAACAAAATGTGGTTACATAAGCTTTGATGGCACCGAAGTTATTCCACCTATTTATGATGAGGTACAACCCTTTAACGTAACAGGATTGGCTGTAGTTACCGAAAAAGCAACTAATTGTAGCAAACCAGTAGGTAATTGTTTAGTAGATATTGTCTATGACCGTTTCGGAAGAATTGTTATTGATAAAGTTAATCCTAACGCCCCAGAAGGTATTCGCTACATGGTTACAGATACTATTCTTGCCAGTACATTGGTTGTGGTTCGTACAAACTCTCCTACTGAAAAAGGCAACTATGATGATGGTTATAACCTTATAGATAAAAATACTTTGAAAAGATTTACCACAGAAGCCTACAAAAACATTCGTAAGTTCGACCGCACAAACTTAGCGATGTTGAAAGGTGATAAATGGGGCTTACTGGATTTTACAGGAAAAGAAGTTTTAACACCATCTTATAACGAATTATTGTTTTCATCAGAAGGACTGATTGGAGTCAAATATGACAATAATAAATACGGTTTTATTGATAAAAAAGGGAAAGTGCAGATAACTTTTGAATACTCCGAAATTAACCAATTCAAAAATGGAATGGCGATAGTTTCAAAAGGAAATAACAAAGTTGGTATTATTAATAAATTTAATGCTAAAATAGCCCCTTGCTTGTTTAAGTCGGTTCGATATATGGAAGATACAAGTCAGTACGAATTATCTGATACTTCAAATAATTTATATAACTTAAATAGCGGTGGAGATTGTATTTCTGCCAATAGTGCTAAGTTTTATGACCTTATACGCAAGGCAAATCAAAAGTGATTTTAAGCTGAATACTTTATAACAAAGAGACCTCAAATTGGATAGATTTGGGGTCTCTTTGTTCAATGGTTTTTATTTCTTTAGCTCACCATCAATCAAACGCCAAATGTTTAATGGATTATCGCTTTTTAGTTCATCCAATAAAAGCGAATCTGGGAAGTTTTGATAACAAACAGGGCGAGTAAAACGAGTAATTGCCATTGTGCCAACCGATGTGCTACGAGAATCTGTAGTTGCAGGAAATGGGCCACCATGAACCATCGCATGAGAAACTTCTACGCCAGTTGGAAAACCGTTGATTAGAATTCTACCTACCTTTTGCTCTAAAATTTCTATTAAATCAGCATACTCTGCCAAATCTTCTGCTGTACCGTGAACCGTTGCCGTCAAATGTCCTGTAAGGTTTTTGGCTGCTTGCAAAATCTCCTCTCTTGAATTTGCTTCCACAACCAAACTTGTAGGTCCAAAAATTTCCTCTCCAAGATGTGCATTATTATTCAAACCTTCAATATCTGTTCGTAAAATAATTGGTTCAACTGCAGTAAAACCTTCGGGTGCTTTACCAATACCAATAATTTGAGTAAAGTTTTTTGCGTGTTCGATACCTTTTACATAAGCATCACGAATACCCGTTGTGAGCATTACGCCTCCTTGTGCAGTTGGTGCTTGTTTTTCTAATTCCTTCATAAAATTATCATTTTTTTGCAAAAACAACATTCCTGGGTTCGTACAAAACTGTCCAACACCCATTGTTACTGAAGCCACAAAGTTTTGAGCAATTGCCGAGCCTTTTTCTGCCAAAATTTTCGGCAAAACAAAAACAGGGTTTACACTTCCCATTTCGGCATAAACAGGAATTGGTTCGGGGCGAGTAACTGCTGCATCAAATAATGCTTTACCCCCTTTATAAGAACCCGTGAAACCGACAGCCTTTATACTTGGGTGTTTCACCAAAGCCGAACCGATTTCGTGTCCATCATCAAACAGTAATGAAAATACTCCATCGGGCATATTTGTTGCCTCCGCAGCTTTTTGAATTGCTTTTCCGACTAACTCTGATGTTCCAAGATGGGCAGGATGAGCTTTAAAAATAACACAACAACCCGCCGCCAAAGCCGAAGCGGTATCGCCACCTGCCACCGAAAATGCCAAAGGAAAATTACTTGCTCCAAAAACGCCGACAACTCCCAGTGGTCTTTCCATGGCACGAATATCGGGGCGTGGAGCTGGCTGACGCTCTGGCAAAGCAGCATCTATTCGAGCATTTACCCATGACCCTTCACGCAAAAGTTGAGCAAAAAGACGAAGCTGACCAGTGGTTCGTCCCCTCTCTCCTGCTGCACGTCCTTGTGGTAATCCCGATTCTGCAACATATCTTTCGGTCAATAAGTCGCCTAAGTTTTCTATTTCTTCAGCTATTTTTTCTAAAAAACTGGCTTTTTCAAAACCTGACTTTTTGCGGTAAATTTGAAATGCTTTTGCTGCTTTGTCGGCAGCATAATTGAGTTCATCAGTAGTGGCTTTATAAAACAACGGTGCTAAGGTTTCGCCAGTAGCTGGGTTTATTGCTTGAATGGCTACCGTTCCTTCTGAAAATGTTTCAAAACCTATGATATTTCTTCCTGTGATTTGCATTATCAAGTTGTAAAGTTTGAAAGTTAAAAAGTTGTATTGATTAAAATATGATTTTGTACGACAGATTAGGAAATCCGTCATACGGTTACTTCATCTCAACTGTATTCACTAAAGTTCCGATGCCATCAATGGTTATACGTATTTCGTCGCCAACTTCAAGTGTAAATTCATCATTTGGCACAAGTCCAGTGCCTGTCATCAAGAAACAACCATTAGGAAACGATGATTCTCTAAATAAAAACTCCACGAGTTCGGTATGTTTTCGTTTCATTTGATTTATTTCTATTGAATTTGAAAAAAGAGTGATTTCGTAACGTAGAATTTCAATAGTAATTATAGTTTCGGGAGAAATTGGTTCATCAAAAATAGCGATACAAGGCCCAATGGCGGCACTTTTGTCATACGTTTTTGCTTGAGGCAAATACAAAGGATTTTCGCCCTCAATATCTCTCGAACTCATATCATTTCCAACGGTATAACCCGAAATTTGTCCTTTTGAATTTATGAACAGCGTCAGTTCTGGTTCAGGGACATTCCATTTTGAATCACGTCTTATTCTCACATTTTGCCCCGAACCTACCACACGATGCGGACTTGCCTTGAAAAAAATCTCTGGTCTATCAGCATCATACACACGGTCATAAAAATTATCCCCACCCGACTTTTTTGACTCTTCCATGCGAGCATTTCGGCTTTTGAGGTACGTTACACCCGCTGCCCAAACCTCTTGTGATTGAATGGGAGCTTGTAAACCATTGTCTATTAATGACTTATACTCTGATGCTGCTGGCAAAAGTTGTATTTCTCGCTGCAATTCAAAATATAGATCTTCACGATTGACAAATAAATCCCAATCAATATGTCGAGAGATGTAAAATTGGCTTTCATGTTCAATAACGAAACCTTGTAAAGTTTTATAGATTTTCATACGGTTGAATAAAAAGGTTTGAGGGTCAATATTAAGCAAAAAGAGGCATATTAGATATAATAATGTAAGACTTTTCTAAAGAAAAAAATTTAAATAATTCTAAACAAAAAATAATTCTAAAAAATTTCGACAAAATTATTTGGAAATATAAAGCAAAGTAAATTTATTTGTATCAGAAAACGATTCGCACATAGCGAATATTCGCAATTAGAGAATATTTTTATTGATGAAATTACCAAGCGTTATAGTTGTTCCAATTATTCTTCTACTCGTCTGAACGAGTGTGAAGAAGGATGCTATGCAATAATCAAAACCTTCTTCACAAACGGTGAGGAAGGTTTTTTTGCATAAAACTAAGTATTTATAACCACATTTATCAAAAATCAATGGCAATCTTAAATAAATTCAGCCGCACCCTTACACAAGAAATTGAAAATCCAGCAGCCAAAGCGATGCTCTACGGAGTAGGTTTGACTGACGAAGATATGCAAAAAGCCCAAATTGGCATTGCAAGTACAGGTTATGAAGGAAATACTTGCAACATGCACCTCAACGGCTTGTCGGTTCATGTCAAAAAAGGTATTCAAGAAAATGGCATGGTTGGCTTAATTTTTAATACAATCGGTGTTTCGGATGGCATGACAAATGGCAACGACGGCATGAGTTATTCATTACCAAGTCGAGATATTATTGCTGACTCTATCGAAGATGTAGTGGCTGCTCAATGGTACGATGGCGTGATTGCAGTTGTAGGTTGTGATAAAAATATGCCGGGAGCAATGATGGCTTTGGCAAGATTGAATCGCCCAGGAATGTTGGTTTATGGCGGAACGATTCGTACGGGTGAATATAAGGGACAAAAATTAGATATTGTTTCAGCATTTGAGGCTTTGGGTAAAAAATTTGCAGGAACAATTTCGGACGAAGATTATGAAGGGGTAATAAAAAATGCAATTCCTGGGGCTGGGGCTTGTGGCGGAATGTACACCGCCAACACAATGGCATCGTCAATGGAAGCAATGGGTTTGACTTTACCAAACTCATCGAGTTACCCAGCTACGCATGAAGGCAAAAAAGCAGAATGTATTGCTATTGGTGCGACAATGAAAAATATGTTGGAGAAAAACATTTGTCCACGTGATATAATGACTCGCAAGGCATTTGAAAATGCTATGACAATGGTTATGGTAATGGGCGGCTCAACAAATGCAGTTTTGCATTATTTGGCAATTGCAAGTGCCGCCGATGTAAGTTTTACTTTAGATGATATTCAAGCAATTTCTGACCGCACGCCTTTCATTGGAGATTTGAAACCTTCGGGCAAATACTATATGGAAGACATGTTGGCAATTGGTGGTGTGCCTGCTTTGATGAAATATTTACTTAAAAAAGGACTTATTCACGGCGATTGCATGACGATTTCTGGCAAAACCATCGCCGAAAATTTAGAAGATGTACTAGATTTGGATTTTGAAACACAGAAACTGATTCATCCATTAGAAAACCCAATCAAATCTTCGGGGCATTTACAAATTCTTTACGGAAATCTTGCCGAAAAAGGAGCTGTTGCCAAAATTACAGGCAAAGAAGGCGAAATGTTTGAAGGAATTGCCAAAGTTTGTGAGCGTGAAGAAGAAGTAATTGAGTTTTTGAGCAAAGGCGAAATTAAAGCTGGTCAAGTAATTGTAATCAGAAACGAAGGACCAAAAGGTGGGCCAGGAATGCCCGAAATGTTGAAACCAACTTCGGCAGTAATGGGTGCAGGTTTAGGAAATAGCGTTGCTATGATTACCGACGGCCGTTTTTCTGGCGGAACGCACGGTTTTGTAGTTGGGCATATTACACCCGAAGCCTTTGACGGTGGTACTATTGCCTTGGTAAAAGATGGTGACAAAATTACGATTGATGCCATTGATAATAAGCTAACGCTTCATGTTTCGGACGAAGAATTAGCTATACGAAGAGCCGCATGGAAACAAATTCCTTCGACATTTACAAGAGGTGTTCTAAGAAAATACATCAAAAACGTAAGTTCGGCGAGTGAAGGATGTGTTACTGATTTGTAGAAAAACAATTACAAACTATAGAGTTAAATGATAGACTGAAAAAAGATATAAATATAAAAAACATAAAATTAAGTAATACCATGTATCGCCTCGACCGTACGGCATTCCGAATGGGAAACCACCAAGAAGCCGAAGATAATAGAACATACTGGCAAAGCCAATCAATGAACGAACGCTTAAAAGCAGCGATGTATCTAAATAGTGTGGCTTATAATTTTGACATAAACAACCCCATTAGAATAGATAAAACAGCTTTTAATATGAGAAAACATGAAAACTAATATTTTTAATGTTGATTTTCAAGAATTTATTGATGCTCTCAATCAAGCAAAAGTTAGGTATATATTGGTAGGTGGTTATTCTGTTATTTTACATGGATACTCCCGAACAACAGGTGATATGGATATTTGGGTAGATAAAACAAAAGAAAATTATGATGCACTCAAAAAAGCATTTTATATATTCGGAATGCCCGTTTTTGATATGACTGTCTCTAATTTTCTTGATAACCCATCGCTTGATGTTTTTACTTTTGGCAGACCGCCAGTAGCCATTGATATTATTACGACCATTAAAGGACTACAATTTCAAGATACTTATGCACATGCACTTGATTATCAAATAGATGACGATACAACATTATCAGTAAAACTCATTCATTTAAAAGATTTAATTACAACCAAGCAAGCCTCAGGGCGAGCAAGAGATATAAACGATATTGAAAATTTATCACCCAAAAATTAACATGGGAAATTTATTAGAAATAGAAATAAAACAGGAAACCTTTGCAGCAGTTGCTGAAGGCAATGAAGGAAAAACTTTTCTTTCGGGAGCTCAGGCAATGATGGAATGTTTATTGGCCGAAAACGTTGAAACCATTTTTGGGTATCCTGGAGGGGCAATTATGCCAACTTACGATGCTCTATATGATTATATTGATAGAATTAACCACATTTTGGTTCGTCATGAACAAGGTGCTGGACACGCCGCTCAAGGCTATGCTCGTGCAAGTGGACGTACAGGCGTTTGCTTAGTAACTTCTGGGCCTGGTGGAACAAATCTCATTACACCCATTGCCGATGCAATCATTGATTGCACACCTTTGGTCTGTATTGTAGGTCAAGTGAAATCAAATTTGCTCGGAACGGATGCTTTCCAAGAAACAGACATGATTGGCGTAACAACACCGGTTTGTAAGTGGAATTATCAAATTATCGACCCGAACGAAGTACCAGAAATCATGGCAAAGGCATTTTTTATTGCCAAATCGGGTAAGCCAGGCCCCGTGGTTATTGATTTTACTCGTGATGCACAAGCAGCAAAAATGACCAAAGATTTTTCTTACAAAAAAGTAGAAAAAATGGTCAGTTATAACCCTCGTGTTATTCCTAAACAAGAGCAAATTGAAAAAGCGGCAGAACTAATTAACAAAGCAAAGCGTCCATATATTTTATTTGGACATGGTGTTTTGATTGCCGATGCCATGCAAGAATTACTTGATTTTGTTGAAAAAACAGATATTCCTTGTGCAAGTACTTTATTGGGGCTTTCGGCTATGCCAAATAATCACCCCAATTACATGGGCTGGTTGGGTATGCACGGAATGTATGCCCCCAATGTAATGACCGACCAATGTGATATATTGATTGCCATAGGAATGCGTTTTGATGACCGTGTAACTGGTGATTCTACGAAGTTTGCTCCACAAGCACGTATTATTCACATCGAAATAGACCCTTCGGAAGTTGAAAAAATCAAGAAAACCGAAGCTCCTGTCATTGGAGATGCTAAAGAAGCCTTGAAAATGCTAATGCCTTTAGTGAAGAAAGGGGATTTTACAGGCTGGAAAAATGAATTCAGGAAATTGGATATAAAAGAATACGATAAGGTAACCCTTCGTGACTTGAGCCAAGAAGGAAAGATAAAGATGGCAGAAGTTGTTGCTTTACTTTCAGACAAAACAAACGGAGAAGCCTGTATTGTGGTTGATGTGGGTCAGCATCAAATGGTTACAGCACGCTATTATCAATTCAAGAAACCAAACTCTTTTATCGCTTCTGGCGGACTTGGTACCATGGGCTTTGCTATTCCTGCTTCTTTTGGGGCGAAAGTTGGGGCTCCAGACCGTGAAGTTGTTGGTATTATTGGTGATGGCTGTTTCCAAATGACAATTCAAGAACTCGGCACAATTGCCCAAAGTGGTTTGGCAGTGAAAATGATTATTTTGAATAATAATTTCTTAGGAATGGTTCGTCAATGGCAACAATTATTTTATGATAATCGCTATTCGTTTGTTGAACTTCAAAACCCTGATTTTATTACAATTGCCAGAGGGTTTGGTATTGACGGTCATACTTGTTCGGAAAGAGAATCACTGAGCGATTCGCTCGATAAAATGCTTGATTCAAAGAAAGCGTATCTTTTAGAAGTTATTGTAGAAAAAGAAGAAAACGTTTTCCCAATGGTTCCTGCGGGAACAAGTGTGAGTGAAATTAGATTGGAGTAAATTTCGATGTTCGATGCTTGATTTTTGATGTTAGGAATATTGATGAACTTTGTAAAATCTCTAAATTACATGAAATCTTATATTGAGTTAGATGTTTGGAAGCAAAGTGGGCAATTAGTTACACAGACTTACGAATCGACTATGCAATTTCCAAAGGAAGAGCAGTATGGACTTTCAAATCAAATGCGTCGTTGTTCAGTATCTATTCCTTCAAATATTGCTGAGGGGCATGGAAGAAATCATATTAAAGATTCATTACAATTCTTTTTCATAGCAAGGGGGTCTTTGTACGAATTAGAAACGCAACTTTATTTATCAAGTGATTTAGGTTATTTTCAACTTAATGTACTGAATGAACTTTTAGAGAAAATAACAACTTGTAAACAAATGTTAAATGGTTTGATTAGGTACTTTGAAAATCGAATATCGAGCATCTAACATCAAACATCGAAAAACTCAATGACAACATATACTATTTGCGTATTTACCGAAAATACCATCGGATTACTCAACAAAATCACAATTATATTTACCCGTCGAAGAATCAATATTGAATCATTGACGGTTTCGGAAACTGAGCGTAAAGGTATTTCTCGTTTCACAATCGTTATCAAACACGAAAAACGTGAAGAAGTAGAAAAACTCGTACGCCAGATTCGAAAAATCATTGAAGTTTTAGCCGTTTTTGGCTATCTCAACGAAGACATTGTTTATAACGAAATTGCACTATTCAAGGTTTCAACACCTTTGAATGGAAAATCTGTCGATGTCGAAACAATTAACAAGGTCTATAAAGCATGGGTAGTTTATTGGGGACTCGACTACGTAGTTATTGAAAAAACAGGTACTGAAACTGAAATTTTTGAATTTTTTAAATACATAAAACCTCACAAAATTATTGAATTCGTACGATCAGGACGAGTGGCAGTAGGAAAAACGCCACAAGGCTTAATTGAATATCTTCCAGAAGAAATTACCGAATGGGAGTATTATTTGTAAATTTCCTTAAAAAAACAGGTATATTATTGCTTAAACCAAAAACAAATCAATAAAAATGGCAAAATTAAATTTCGGCGGTGTTGAAGAAGAAGTTGTAACCCGCGAAGAGTACCCACTCGAAAAATCAAGAGAGTTTTTGAAGAAACAAACCATCGCTGTAATTGGCTACGGTGTACAAGGCCCTGGTCAAGCAATGAATATGCGTGACAATGGCTTCAACGTAATCGTTGGACAACGCCCAGGTAAAACTTATGACAAAGCCGTTGCTGATGGTTGGGTTCCTGGCAAAACACTTTTTGGCATTGAAGATGCTCTTAAAAAAGGTACAGTTATATGCTTTTTATTGTCAGATGCAGCTCAAATCGCTCTTTGGCCAACAGTAAAACTACACCTTAAAAAAGGTAAAACTTTATATTTTTCACACGGTTTTGGTATTACTTATAGCAAAAAGACTGGCATCAAACCACCTAAAAATGTTGATGTAGTTTTGGTAGCTCCAAAAGGTTCTGGTACGTCACTTCGTCGTTTATTTGTAGAAGGAAAAGGCTTGAACTCAAGTTTTGCTGTTTTCCAAGATGCTTCAGGACACGCTCGTGAAACAGCAATTGCAATGGGTATCGGTGTTGGGTCAGGTTATTTGTTTGAAACTGATTTCTACCGTGAAGTTACTTCTGACCTTACTGGTGAGCGTGGCACTTTGATGGGAGCAATTCAAGGTATTTTTGCTGCTCAGTACGAAGTTTTGCGTGAAAATGGTCACTCTCCATCTGAAGCATTCAACGAAACTGTGGAAGAATTGACACAATCTTTGATGCCATTAGTTGCTGAAAACGGAATGGATTGGATGTACGCCAACTGTTCGACAACAGCACAACGTGGAGCTTTGGACTGGTGGAAACCTTTCCACGATGCAACCAAGCCTGTTTTCAAGAAATTGTACCAAAGTGTAAAATCACAAAAAGAAGCAACTCAATCTATCGAACGTAACTCTCAACCAGATTACCGTGAAAAATTGGAAGTAGAATTAGCTGAACTTCGCGATTCAGAGATGTGGCGTGCAGGTGCAACTGTGCGTAGTTTACGACCAGAAAGAAGCTAAGTTAGTTTCATAGAATAATTAAAAAGCCCACTTCTTAAAAATATGTGGGCCTTTTAATTATTTATTTTGGCTGATATTTATGCTCCTAATTGTTGGCTAAAACTCGCATGATTCCAGTTGATACTTATTGAAGTGATTTTATCATCCTCATCAAAGCGAAAAATGAAAATATGTTCTGTTTCAAAACGAAGCCCTTTG
Source organism: Emticicia sp. (assembly GCF_043780375.1). Classification (GTDB taxonomy): domain Bacteria; phylum Bacteroidota; class Bacteroidia; order Cytophagales; family Spirosomataceae; genus Emticicia. Next base: position 37,674 of record NZ_JAYWCU010000226.1, on the reverse strand, counting down.
CTCACGATTCCTGCAAAATCTTTGGCTTGTGTACCAAAAATCACCACTTTGCAGATAACTGCATCATCTTCAATTTCCATTGTATCAATGGTATTATCAATGTTGGGGAAGCAATCCATCAATGCAGTCCAAAGTCCCTTGCCGAGTTCACTAACTTTTCCTTTTCCCCCATCGCCTAAAGGTTGAAAATCAACGGTAGCATCGGGTGTGCAAAGTCCCACCATTCTATCGGTGTCAAGGTCTTGATATGCCGAGAAAAATTCAATGCAAGTACCTTTGCGAGTAAGGTCGGTTGTTGTTTCTTTTTGTGTTAACGTTTCCATAGTATTTTTATTAATGTATTTATTAATCAGAGGTTTATCAATTATTTTGGATAATTTGCATGGGCTTTTACCTTACGAATTTGGCGAAGATGTCGGTCAACGTGTCCCCATTGGTAAATATAAACTTGGTGCATATTTCGGGGATAATCAGTAGTCGTAAATTCAAAAACTGCTCTCATGTCAGCATTCGTTTTTTCAGTAAAAGTAATATTGTCATTGCGTAATTTCACAAAACGAATGATATTATTTTTACCTTCAATAAAACCAAATGGTCGAGAAATATCAGGCGAGTCGTGGACTTTATCTTCCATGATAAAGTCATGATAATAACTATCAGGCTTGCTTGTGGCTATCAAATCGGGTCTTGCAGGATTTCGAGAACTGACCCCTATTTCTCTCGACCATAAAAGCTCCCAGTTTCCGAGATGCTCCACAACTTCGGCAATTGACCAACGCTCAGGCAATTCTTTAAATTTCCATTGTTCGGGTGTTAGATTTTCAGTTTCTTTCACCAAATCATCTCTTGTTCTTTTTAGGTTATCAAGCGTATATTGTCGGTCGGCTTCCGTCCAAAGTTTTTCTTGGGCATTTGCCGAAATAGTGAAAAACAATAAAATTATTAGTTTTTTCATGATTATAAATAGTTGATTATCAGTTTTTTATGAAATATTACATTATTTAGCTCTTACCCTTTTTTCTACAAATGTATTGTGTCCCCATTCGTTGGTTACATCTTTGCCATCTGCCATAAGTGCTTTTTTAAATCCATAAAATACAAGCGTATCTCCTTCCATTTTCCACTCTTGCCAATCAGACGAGCCATTGAATTTTGTGTCCGAATAATACTTAAACGTTTCTTTGTAGGTATTGCCATTCACTTCATAAGAACCCGCTCCTGCTCCATTAAAATTACCAGTAGCATCGAACATAATAAAGCTGAAACGTCCCTCATTAAAAACCTTAAATTGCTTTTTTGTAGTTATTTTTTTTCCTCCTTGTTCATCCGAAACCAGTTCCCAATTACCTTCTATTGGAGAAAACGCTTTCTTTTCAGCAGTTTGTGAAGCCTCTTTTGATTGATTATTACACCCTAATAATGCTATCAGGTTTACTAAAAACAAGTAAAAAGCGACATTTTTAAAAATAATTGAAGATGTTTTCATGATTATAAAGTTTTGATTTCGATACAAAGCTATCAAACCTTTAAATCATGGTATTGTAAAAATGCGACATTTTTAGGTAGTTAAATAATGCAACAACTCCACATTGTTTTTCAAATAAAGCGAAGGCGATTTACCAGTAAAAGCCGTAAATTCTTTGATAAAATGAGATTGGTCATAATAGCCCGATTGATAAATGAGGTCGTGCCAATCGGCTATTTGCCAACGTTTTGTCGCCATTATCGAACACAAATATCCAATTCGACGAATACGGGCATAATATTTGGGACTAACACCCACTTTTTGAAGAAATTGCCGCTCAAATTGTCGGCGACAAACATATAAGTCGTCCATCAATTCAGTAACATTGATAATGCCTCTTTTTGCAACAATCAAATTAGCAGCATAATCTGTTCTATCAAGCGTGTTTTTTGACTTTAAAAGCTTGATAGTCAAATAATTATTTAAAACAAAAACACGTTCTTGGTGAGTTTTCGCTTCCTCAATTCTATCTTGAATTTGGTCAGTTTCTTTACCCAAAACATCATTCAAATTCATTCGTTCATTATTAAATTCATACATCTGTAAGCCAAATAAAGTATTGACTGCCGCAGGTCGAAAAACGATGCCAACCATTCCAATTTTACCCTTTATTTGTAGTTGATAACTCTTAGTAGATTGCCCTGAGATGAAATTTTTAGGTGTAGCAATTCCTTCATATTTTTCGTTAAAAACTTGGTAGGATTCGCCATAATTGAAAACCATAGAAGCATATCCATTGGGTGGAGATTCCACAACGATTGGTTGTTCAATTGCCGTGTTATTTTCCCAAACGAAATAACACTCAACAAATGGTTGCAATAATTGTGCGGCTTGAAATTTTTGATAAAACATCTTTTAGGCATTTGACAAAATAAATATAAACCTTAGCGACTTGACTATCAACATTTTATCTAAATATTTATTTTATGGCATTGCCCACTTGATTTTTGAATATTTGAAAAATCGAAAAATATTCTTCCCTCAAAAAACATTTATTTTATAGCAAAAATCAGCAAAAAAATATCTAATTTTTAATCTCAGGCAGAAAACCTTGTATCTTTGAGGGTGTTTAAAACAACACTCATCACATGGCATCAACAAACACTAAACCAAAATCAGAAATAGTTTTTCCTGATTTAGACAATATCTATCTCGCAGCCGAACGCCTTGAGGGGGTGGCAACACACACGCCACTCATGCATAATCTCAATCTTTCGGAGCGTTATGAGGCGAATATCTATCTTAAACGAGAAGATTTGCAGGTAGTTCGTTCCTATAAAATTCGAGGAGCATACAATAAGATGGCAACGCTCCCTAAAGACCAACTTGACAAAGGAGTTGTGTGTGCAAGTGCGGGTAACCACGCTCAAGGCTTGGCGTATGCTTGCAGAAAAATGCAGGTAAATGGCACTATTTTTATGCCCACGACTACTCCCGCCCAAAAAATCAAGCAAGTAGGCATGTTTGGTAAAGAGTTTGTGCAAATCGAACTCGTGGGCGATACTTATGACGATGCGTATTTGGCAGCTAAAAAGTATTGTGAAGAGCAAAATGCCACTTTTGTTCACCCATTCGATGATTTGCAAGTTATGGAAGGGCAGGGAACTGTGGGTTTAGAAATTTTTAAAGATTCAAATTTTAAAATAGATTATTTGCTTTTTGCTATCGGTGGCGGAGGTTTGGCTTCGGGGGTATCGACGGTTTTTAAGCAACTTTCACCCAAAACCAAACTTGTTGCCGTAGAGCCACTTGGCTCACCCACAATGAAAACCGCCTTAGAAAAAGGAGAAGTTGTAACGCTTGATGAAATTGATAAATTTGTTGATGGTGCTGCCGTAAAACGTGCAGGAGATTTGACCTTTCAAGTTTGTAAAGCGAATCTTAATCACGAAATTCTATTAATTCCCGAAGGAAAGGTTTGTTCAACTATTTTGCAACTTTATAACGAAGAAGCCATTGTTGCCGAACCCGCAGGAGCATTGTCGGTCGCAGCTTTAGACTTTATAAAAGATGAAATAAAAGGCAAAAATGTAGTCTGTATCATCGGTGGAGGCAATAATGACATCACACGCACCGAAGAAATAAAAGAACGCTCATTGCTTTACGAAGGTCTGAAACATTATTTTATTGTTCGTTTTCCACAGCGTGCGGGAGCTTTCAAAGAGTTTTTAAATGATGTTTTAAGTCCGACTGATAATATTGTATATTTTGAATATTCTAAGAAAACTGCACGTGAGCGAGGCCCAGCTTTGGTGGGTATTGAACTAAAACAAAAGTCTGATTTTCAACCACTTCTCGAACGTATGAAGGCATATAATGTGCAATTTGAATATGTCAATGATAAACCCCAACTATTTGAGTTTTTGATATAGTTTTATAATTTTTCAATTAAAAGGAGGGCTTTCACTATCTTTGCAAAGTGAAAGCCTTTTATTTTGACCAAATGTATCTGATTTTTATACTTTTTTTCCTTTTATTCCTCTGGCAAATCCACAGAAATGCTTCTTTCATTTCCGAAAGCTTAAGTGATTATATCATCAAACTTTTCGTTGGATTGGTTTCATGCGTGATTCCAATTGGTTTTTTATTGTCCGAATTAAATCTAATTAATCAAGCCTTTGCATGGGGCATGGGAGTAAATGTTTTGGCTTTTTTATTTAACATTTTTTTTCGTCAAATATCTGATAATAAAGCCTTTAGTATTTCAATCGCAATTAAAGAATTACGAATAAAATTCATTGATTTTTGGAAATCACAATTAATTATAAGTAAGGTTTCATTCGGAATATTAATAGTTGGTTTAGGAATTACAACCATTATCAACTTAATCATTCTCTTTGCAACTGTACCCAATGAATGGGATAGCATGACTGGGCATTTGGTAAAATGTGCTTATTATCTGCAAAATGGCAACATGAATCGCTTGCAAGGCACAACTTGGACGATTGATTTTTATCCAAATTCGTTACCAACTTTACAAATATTCGGCTATCATGTTTTTGGCGAAAAGGGTTTTAAAGTCATTCATTACATTTGTTATTGGCTTTTTGCTTTGTCGGCCTATGGAATTGCGTTTAAAATCTCTAAGAACTTTACTGCCGCCCTTTTCGTAGGAATAATCTCAGCTTTACTTCCAACGGCTCTGGTTCAAGCGACTACCACCGAATCAGACATTGTTTTATCGGCGTATTTAGGTTGTTTGACATACTTTCTGTTTTCTTTTAAAGAGAACCCTACTAAGCTAAATATATGTCTAATAGCTCTTATATCTGGCATTTGGATTGGTCATAAAGTTACTTTTTTATTGATTGCACCTGCGATTTTAGTCGTTGTGGTTCATACTGTTTTATTCAAAAAAGAATTTTATAAAAATATCAAACTTTTCGTTGTTACCTTTATTATTGCTATCTGCATCTATACTTTGCCAACTGGTTATATTGGAAATGTGCGAGAAGTTGGAAAATTTAGCTTAGGAAGTCTTTCTGCACCGCCAATGGTGATGCAATGGCATGGTGTTGAGCATTATTCAGGAAAAGACAAAATCAAGAATATGTCATTAAATATTGGACGATATTCTTCCGAATTTCTAAATTTTGATGGTCTTAGAAGTTCTCAAATAGGTAAAAAGTTTAATGACGTTTTTCGTAATTTGCCCAATAAAGTTTTTGAAAAACTACAGATTGAAGACCAACGATTCACAGTTGTTTCGTACTTTTCATTTGAACACCCAATCAGGTTTTATCTTGAACGACCTTATTGGGGAATTATTGGTTTTGGAATTGTTTTCCCAATATTCGTATTTTTATTAGTAAAGTTATTGCTGAACTTCAAGAAAATAACATCAATAGAAAAAAGCCTAATGGTGCTAAGTTTAGCCGCAATCTTGCACTTTCTTTCCTTGTGCTATTCTGCACCTTATGACCCAATCAAGGCACGCTATTTTCTTAATATGGCTGTTTGGTGTATGCCGCTTCTTTTAGTTGCAGGTACTTCATTAGTTGGCCAAAAATCTATTTTTACATTAATTCTGTTTACTATTTATGCTTTATTGATAAGTATTTCTGCTATTTGCACGGTTTTATTTGTTCGTATTCATCCTATTTTTCCTGTAAAAAATATATTTAATATGAGTCGAATGGAACAACTCACTGTTGCTCGCCCACATATATATGAAGCCTATAAAAAATTTGATGAAATTGTGCCAAAAAATGCCATCGTAGCACTCGGAACACAACAAGAACACGAAGACTTTGAATACCCGCTTTGGGGAGAATATTTTACAAGAAAATTAATTCCTATTCATCCATTTAGAAGTGCAGTAAAACCAATTCCTGCCGAAGCACAATATTTGTTTTATTCGAAAGGAGTAATTCCTTATCAAGAAGGAGATATTTTATTAAATTCGCCTGATAATCATGCTGATACACCAGTAGAAGAAAGTCAGTTTTTTTTGAGACGTATAAATACCTCTAATCGAAACGTCGCACCGTCCCTAAAAGGGGATTTTAAAAAATGGTAGAGAATTTACAAAATAGAGAAGTAGCAAGCTCCCATTCAGGGCAGTCGAGTCGTCGAACCGCCGATGGGTCGGTTCGTATTGGCATCATGCAACCATACGTTTTCCCATATATTGGCTATTTTCAACTTATCAATGCGGTAGATACATTTGTGGTTTATGATGATGTTTCCTTTATAAACAAAGGTTGGATAAACCGAAATAACGTTTTGCTGGGCGGAAAAGCCTCAATGTTTACAATTCCGTTGATAGGTGCAAGCCAAAATCGCTTGATTCGAGAAATCGAAATAGATAATTTAGCTATTTGGAGCAAAAAATTCTTAAAAACCATTGAACAGTCCTATAAAAAAGCACCTTTTTATCAAGAAGGTTTTGCGATTGTAGAAAGTGTTTTCAACTCTACTTCTGCAAATATTGCTGAATTGACAACCATAAGTCTAAAAGAAACTTGCAAATATTTAAAAATAAACACCGAAATAGTCGAAAGCTCAACTGTTTACAATAACCAAGGTTTAAAAGCACAAAATCGCATTTTAGATATTTGTTTACACGAAAAAGCCGCCCATTATATCAATCCCATTGGTGGAATGGCAATTTATGACAAACAACTTTTTGCCGATAACAAAATCTTACTTAATTTTATCAAATCAAAACCCATTCAGTATAAACAACTCAATCAAGAGTTTGTCCCTTGGCTTTCGATAATTGATATTTTGATGTTTTGTTCGGTAGATGAAATCCAAGAACACTTAAATAAATTTGAATTAGTTTAAAACGCTCTAAATATGGCAAAAGTAGTGGTTTTTGGTACTGAATTAGTCGCAGAATTGGCTCATTATTACTTAACTAATGACTCTGAACATGAAATCGTAGCATTTACGGTAAACAAAGAATACATCAAGGAAGATACATTTTGTAACTTACCCGTTGTGCCTTTTGAGGAAGTTACCGAACTTTTTCCACCTGCAGACTACATGTTCTTTGCCCCTCTTAGTGAGAGAAAAATGAATATGGTTCGAGCCAAAGTTTATGCCGAAATCAAAGAAAAAGGTTATACATTTATTTCTTATATAAGCTCAAAAGCAACTGTGCTAACCGACCAAATTGGTGAAAACTGCTTTATTTTGGAAGATAATACCATTCAGCCATTCGTGAAAATAGGAAACGATGTTGTGCTTTGGAGTGGAAATCATATTGGACATCACAGCGAAATAAAAGATCATGTTTATTTTACTTCACACGTTGTTTTGTCGGGCAGGTGTGTGGTTGGTGAATATTCATTTTTTGGCGTAAATGCAACCATTCGTGATGGTTGTACGCTTGGTGAAGGAACCCTTGTTGCGATGGGAGCAAACGTAACCAAAGCCAAAACCGAACCTTGGAGCATCTGGAAAGGCAATCCTGCTGTAAAATCTGATGTTTCGAGTAAAGATATAAATCTGTAAAAGTATGGTCTTTGATTCGCCAATCAATGATTGCTTAAAATTTGTCAAATCTTAAATTAAAATGCAAACTTTACTTATCAATTAAGAAAATAAAACGAATGAGCGATTTCTTCAAGCAATTAATTTGTCCAAAAACACATACAAAACTTGTTTTGTCGACCGATGGCAAAACCCTTAGCAATACTTCAAGCGAAGAGCCGGTGAGCTACGACGTAAACGACATCGTAGATTTAGTTTATCCAAGAGAACTTTTCGAGCAAGACCGCAAAGAGCAAGTTGCTTATAATGATGCTCATACTCGCTACGACCGTGGTGTTTCATGGGTTTTTGAATCGCTTCATGCCAACGAAGCTGCTACCCGAAAGCAAATGATAAGTTTGCTCAAACTTAAACCTGGCATGAAAGTGTTGGAAGTTGGAGCAGGAACAGGCAAAGATTCAGCATTTATCATTGATAAAATTACGCCAGGCGGGCATGCCGTTTTGTCTGATTTATCGCCAGCGATGTTGGGTCATGCCAAAGAAAAATTTGCTGATAAAAAAGACGTAACTATTGATTACTTCATAGGAAATGGTTCATATTTGCCATTTGAAGATAATGCCTTCGATGCTCTTTTTCATTTTGGAGGAATCAATACTTTTTCCGAAAGAGCAAAAGCATTTGAAGAATTCAATCGTGTTGTAAAAGTTGGTGGTCGTGTTGTAGTTGGCGACGAAAGCGTAGGAGCATGGCTTCGTGACCAAAAAACCTATCAAATCTTGATGGACGCCAATCCAATGTTCACAGATTTAGTGCCGATGCAAGATTTACCAAAAAACATCAAAGATGTAAAACTTCAATGGATTTTTGGTAATGGCTATTATGTGCTTGATTTCAAAAAAACTAAAAAAGCTCCAACGGTAAATGTAAATCTTCAAATTCCAGGGAAAGATTTTAAAGACAATTGGAAAATTAGAGCGGAAAGAAATCGTAAGAAGAAATAAGGTTTCAACAAAATTAAATTTAAAGATTTTTGATGAATAAGTAGAATTAAAATTATTCATTCACTCATTCACTCATTCCACAATGTGGCAAAAGAAAGGACTCGTTTATAAACCAGATGGTAGTTTAGCACATAGTCGTTCGCACGCACAAGTGCCTTATGCGTATAAACACAAAGATTTTTTGAGAGTTTATTTCTCATCAAGAGATGATAATGGATATTCTCGTCCAACATTTATAGATGTAGATTACGACGATCCAACCAAAATTCTCTATATTCATAATACTTTTGTTTTGGATTTAGGTGGGCCTGGCGAATACGACGAAACAGGTGCAATGCCCGCATGGTTTGTTCCACAACCAAATGGCGATATTTGGTTATATTATACTGGTTGGAACAGAACGCATAATTCATATCGCCTTTCGATGGGGCTTTCTGTAAGCACAGATGGTGGCTTGAATTTCAAGAAAATGTTTCGTGGACCCATCATGGACAGGTCTATTCATAATCCTATTTGGGCAGCACAACCTTCAGTAATGTTTATTAATGGACAATGGATGATGTGGTACATTTCGGGACAAAAATGTGAGTATATTAATGGTTATCCAGAGCCATTTTACGATTGTAGAGTTGCCATATCAGACGATGGTATTAACTGGACGCCAACGGGTGATATTGCTTTGCCATTTGATGATTTTCTTCATGCAGTTGGTCGTCCGAGCGTTTTTCATGATGATGGCATTTTCAAGATGTATTATTCTTATCGTCATACGCGTGATTACCGTACCGACCGAAATCAAAGTTATCGAATGGGCTATGCCGAATCGTTAGATGGTTTTAAATGGGAACGAAAAGATGAGTTGGTTGGAATTCATAAATCTGAAAATCCAGCAGATTTAGATTATCAGATGATAAATTATGCCCATTTTTATGAACACAAAGGCAATAAATATTTGTTATACAATGGTAATGGCTTCGGAGCGGCTGGTTTTGGCTATGCTGTTTTAGAAAAATAAAAATTGATACACTGATAAATATCATTATTTAGTGCTGTCTTAGCCCTTAATTTTGCAGTACAATAAAGCAATATTACCATGAAAGAACAATTCAAAAAAGATGGATACATTATTCTGAAAAATTTCTTCTCGAAAGAAGAAATCAGCCGAATTTACACAGAAGCACGAAACCTTTTTGCTCTTCAAATCGAACGAGTTCTGAGTAAAAAAGTTGATATAAATGACAAAGACTCCTTTGAACAAGCAATGTTTGACTTGTTTAATGCAGACTTCGAAACATTTGTTAATACTGGCAAACAAGCTCAACACCTTATTTCATTGCATCATTTAGCTACCGACCCAAAGGTTATTGATGTTTTAAAAACTTTAGGCTACGAATTTCCGATGATTGGTGTGCGTCCTTCGATGCAATTTAATAGCCGTTATTTGTCGAAAGGTGGTAGTCATTGGAAATTGGGTGCTCATCAAGACTGGCGAACAGGTCAAGGCTCATTAGATAGCATTGTCATGTGGTTTCCAATGGTAGATTGTGGCGAGGCACTTGGGTCGTTACAAATTTTGCCAGCAAGCCATAAAGATGGCCTTTTGAAGTCTGATACTTCGGGCTATTTGGGAAGTATTCAAGAGGAATTACCAGAGGAGAGTTTTATTCAAACTGAGTTTGAAGTAGGTGATTTGCTCATTTTTTCTGCCTTTTTAGTTCACCGTTCGGGCGATAATGTTACAAAAAACATTCGTTGGTCTATTCAATTGCGTTACAATAACATGGCCGAACAAACTTTCAAAGAAAGAGGTTTTCCGATGCCCTACATTTATAAACCAGAGGCCGACTTAGTAACACCCAATTTTCCAAAAAAAGAACAGTTGGAAGAGATTTTTGCTTAAAATACTAATTTTTTTAAAGATTAATACGCTTTTCAAGCCAGTCTATCTACCCAAATCTATGGCGTATAGACTGGCTTATTTTTTAAAATATTTTATTAATTCTTTGATTGATAATATTTTTTTTACACAAATGAAAATGATTTTAGACACAGATATTCATATTTTTGTAGAATATTCCTACTTTTACCGACTTCAACCAAAAATACGACAACAATGGAGCACCCAATTATTACAAATGAACCAATTGCTTACGAAAAAATTCCGACTAAGATTTTTAAAGATTCAAAAGAGGCTTCCAATGCAGTTGCTCATGAAATTGCCGAATTGATTCGAGAACGTCAACGACAAAATCGAAGCTGCGTTTTAGGTTTAGCAACTGGTTCTTCGCCCAAAACCGTTTATGCCGAGTTGATTAGAATGCATCGTGAGGAAGGTTTGAGTTTTAAAAATGTCATTTCTTTTAACCTTGATGAGTATTTCCCGATGGAACCCGACTCTTTGCAAAGTTATGTTCGATTTATGAAAGAACAGCTTTTCGACCACGTTGATATTCCGAAAGAAAACTACTTTATTCCCGATGGAACTGTTACTGCAAGCAAAGTAAAAGATTTTAGTGAAGAATATGAAAGAAAAATTGATGCTGTTGGGGGTTTAGATTTTCAATTATTGGGAATTGGAGCAAATGGACATATTGGTTTTAACGAACCTGGTTCATTAATTAATTCTCGCACTCGTCTAATGATGCTCGATCATTCGACACGTGTTGCTGCTGCATCAGATTTTGGCGGAAGTTTGGTAAAAGTTCCAAAAAAAGCCATTACGATGGGCGTTTCAAAGATTTTAAGTGCCAAGAGAGTCGTTTTGTTGGCTTGGGGAGAAAGAAAAGCACCTGTGATTGCTGATGCAGTAGAAGGTCGAGTAACCGAAACAGTACCTGCTTCTTATTTACAAACTCATCCAAATGCGATGTTTGTCATTGATGAAAGAGCTGCCCATGAGCTTACTCGTATGCGAACTCCGTGGGTTGTTGAAGATGTTGATTGGACAAGTAAAATGGTTAAAAAGGCAGTTACAAACTTGGCATTGACCCTCGGAAAACCAATTTTAAAACTAACAAACAAAGATTATAACGATAATGGTTTGAGTGATTTATTGGCTCGTCATGGACAGGCTTATGAAATAAATATTGATATTTTCAACCAATTACAGCATAGTATTTCGGGTTGGCCTGGTGGAAAACCAAATGCCGATGATACCAATCGTCCAGAAAGAGCCTTGCCATCCCAAAAACGAGTAATTATTTTTAGTCCGCACCCCGATGATGATATTATTTCGATGGGAGGAACTTTCCAACGTTTAGTTGACCAAGGTCATGATGTGCATATTGGTTATCAAACTTCAGGAAATATTGCTGTAGCCGATGACGAAGCCATTCGTTTTATTGATTTTGTAGTCGATTTTAACACAAAATTTGGCATAGAAAATAAAGAAACACAAAAATTATTTGCTGATGCACAAGCTTTCTTGAAAAACAAGAAAGATAGTGATGTTGATACCGATGCGGTAAGATATGTAAAAGGTATCATTCGTCGAGGTGAAGCAAAAGCTACTTGTCGATTTGTAGGTATTCCTGAGCAAAATGTACATTTCATGGATATGCCTTTTTATGAAACTGGACGAATTGAGAAAAAAGGTTTGGGTGAAGAAGATATAGTTATTGTTGCCGATTTGATTGAATCTATCAAACCTCATCAAGTTTATGCCGCAGGTGATTTGGCCGACCCTCATGGTACGCATAAGGTTTGTTTGGATGCTATTTTTGCTGCGGTCGAACGCCTAAAACACAAAAACTTTATGAAAGATTGTTGGATTTGGCTCTATCGAGGTGCTTGGGCAGAGTGGGATATTCATGAAATCGAAATGGCAGTTCCGATGTCGCCCGACCAAGTTTTGCAGAAAAGAATGGGTATTTTCAAACATCAATCACAAAAAGATGGTGTGGTGTTTCAAGGGACTGATGCTCGTGAGTTTTGGCAACGTGCCGAAGAGCGTAATCGTGGTACGGCTCAACTCTATAATAAACTTGGCTTGGCAGAATATGAGGCAATGGAAGCGTTTGTGAGGTGGAAGTTTTGAATTAGTTGACAATTATAACACATTTACTATCACTTGTTTATAATGAAAAACAAAATGGTCGCAAGGTAAACCTTGCGACCATTTTTGATGATAAATAATTAAGCATTCACCATTTTTTAAATAGTTTTCACGTCAAACTTAAATTTATCTTTATTCGGCACACATTTGCCTTCTTTGATTGTACACGTTTGACATTCTATCTTCCCTTCAATTACAGGATTAGCTTTCGTGATTTTTATTTTCTGAATAAACTTAGCTTCATGTTCAAAATACTGTACTTTTCCGCCCCAAATCTCATCATACTTTTCTTTAGGTTTTACGGGCGTAAGTTTACCAACGATAATGTAGCTATCATTTTTGGTAAAATTTGCTGTGGTTGGCAAAGGACCTTCTACTTTTAATTGAGAAGAATACATGTACCAATTATCGTCAATTTTTGCAGAAAAAACCAAGTCTATTGTTTCACCAACCTTTGCTGAGGTTTTTGATGGTGTAAATGTCCATTTTGCTGGTTTCAGAATTTGTGCAGATGCCGCAAAAGATGTGACAATAAATAACAAAATGATGTTTTTTTTCATTGATTAAAAAATATTTATTAAAAACCTATTTTGGCTTTTACAGCCTAACTTCTATATTTTCTTCTTCTATTAACGCACAATTATTCATTTTCATATATAACTGCGTTAAAACTACTACATCAGCGGCACAATAGCGTTCAATTTTTGCCTTGTCGTTTTCAATATAATAAACAGCATTTACTTGGTCGCCACTAATATCGGTCTTACTACTTGGAATATTGAAAATTGCTGCCAATAAATCTAATCCTGTATAATGTTTATAGTCGCCAAACTTCCACAAATCAAGTGTGTCGAGATGATTGATTTCCCACGGCTTTTTTCCCGCAAATTGCAAAACCCTAGGTAATCCGATACCATTGACCAGCATTCGGCGGCAAATATAAGCAAAATCAAATTCTTTTCCGTTGTGAGCACACAACATCAAATTACTTCCCGCTTTGTGTTTTTCTATAATTTTTTTAAATTCCTGTAAAACATCTACTTCATTATCTCCGCTAATCATTTTTACACGAAGCGAAGGTTTATTTTCGTCATCAAAAATAATTCCACCAATACCAATGCAGATGATTTTGCCAAATTCGGCATAAATTGCTGCTTTTTTCAAGTAAAAATCGGCATTAGGTAATTCGTCATCATTATGCAAAAAACTGGCTTTTTTGAGCCAAAGCTTTTGTAAACGCTCATCAAGTAGCTCAAAGTCTGGTACTTGCGACACTGTTTCGATATCGATAAAAAGCACATTTTTGAGATGCTTGACGAATGATTCTTCCATGATGTTTTTTTGTATAAATGGCAAAGCTATAAGGAATTGCTTAAAAAGCAAACAATGCAAGCAAGTAAACCCCAATACAAAGGTAAGAGTACAATTAATAAGCCTAAAGTTATAGAATCAAAAAACACGATACCTTTAGTCAGTTTTTTTGAAATAATGCAAGCAATTTTATTGGCTGGAAAGTCAATAATTGAGCTTATATAAAACCATGGACTTTGTAGAAAACTAACCTTCGGGAATGTTCTATCAATAAGTATATTTATTTTTTCTGTCAATACATCATTAAACAATTTCAAGAAAAAACCATCTTCACTTACAGTCTGAAAATCATTTTTTTCAATTGGTTTTCCTATATTCAGATTTATCTTTTTCCCAAAACCAATAATCGTATCATACGAAATTGCGACAGGAATAACGGTCAATTCCATACCATCATACCACGCTTTTTGAGCCAAACGAGCCGTTCCTTTTTTCAATGGCAAAAGTTTGGTTTGATTAACACAAATTCCTTCCGAAAAAATCAAAACGATTTCTCCCTTTTGAAAGAGTTCAATACATCTATTAAATGTATCATCATTATCGCCCAAATGTTCTTTTCCTTCCGAAAGACGATAAACTGGCAACATAAAAAGACTTGAAAGTATCTTTTTTGCCCAGTTTTTCTTGAAAACATCGCCTCTTGCCAATGACCAAACCCGACGGTCAATGGTGCAACCGAGTAAAACTGCATCAAAAAATGAATTGGAGTGGGTAGATGCCAAAATAACAGCACCTGATTTGGGAATATTTTCTAAGCCACTAATAGAAATATGCTTAATACAAAGCTTTAGAATAAAGGTAACAAAAGGACGTAAAGTATAATAAAGCAAAATTTGAGGTGTTTAGGTGGCCGTATTTGGTCATTCAAAAATCCGAAGAAATATTTATCCTTCCAAATAGATTTTGCTTTTTAGCATTTGTTTAACAAAAATTTATAGTTTTCTGCTGAAAAAACTAAACAAAGCCAAATTCTCTTTGGTTTTCATATTGCTCTCCGTAATTTCGTCTTTGTTTTATTACAAAACAATAATGATTCTAAAGATAAAGAGCATGACTAATCTACAAGAAAAAATTACGGCTATTTTTCCCGAAGCTAATCAAATTCCTGAAGCCTATCAGATTCAGCCAATTTACCAAAAAGAATATTTGGTAGGTGGCAAAATTTGTCAATGGGAAGGTGCAACACAAGATGTTTTTTCGCCAATTTATATAAAAGATGGCGATAAGTTTACCAGCAAATTTATTGGTAGTCATCCAATTACTGATGTTGCCGAAGCAATGGAGGCTCTGGAAGCCGCCCTAAAGGCATACGATAATGGCCGAGGCGAATGGCCAACCATGAGTGTTAGTGAGCGAATTGCTTGTATGGAACTGTTTGTCAAGAAAATGCTGGAGAAAAAAACCGAAATCGTAAATTTATTGATGTACGAAATTGGTAAGTCTTTAGCCGATTCTATCAAAGAATTTGACCGAACAATCGAATATATTTATGATACAATAGATTGCTTGAAAGATATTGACCGAAATTCGTCTCGCTTTAAAATTGAGCAAGGAATTATCGGACAAATTCGTCGCTCTCCACTGGGTGTAGTACTTTGTATGGGGCCTTTCAATTATCCATTGAACGAAACTTTCTGTACACTTATTCCAGCCATTTTGATGGGAAATACTATTCTTTTCAAGCCACCAAAACATGGTACTCTTTTGCATTATCCATTATTAAAGGCTTTCCAAGAATGTTTTCCGAAAGGGGTTGTTAATACTATTTATGGTCGTGGAGCAACGGTTGTTCCACCTCTGATGCAGACCGGAAAAATAAATGTATTGGCACTTATTGGCTCAAGCAAAGTTGCCAATGACTTGAAAAAAATGCACCCAAAACTAAATCGCTTGAGAGCTGTTTTGGGTTTAGATGCCAAAAATGCAGCCATTGTCTTGAAAAATGCTGATGTTGAATTGGCAGTGAAAGAATGTATTCTTGGCTCGCTTTCTTTCAATGGACAACGTTGTACCGCAATCAAAATTATTTGGGTACATCGCTCAATTGCCAAGAAATTCTTGAATAGATTTACTGAAGAACTCGAAAAACTAAAATTTGGAATGCCGTGGGAAGCAGGAGTAAATCTTACACCATTGCCCGAACCAAATAAGCCGACTTACTTAGCCGAATGTATTTCAGATGCTAAAGCCAATGGGGCAGAAGTGATAAATGAGGGCGGTGGAACTGTAGTAAACTCATTCTTTTATCCAGCAGTTTTATATCCTGTCAACGAAAAAATGAAGGTTTATAACGAAGAACAATTTGGCCCATTGGTACCTGTTGTGCCTTTTGATGATGTTGAAGAACCTATTCAATACATCATAAATTCTTCTCACGGACAACAAATAAGCATTTTTGGCACAAATCCTGACCAAATTGCACATTTGATAGACCCATTAGTCAATCAGGTAAGTCGAGTGAATATCAATGCACAATGCCAACGTGGACCCGATACTTTTCCATTTACAGGCAGAAAAGATTCGGCAGAAGGAACGCTTTCGGTAGAAGATGCTTTGCGTGCTTTTTCAATCAGAACGGTGGTGGCAACGAAAGATACCGAAGCCAACAAAAAGATTTTTAATGAGATTGTTGAAGAGCATAGTTCGCATTTTCTTTCAACCAAATATATCTTCTAAAAAAAGTCCTCGTTAGCCAACGAGGACTTTTTTATTAAATTTATCGGAAACAGAGAATATTTTTTTAATTTTGATTGTGTTTTCTCTATAAAATTACGTTTTGTAGAAAACACCTCCAAAAACCTAATTAATACCTCGATGAAGACTTTTTCAAAAATAATATTTTGTGTGTGTTTTACATCTCTTTTTTTTGCTTGTAAACGGTCAATTACACCAGTAAAAAATACTACCAATGCAATGGGCGATTATGACGAAGACCTCTCGGCGGTTAGAGTTCAATATGATACCAAGCCAACTACAGAAATAAGCGACAAGAAAGTCATAAAAGAAAAATCAACATCATCAGGAATGACGAAACTTCCAAAGCAGGTAAATAATGAAGTTGATATAGCACTTGATTCTATTTCTGTTCATAATAAAACTGTCCGTTATTCATCTGGTTATCGTATCCAAGTTTTTGTTGGCAACGACCGCAAGGAGGTAGACGAAGCAAAGTCTTACATTTACCAAAATTTTCCAGAATTAAGCACCTATCTTACATTTAGTCAACCTACTTATAAGTTAAAGGCTGGGGATTTTACATCTCGATTAGATGCCGAAAGGTACTATTCTTCTATAAGACAGCGATATTCAATGGCAATGATTATTTCCGAAAAAATAGATATTCGGAAAAGTATGCAGATGAAATAAAGCAAATTTTGAATGACTGTTCAAAATCAATAATTGACTATTCAAACAACAATCATGAAAATATACTTGGAAACAACATATTTCAATCTATATCAAGACCAACGTTAGTTGGAGTAGAAGATGTTAATGGTAATGTTTGTTTTAGAATTACTGGGAAATATTTGGCTGAGGGTTCTGTTGATATTTGGATTACAAAAAAAGATTTTTTGATATATAAAATTGAAATTGATAATAAGGTTTCAGATTTTAGAGTAAAAAGTACATACCAGTTTTTTCCCTATCATATAAAGGGATTTAATAGCAATTTGTTTGAATTTAAACCAAATCGTAAGGTTAAACTTTAAATGTAAACAAGCACATTACCAAAAAAACCAATAATGGCAAGCTGATTATCGTAGAAAAACTGATAATTGTATACTAATAAATAAATATGATAGCTTACGTTTTCCCTGGACAAGGGGCTCAATTTAGTGGAATGGGCAAAAATCTTTACGATAGTTCAGATTCAGCTCGCCAAATGTTCGATAAAGCCAATGAGATTTTGGGTTTCGAGATTACAAAAATAATGTTTGAAGGTACTGACGAGGCACTCAAACAAACCAATGTTACACAACCAGCTATTTTTCTGCATTCGGTCATTTTAGCTTCTACTATAGAAGACTTTAAACCCGATATGGTTGCAGGGCATTCTTTGGGAGAATTCTCCGCTTTAGTTACTGCTGGTGCATTATCTTTTGAAGATGGCCTAAAACTGGTTTCTCAACGTGCCGATGCCATGCAACGTGCCTGTGAAATAAACCCTTCGACAATGGCTGCGATTTTGAATCTTGAAGATAAAGTTGTAGAAGATATTTGTGCTGCTATTGATGGCGTTGTGGTTGCTGCAAACTATAATTGCCCCGGTCAATTAGTAATTTCTGGAAGCATTGAGGCTGTAACTGAAGCTTGTGAGCAATTGAAAGCCGCAGGAGCAAAAAGAGCATTGATTTTACCAGTGGGCGGTGCATTTCACTCCCCTTTGATGGAACCTGCTCGTGAAGAGTTGGCACAAGCCATTGCCAATACAAAATTTTCAACACCAATTTGCCCGATTTACCAAAATGTAAATGCTCAACCTTCGAGCGATGTGGAAAGCATCAAAGCTAATTTAATAGCTCAATTAACTGCTCCAGTTCGTTGGACACAATCGGTGCAAAACATGGTTGCAGATGGTGCAACAAAATTTGTAGAATGTGGGCCAGGAAAAGTTTTACAAGGTTTAATTAAGAAAATTGCTCCGCCTGAAATAGAAACGGCGGAAGTTTAATATACTCGTTTAAACCTGCAAGGTTTGCGATTCGTCGCATCGTTCAAAACCTTGCAGGTTTTACCTACCTACCCTAAAATCTTTTGAATTGCCGCTTGTGCCAATTGAGCAATTTCGTCAGCATTTTTGCCTTTGGGCTCAATTCCTTCAAGCACAGTCCAAGAAAGTGTTGAGAAAGAAACCAAAGGAAAAAGCCCTTTGTTTGGATCGAATAAATTATTTCCTTGAATAGCTATCGGAACAATAAGTGCATCAGGTGCTTTTTTGATTAGTGCCGCAATTCCTCCTGCAACAAATGGCTTCATTATACCCGAACGAGAGCGTGTACCTTCAGGAAAAATGACAGCCGAACAATTATTGTCTTGAATATATTTACTCAATTTTAATATTTCTCCAACCGCTTGTTTACCATCTTTTCGGTCAATAAGTGCCGCATGACTTTTACGTAAATTATATGAAATGCTCGGAACCCCATTAGCTAATTCCTTTTTAGAAACAAAAATTGGATGATACTTACGTAAAAACCAATAAATTGCGGGAATGTCGAAGGTACTCTGATGATTGGAAATAAATATTATTGGCCGATTTGTTGGAAGAGCAAACATTTGTCGAAAATTTATTGTTGTACCAGTAAGATACCAACCATAAGTAATCATAAAATTAAGGGAAAAAACGACCTTTTGTTGAGCTTTTTCACCAAAAATGGTAAATGCTATAACTTGTATCACATGAAATACAACTAATAATAGTCCAAAATAGACTAAATATACGCTACTAAGAATATAGTCAAGAATCTTTTTCACAAGGTATTATTTTTTATGCAAAAATAGTTAAAAACTACTCAATTGTCATAAAAAATCTATAATTCTACTTTTTTTACCTAAATAAGAATTATCTTGCGATGTATTTTGAAACAAATAATCATTAAAAAATACCATCATGGAATTATCCAATTTGAGATTAGAGGTGATGAAGTTTGTTGGCGAAAAAATTGACACTTTCGTTGATGAATTTTTAAGACCTATCGAAACTAACTGGCAACCATCTGACTTCTTGCCAGATTCAACCAATGACAATTTTTTAAATGAGGTTCGTGAACTTCAACAAACAGCCAAAGAACTCCCTTATGATTATATTGCTGTGTTGATTGGCGATACAATTACCGAGGAAGCTCTTCCAACTTATGAGTCGTGGCTGATTGAGGTAATAGGCGTTGACCAAGTTAATGAACCAAACGGCTGGGCAAAATGGGTGAGAGGATGGACTGCCGAAGAGAATCGTCATGGCGATTTACTCAATAAATTTTTGTATTTGTCTGGGCGTGTAAACATGCGACAAATGGAAGTATCGACACAGTACCTCATTGCCGATGGTTTTGATATCGGTACCGGGCGAGATCCTTATCGTAACTTTATCTATACGTCTTTTCAGGAGTTGGCAACTAATGTTTCGCACCGAAATACTGCAAAATTATCGAAAGAATTTGGAAATGTGCCTTTGGCAAAAATTTGTGGTGTAATTGCAGCCGATGAAATGCGTCATGCACGAGCCTATAAAACATTTGTAAGCCATATTCTTGAAATTGACCCTTCGGAAATGATGATCGCATTTGAAGATATGATGAGGAAAAAAATCGTTATGCCTGCACACTTCTTGCGTGAATCTGGCGTGAAAATGGGACAAACATTTTCTCATTTTTCTGATGCAGCTCAGCGTTTGGGCGTTTATACTACCAACGACTACATCGAAATCATGGAATCGTTATTGAAAGATTGGAAAATTGATGGCGTTCAGAACTTAAATGATGCTGGAGAAAAAGCAAGAGATTATTTGATGGCTTTACCAAATCGCTTAAAACGAGTTGCTGAAAGAACTAAAATTCCTACATTGGAATATCAGTTTAGCTGGATTTCGTAAGGTAAAATATTGAAAATTGTTTTACAAAAAAGAGTAGTAATCGCCAAAAATGGCAGTTGCTACTCTTTTTCTGTTGGAAACAAACCAAAATAAATAATTGATAATCAAGCACATAAGTATGTTCTTTTTTAAAAGTCCGCCTTTTTTATTATTCTATTTATTTTTAAACTTTGATTTCACTAACTTGCTATATCTTTATTTTTTAACCTTATAAAAAACCATGATAATCAACAGAAGAACATTTCTACAACAATCGGCATCGTTGGCGGCTTTGGCATTTATCACTACCGATTTGGAAGCCAAAGGTACACTCAAAAAATTTGGCTGTCAGTTATACAGCATTCGTGATGTACTTCCAAAAAACCCGAAAGAGTATATGAAGCAATTGGCAGATATGGGTTATAAATATTTTGAAAGCTACTCTAAAGACCCTCTTTGGGGAATGACACCAAAAGAATCGAAGAGCTATTTGAGCGATATTGGCGTAAAAATGGTAAGCACACATCTCGGGCTGGGCGATACCAACGAAGCAATGATAGCCAAATGTGCTGAAGCGGGTTTGAGTTATGTAATATGCCCTGCAATTGGAATGCAGCCTTCGGCAGATGCTTGGAAACAAAAAGCTGAGGCGTTTACTAAAAATGGAGAAATTTGTAAAAAACATGGTTTAAAATATGGATATCACAATCATTCTTATTCTTTTCAAAATGCCAATGGTGTAAAAGGACAGAAGATTTTACTCGAAAACACTGACCCTTCGTTGGTTTGCTTCGAGTTGGATATGTGTTGGAGCGAAGCAGCTGGCGAAAATAGTATTGAGCATTTGAAACAATATGGCAATCGTTACGAACTTTGCCATATTAAACAGCTCGAAACAAAAGACCCAAAACCAAAGCAAACCGACCTTGCTGTTGGAATAATTGACTATAAAATACTACTCAGAGCAGCCAAAGATAGCGGAATTAAATACTTTTTGGTGGAGCAAGAACAATATCCTATCGGACCAATTGAAAGTATGGCTAGCGATGCGGTTTATTTGAAAGGATTGAAATTTTAATTTAATCACTTTTAAAAGTAAGGCGATGAAAGGGCGTAAAACCATGCTCTTTTATCGCTTTTTTATGGAATTGCGTTGGATAACCAGCGTTTTGCTGCCATTTATAGTGTGGAAAATCTTCAGCCAATTTTTCCATCAAATCATCTCGATAGGTTTTGGCAAGAATAGATGCTGCCGCAATAGATAAAAACTTTGCATCACCTTTTATAATACATGTATGCGAAATTAGAGGATATGGTGTAAAACGATTGCCGTCAATGAGCAAATGCTCTGGTCGAAATACGAGTTTATCAATAGCTCGGTGCATTGCCAAAAAACTTGCTTTTAGAATATTTATTTTATCAATTTCTTCGTGTGATGCCTCCGCAACGGCATACGCCAATGCATCTCGTTTAATTTCTATTCTTAAAATATTTCTCTGAATTTTACTCAATTGTTTAGAATCATTAAGTAAATGATGGGTATAGTCTTTCGGCAAAATGACTGCCGCCGCTACCACGGGTCCAGCCAAACAACCACGACCTGCTTCGTCAAGACCAGCTTCTAAGGCATCAATATTGTAGTGTGAACGGAGCATGGAACAATGTGTGATTTTTTATTATACAACGAGTTTATGCGAAATAAAAACTATGAATGAATGTAGTCAACCTTTTTCATTATCTTAATCAAATGATAAAAACGAAAGGTTAATAAAATAGCTGAAATGGTGAGCCCTGCCAAAAGACCAATCCAAATCCCAATTGCATCTAATTTCAAGGTAAATCCAAGAAAATAGCCCAATGGTAAAGCTACACCCCAATAAGCAAACATTGTTATCCAAGTTGGAATATTTATATCCGAAATTCCACGCAAAACGCCCAGCGAAACAACTTGAATACCATCTGACAGTTGAAAAACGGCAGCAATCAACATGAGTTTTACGGCAATTTTTATTACTTCAACGTCAGAAATGTATAATTCCACAATAAAACGATTTAAAATAAAAATAATCAACATCATAGCAGTCATAAATGCAATGACCAACAGAAAAGCAACATTTGCTGAGATTCTGATTTTGTGCGTGCTTTTTAAGCCTCGCCCCTCTCCGACTCGTATTCCACCTGCAACACCCAAACCCGCCGCCATCATGTAAGTAGTTGCCGCCACATTAATTGCTATTTGGTGAGCTGCCAATTGGTTTTCTCCAAACCACCCCATCATTATTACAGCTAATGAAAATGCTGCAATTTCAAAGAAAAACTGGAGTCCACTTGGTACTCCAATTTTAAATATCATTATAACCAAATCAGAGGTTTTCAAAGAGTTATATTTACTTTGAAGATACCTTTTAAATGCTGAATTTTTGAAAAGATAAACCAACATAGCAAACAACATTAGAATTCGAGTAATAAGTGTTGATGTTGCCGAGCCATTTAAACCTAATTTTGGAAAACCTGCGTAGCCATTTATCAATAAAACATTAAATATTAAGTTTATGACCAAACCAATTACTGTTATCATCATGGCAACATAAGTGCGAGAAAGTCCGTCGGAAAGTTGTTTGGCAGCAACAAAAACAAACATAAAGACATTCGAGATAATAATAATTGCCATGAAAGTTGGTGCTTGATGATTGATTTCGGGCGATTGTTGAAAAATATCAAAGAAATAAATGCAAATAAAACCTATTAAACCTAAAATTAGTCCAAACAACAACGACACCTTAATTCCTGACCGAAAAAGGCGGTTAATTTCAGAAATATTTCGCTCAGCTTTTGCCTTAGAAATCAACGGGGCAACCACTGAAAGCCCACCTATACCAATAGAAGCAATCAGAAAAGCAATAGAATTGGCAATACCCGCAGCACCAAGACCTATTTTGCCAATATAACGCCCCACCATAATATTATCAGTAACTCCCATCAAAATAACACCTAATTGTGCCACCACAATCGGGTAAGCAAGCGAAAAGGTTTTCTTGATCTCGTCTTCGTAAACTTTTGAAAAAATAGGCATTTGTAAGATTATCGAATAATTGTATAAATTGTACGCTTGCGACAAAGGTCTAAAAATTTAGTCATAAATCGTTATATGATGTTTAACTTTGCAGTTCATTTATTCCTTTTTCAATGAAAAAAACGTATTTACTAATCATTATCTCGAGTATTTTATTAAATGCATGTAATTCTAATTTAATAGAAACCACACCAACAAACCTCGACGGACATTGGTTAAACAAAGAATATTTAGATGCTTTGCAAAACAATCATTCTCCAAAACAAGTTGCCGACAACCTACCTTTTTATGCCACAGAATTAGTTTTCGACAAAAAAAATGGAGATTCTCTATTTGTATTTAATGGTCAAGTTGAGTTTTCAAATTTACCAATTAAACGCACTGGCGATACTCTTCGCTTGAAGCTCAACCAGGATGCCGAAACCGAAATTGTTTATTCCTCAATTGATAAAACACTCTTTTTTATCGATAAAACTTTAAATAGAGTTTTTCGATTCGTTCGTGCAGATAGTAATTTGATTGATAAAAGTTATACCCCCAAAGTTGCATTTCCTGCTGCGGTAAATAAGGCTACTTTTGAAGGTAATTGGGAGATATTTGAACACCTTTCTACGCAAAAAAGCACTGTTTTTAGTAAATTTGGAAAAATAAAAGGCTGGGAAAAATACCAGAATTATACTGTTTGTGTCAATGGCGATTGTGCCGATAATGAAGATGGCGATGTGGTTTTCTTTGGAAACAAAGAGAAATCCGACCAATATGGCTTTCGCTCAAAAAATGATACAATTACTGTTTTTGAATTAAAGCAAATAAATGACCATGATGAAAAACCAATTTTTCATCATGGACTACCAATAATGCTTTTGGTACGAAAAAACACATCAAAGCCATAATGGCGGGTGAAGACAAAAAAAGTCTTTTTCTTATAAGAAAAAGACTTTTTTGTAAATATCGCTTGATTTTTCACCCCCCATTTAGGGCAGTCGGCTGGAGTTTACACCTTACTCAACTTAACAGTATTGGTTCTATTGTTATTCTGTAATGGTAAACTTAAAGTATTGATAAACAAATCTCCTTTGGTTAATTCGCCTTTTTCTACTAAAAAGTCTTTAACTGTATCAACAACTTCCTCAACATTTTTGCCTTTTATTTGATCAATAACAAATACCTGCACGCCCGAATATAGACTTAATTGAGTGGCTAATTGCTTATTTCCCGTAAAAATAAATAAACCCGCCTTTGGTCGGTGATGAGACAATCTGACGGCAGTATAGCCCGAAGTTGTAAAACCGATAATTGCTTTTACTTTCAGGTCACGAGCCAAACGACAAGCTGTCATCACAACATTATCATTTTCTTTCTCTTTCGATTGATAACTATCTTCAGTTACACGAGTATGATGGCGGAAGTACAGTTTTTTCTCATCGGCCAATTCTTCAACTTTTACAATCGTATTAACCATTGTTTCAACTGCCAAAATCGGATATTTTCCCGAAGCACTTTCTGCACTCAACATTACGGCATCAGCACCATCAAGTACTGCATTGGCAACATCACCAACTTCCGCACGAGTCGGACGAGGGCTATCAATCATACTTTCAAGCATTTGGGTTGCTACAATAACAGGTTTTCCTGCTAAATTAGACATTTCTACCAAACGCTTCTGAATCATCGGTACATCTTCTGAAGGAAGCTCTACGCCCAAATCGCCACGAGCAACCATAATTGCATCACTGGCGTTTACAATGGCCTCCATATTTGTAATTGCCTCTGGCTTTTCTACTTTGGCTATTACTTTGGCAAACTTACCTTGGTCTTTAATATATTGTTGAATAGCCTGAATTTCTTCGGCAGTACGCACAAACGATAATGCTACCCAATCTACGTCATTTGCCAAGCCAAATTTCAAATCTTCCCAGTCTTTATCTGTTACAGACGGTTGAGAAATATTGGTATTTGGTAAATTTACACCTTTCTTTTGCTTCAAAAGTCCACCATAAACCACTTCTGTGATTACATCAGTACCATCTTTACCTATTACTTTTACCTCCAATTTTCCATCATCCATCAAAATTCGTTCGCCTACTTGCACATCATTATACATTCCTTTGTACGGTGTGCTTACTCTGTCGGCATTTCCGATTATATCATCACTGGCAAATCTTAAAATATTCCCCGCAAAAATTTCAACGCCATCATTACCTGTTTCCATCAAACCTATTCTGATTTTTGGACCTTGTAAATCTTGCAAAATGGCACATTGATAACCATGCTCTTCGTTGATTTTACGAATTCGGTTAATTCTAATTTGGTGGTCTTCGTGTGTACCGTGCGAAAAATTTAATCTGAAAACATTTACACCAGCTTTTGCCAATGCCAATATCATTTCTTCGCTTTCGGATGCAGGCCCGAGTGTTGCTACAATTTTTGTTTTTCTTTGCATAACTAAAATAAAATTTTTCTTCGGCTTAGGAATCACACAAAAATACTAACTTTTTATGAGAATTGCAGAATAAAGTATTTTGATAATTTAAAAAACAATCATTAAACTATACTATTTTTAGATCTAAAGAACTGATAGATAATGCTTTAAGACAAGAAAATCGCTCGTTTTTCCTAAATCTCAATAATACTACAATAAATATGATACCAAAAAAAATATTAAGAAGTTTTTGCCTAAAAAAAATATTCTACTAAATTTGTACTCTTGATAAAAAACAAAACCATTGAAACATTCGTCAATCGCAATTTCACTACTCCTGCAACTCAGCCCTTTGGTGTGAGAAATGGAGACTTTGTATATACAAAAGCCCTTTCTTGCAGCGTAAGAAAGGGCTTTTTGGTGAAAACGATATAAATACTCACTTAATTAATATAAATCTCATTCAAAATGAGTCAGAAAATTTATGTTTTCGATACCACCTTACGAGATGGCGAGCAAGTTCCAGGTTGTCAATTAACGACCGATGAGAAAGTAATGATTGCCAGAGAACTCGAAAAACTCGGTGTTGATGTTATTGAGGCTGGATTTCCAATTTCGAGTCCCGGCGATTTTCGTTCGGTTGTAGAAGTTTCAAAAGCTGTTACTGAAACAACCGTTTGTGCCTTATCCCGTGCCGTAAAAGGTGATATTGAATGTGCCGGTGAAGCCCTCAAATTTGCCAAACGCCCACGTATTCACACAGGCATTGGGGCTTCTGATATTCACATCAAATATAAATTTAATAGTAACCGAGAAGCAATTATTGAGCAAGCGATTGATGCTGTAAAGCACGCCCGAAAATTTGTTGATGATGTGGAGTTTTATGCTGAAGATTCTGGTCGTGCAGATTTAGAGTTTCTTGCAAGATTGACCGAACAAGTCATAAAAGCTGGAGCAACGGTTGTAAATTTACCTGATACCACTGGGTACGTGTTGCCAAATGAAATGTTTGACCGAATTTCTTACTTAATGAATAACGTACCGAATATTGATAAAGCAATCATTTCGATGCACAATCATAATGACTTAGGAATGGCAACTGCCAATACTATTGCAGGAATTCAGGCGGGGGCAAGGCAGGTGGAAGTTACAATCAATGGCATTGGCGAGCGTGCAGGAAATACTTCGTTGGAAGAAGTTGCCATGATTTTGAAAGTTCATAAATCGCTTGGCTACCATACTGATATTGACAGTACGATGTTGTTTCCGATGAGTAATTTGGTTTCTCAAACCATGCGTATGCAAGTACAAGCAAACAAAGCGATTGTAGGACGAAATGCTTTTGCTCACTCGTCAGGCATTCATCAAGATGGTTTCTTGAAACACACCGATACTTACGAAATCATGAGTCCGCAGGAAGTGGGAGTGCCAAAATCTTCGATTGTTCTAACTGCAAGAAGTGGTCGCCATGCGTTAAGACATCGCCTCGAAATGCTTGGCTTTAAACTCGAAAAACCTATTTTAGATGATACATACAAGCGTTTCTTAACATTAGCCGACGAAATCAAAGAAGTAAATGACAAAGATTTGATGAAGTTGATGCGGGCGTAAAAAATCAAGAATTTAAAAGTTATGAATTAATAATTATGGCAATTATTGTGCTTTAAGTCTTAGTTCATAATTTTTTTCATTAAAAGGCTTTTAGGTTTCTGCAAAAAACTTGCCTCCATAAACACCTCACTTTTCCTACAATAATAACCGCTTATCAAATCTTCTATTTACCTTTCAGTAATATTCCCGCAATTTGTTGTTATTAAACTGTCATAAAAGGTTAAATTTGTATTCTTAAAAAGACAAATGCCTGAGTATCAGCCACTAAAAACTTGCCAAATTGTCAGTTTTTTGCTTTTGGAAAGGTATTTGATAAAAGAAAGATTCATAAAAACAGAGAATTAACGAACAAAACACATAAAATGCTTAATTTTTTAACAAAAGGAATTACACAGATTTTCGGGTCGAAATCTGACAAAGATAACAAGGAACTACAACCTTATGTAAAGCTCACCAATGATGAGTTTGTTAAACTTGCCGACCTTTCACACGATGAGTTGCGGGCAAAAACAATTGAATTACAAGATTATATAGCTCAAAGACTTTCGCATATCGACACTCAAATTGATAGTTTGAAAGCAGACATTGACGAAAATCCTGATATGCAGGTTGATGAAAAAGAAGTGGCTTTCAAACAAATTGATGCTCTCAAATTAGACCGAAATAAAGAGTTGGAGGTTGTTTTATTAGAAATTCTCCCAAAAGCATTTGCCGTTATCAAAGAAACAGCTCGTCGTTTTTCTGAAAACCCTTCTATAACAGTTACCGCAACACACCTCGACCGAGAGTTGGCAATGAGAAAATCTCACATCACGATTGAAGGCGATAAAGCAATTTGGCAAAATCAATGGATGGCGGCAGGGAACTTGATGGCGTGGAACATGGTGCATTACGATGTTCAAATTATTGGTGGAGCTGCCTTGCACAAAGGTAAAATTTCTGAAATGGCAACTGGTGAAGGTAAAACTTTGGTTGCAACTTTCCCTGCTTTCTTAAATGCTCTTGCAGGAAAAGGTGTGCATATTGTAACTGTCAATGATTATTTGGCTCGCCGTGACTCTGAGTGGATGGGGCCAATTTTTGAATTTAACGGCATAACTTGCGAGTGCATTGATAAATATCCTGCTAATACCTCGGCTCGCCGTGAAGCGTATCGTGCTGGTATTTGTTATGGTACAAACAACGAATTTGGTTTTGATTACCTCCGTGACAACATGGTAAACGACCCCGAAGAGTTAGTGCAACGTGAACACCATTACGCCATGGTAGATGAGGTTGATTCGGTGTTGGTTGATGATGCCCGTACGCCATTGATTATCAGTGGGCCAATGGCTCGCACAGGTGACGAAGAATTGTTTTTATCATTGAAACCTCGTATTCAACGCATTGTTGATGTGCAGAAAACCCTCACAAATGGTTATCTGAATGAAGCAAAAAAATTGATTGCCGCAGGAAATAAAAAAGATGGTGGTTTGGCTTTGTTTCGTGCGTTTAGAGGTTTGCCAAAAAACAAACCATTGATTAAATTCCTTTCGGAGTTTGGAATGAAGGCGGTTTTGCAAGAAACAGAGGCTATTTATTTGTCAGAAAATCAAAAATTAATGCCCGAAGCTGATGCTCCGCTTTATTTCACGATTGACGAAAAAAATAACTCTATCGAACTTACTGACAAAGGAATTGATTTCTTGACAGGTGAAAGTGAAGACCATAGCTTCTTTGTAATGCCTGACTTGGGGGTTGATTTAGCAACAATTGCCAAATCAACAGACTTGAATGAGCAAGAAAAAATTGTAAAAAAAGACGAATTAATTCGTGATTATTCTACAAAAGCCGAGCGAATTCATGCAGTAAACCAATTGTTGAAAGCCTTCACTTTGTTTGAAAAAGACGTAGAATACGTAGTAATGGAAAATAAAGTAATGATTGTGGACGAGCAAACGGGTCGTATCATGGACGGTCGCCGTTGGTCAGATGGTTTGCACCAAGCGGTTGAAGCGAAAGAAAACGTAAAAGTAGAAGATTCAACTCAAACCTATGCTACTATTACGCTCCAAAATTATTTCAGAATGTACCACAAATTGGCTGGAATGACAGGTACTGCCGAAACGGAAGCAGGCGAGTTTTGGAAAATCTATAAATTAGACGTTGTTTCGATTCCGACCAATAGAAACATTGTCAGAAATGACCAAGAAGATAAAGTTTACAAAACAGTTCGTGAAAAATACAATGCTGTTGTCGATGAAATTACAGAATTGGTGAGCATTGGTCGCCCAGTATTGGTGGGTACAACTTCTGTAGAAAATTCAGAAATTTTGAGTAGAATGCTCACGCTTCGTAAAGTTCAACACCAAGTTTTGAACGCCAAGCAACACGCACGTGAAGCAGATATTGTTGCCGAAGCAGGAAAATCAGGCACGGTAACAATCGCAACCAACATGGCTGGTCGTGGAACTGATATTAAATTAACTACGGAAAGTAAAACCGCAGGTGGTTTAGCAATTATTGGTACAGAACGCCACGATTCTCGCCGAGTTGACCGCCAGTTACGTGGTCGTGCTGGTCGTCAGGGAGATCCCGGAACGTCACAATTCTTTGTTTCGCTCGAAGATCAATTGATGCGTTTGTTTGGTTCTGACCGTATTGCTTCTGTAATGGACAAAATGGGCATGGAAGAAGGAGAAGTTATTCAACATTCGATGATTACGAACTCTATCGAAAGAGCTCAAAAGAAAGTTGAAGAAAATAACTTTGGTACTCGTAAACGCTTAATTGAATACGATGATGTAATGAATATCCAACGTGATACGATTTATAAACGTCGTAAAAATGCTCTTTTCGGCGACCGCTTATCGCTCGATATTGCCAATATCATGTATGATACTTGTAGCGATATTATAATGAACGCCGAAGGAAATTATGACGAATTTGAATTGCGTTGCCTACAAAAATTAGCGATGCAACCAGAAATTGCTCGTGGTGAATTCTCAAAAGGCAATCCAAAATTGATAGATAGACTTTATCAGCAAGCTGAAAGAGCATATAAAACAAAAAATGACGAGATTCGTAAGAACATGGTGCCTGTTTTGCAGAATGTCCTGAAAGATCGCCGTGCTTTAGTTGATGAACCGTTTATTGCAATTATTGGAGACGGCAATCAAAATATTGGCTTGTATTGTAATCTAAAAGGTGCGGTTGATAGCGATGGGCGTGATTTGATAAAAGAAATTGAAAAGCATATTTCGTTGAGTGTGATTGACCAAGAATGGAAAGAACACCTCCGTGATATGGACGACTTGAAACAATCGGTACAGAATGCCTCTTACGAACAAAAAGACCCCTTGTTGATTTATAAATTTGAAGCAGTTGAGTTATTTAAAAACTTCTTGAACAAAGTAAATGCCGATACCGTAGGTTTCTTGATGAAAGCAGGAGTTGTAGAAATGCGTTTTCAACAATTAGCTCCTATAAAAGCCGAAACGCCAAAGCTTCAAACCAACAAAACAAATGAAGAAGGGGGAAGTAGCGATTCAGTAGCAAGGTTATCACCTTTACGCAATATAAAAATTGCAGACCGAAACCAACGTGTAAGCGTACAATACAAAGATGGAACGGTGAAGCGTGATGTAAAATACAAGCACGTAGAAGATGATGTGATTGCAGGAAAGGCTGTTTTAGTCGAGTAGATAGTTGCTTGACGACAGACCACCGTTGATAGTTTCAAAAAATTAAATAACAAAAAGTCCTCATCAATGGTGAGGACTTTTTTGGTAAATATCATTTCTTCGAATCGCAAAACTTTCTCCAAAGCTCCGTTCCTTTGGCTTGTTCCAAATGTTTTAGTTGAAGCAAATCGATACACATTTTCTGCGTGTCTTTCGTGAGAGCATAGACTGCTGCTCTGGCATAATAAGCATCAATATTTCGTGGGTCGGCTTTGAGGCTTAATGTAAGGTTTTTTATTGCTAATGGATACATCTTCTGTTCTACATTAATATTTGCTCGCATTAAATGATAATTTGATGCAGTTGGGTCAATTGTATCTTTTGGAGCTTCTACTTTATTTTTTGCCGCCATTTTTTCAGACCAACCCATATCAAAACCCATTTTTATTTCTGTGTTTACGGGTTTTCCCTCCAATGTGGCTGGTAACCATTTATCTTTGCTTGTTTTGATGGCTTCTATGAGCTTATTATTATACTTTTCGTCCGTACTACTCAAAATCTCAATACCTTTTATTTCTCCCAATTTTGTTATAATGAAACGTGAATAAAAATCTCCCACTTTGAAAGCTGGAAAATAGAAATTATCGGAAATAAATTGTGCCGCTGATTTTTCATTATCTAAAAAGATTGGTTCGAGATAGTTTCGCTTAGAAATATAAATCGTGTCCTGCCCTTTAGTACGATATTTTTCTGGAAAATAGCCTAAATTATGTATTCGAGCGGGAATCAACGAGATTTTAACCTTTGATGGTTCGGCGATGGGATCTTTGTGTAATTCTTGAACTACTAATTTTACTTCACTTATTTCTAATACTTTTAAAAGAGTTGATTTTCCAATCTGAATAGTATCACCTATGATTTGGTATGAACTTATTCCCGATTTACCATCAATGGTTATTAGAAATTTCCCCTTTTCAGAAAAAACATAACGCAGTTGCATATTTTTCACCTCCTCCAATAAAATAGGACTACCATCTTTTAGGCGAATTTCGTCTTTTACCCATTCTCCTATTAGTTTTTCTTTGAGTGTTTGTGCGAACAATTGAGAAGTAAATAGTAGAAAAAATAGAATCTTACCCATTTTTATAAAAATTTTATGTTGAGCGAAATATAGTGAAAATATGATAAAACAAAAAAACCTTGTCATTACTGACAAGGTTTTTAGCCGTTTTTGGGAGAATGATGGGGTTCGAACCCACGACCCTCGGTACCACAAACCGATGCTCTAACCGGCTGAGCTACAATCTCCATTTCCCATTAGGACTGCAAATGTAGCAGTTTTTCTTTGACTTTCAAAAAAAAATTGCTCAAATTTACCAAATCCACTAAATCAGTAACATGAGCGAACGTAGAACATCTTTTTTTGACACCAAAATCGAATTTTTGAAAGGTGTGGGGCCGTCAAAGGCTGAGATTCTCAACAAAGAATTGAGCATCTTTACTTTTGGTGACTTAATAGAATATTATCCTTTTCGCCACGAAGACCGCACGCAATTTCACCTAATTAGCGAGCTAAACGAAGGATTGACTGCTGCCCAAATTAAAGGTCGGTTACGCTCTTGGGAAAAAATAGGTGAAGGAACAAAGGCCCGACTGGTTGGACAATTTACTGATGGCACAGGCATCATGGAATTAACTTGGTTTCAGGGAATTACATGGATGGAGAAAAACCTTAGGCTACAGGGCGACTACGTGGTTTATGGAAAACCAAGTTC
Organism: Emticicia sp.; assembly: GCF_043780375.1. Lineage (GTDB taxonomy): Bacteria > Bacteroidota > Bacteroidia > Cytophagales > Spirosomataceae > Emticicia. The sequence goes on along the minus strand of NZ_JAYWCU010000226.1, from coordinate 4,669 downwards.
GTTTGGCAATAAATGGCAAATCATGCACCCCGACATGGATATTCTCACGCCCGAAAATGAGCGTGGTGGACATTTTCAGCCCGTATATCCTTTGACCGAAAAACTTCGTAAGAAATACATTGATAGTAAGCAAATTAGCCGTTGGATGCGAACTTTACTTGAGTCGGCAGTTGCGAATATCCACGAAACCCTACCTCCTCCTTTGGTGCAGAAGTTCCGCTTGATTTCTAAGCAAGAAGCCATTTATCATATTCATCTTCCTATTAATCAAGAAGCACTTCGGCAGGCTACCAGAAGGTTAAAATTTGAAGAATTATTCTATAATCAGTTTCGCTTAATTAAACAAAAACTCATCAGGAAGCATGATTATGCAGGACAAGTTTTCGACAAAACACAATTACTGACAGAATTTTACCAAAAACATTTACCGTTTGATTTGACCAATGCCCAGAAGAAAGTGATTCGTGAGATTTTCCACGACATGCGTTCGGGTAAACAAATGAATCGCTTGTTGCAAGGTGATGTGGGGAGTGGAAAAACAATTGTTGCTTTTATCACGATGCTTTTGGCAATAGACAATGATGCCCAAGCTTGTTTGATGGCTCCAACCGAAATTCTTTCTGACCAACATTATACTGGTCTGAAAAAGTTTGGCGATTTGATTGGTATTAAAATTGTTGAATTGACAGGTTCGGTTGGCAAAAAACAACGCCGAATTATTGATGCGGGTTTGCTTGATGGCAGCATCAATATCATTGTTGGTACGCACGCTTTGATTGAAGACCATGTACAGTTTAAGAACTTAGGTTTGTGCGTCATTGACGAGCAACACCGTTTTGGCGTTGCTCAACGAGCAAAATTATGGGAGAAAAACCAAAATTTCAGACCGCATATTTTGGTTATGACAGCCACACCAATTCCCAGAACTTTAGCAATGACGCTTTATGGCGATTTGGACATTTCTGTCATTGATGAACTTCCTGCGGGCAGAAAACCCATCAAAACGCTACACAAGTATGATGCCGACCGCCTGAGAGTTTTTGAGTTTCTACGAAGCGAAATACAAAAAGGACGGCAAGTTTATATTGTTTATCCTTTGATTGAAGAATCGGAAACTTTGTCTTTTAAAAACCTAATGGATGGTTATGAAAGTATTTCAAGGGCGTTTCCAGAATATCCCTTGAGTATTGTACATGGAAAAATGGGTTGGAAAGAAAAAGACTACGAAATGCAGCGTTTCAAAAATAAGGAAACGCAGATTTTAGTTGCCACGACTGTTATTGAAGTAGGCGTTGACGTGCCAAATGCATCGGTGATGTTGATTGAAAGTGCCAATCGTTTTGGTCTTTCGCAATTGCATCAGTTGCGAGGGCGTGTGGGACGTGGAGCGGAACAATCGTATTGTATTTTGATGACCGACCATAAATTAGGTAAAGATACTCGCCTCAGAATAGACACAATGGTAAGAACAAACAACGGTTTCGAGATTTCGGAAGTTGATTTGTCGCTCCGTGGACCAGGCGACATGGCAGGAACACAACAAAGCGGAATGTTAGACCTAAAAGTAGCAGATTTAGCCAAAGATGGCGAGATTTTGAAATACGCACGTGAGGCCGTAATGGAGATTTTAGACAATGACCCAAACTTGGAATCTACTGATAATCAACCAATTAGACTTCATGTAAATGCTTTGCGGAGTAATGAAACTAATTGGAGTAGGATTAGTTAATTTTTGTACTATTTAAAGTTTTATCTGTGATTATTAAGTAAAATGAACCAATTGATATGATTTTTCCATTATTTTAGCAGAACCAAATTAAAATAGTATGGAAACTTTAGGTTACATAGCGGGCATTCTGACAACTTTAGCATTTGTGCCGCAGGTTTTACAAATTTATAAAACCAAGTCAGTCAAAGATGTCTCATTGTCGATGTTCTTGATTTTTACGGCGGGCGTAATTATGTGGTTAGTTTACGGAATCAAAGTTCAGGCTTTTCCTGTGATTGCCGCTAATGCTATCACTTTGATATTGTCGCTGGTGATTTTATTCTTCAAGTTAAAGTACAGAAAAACCTCGCTTTGATTTCTTATTTTTTGCTATTTGAGCGGAGTTGAAGGTTTTTTCTCAATAATTTCATCAATCACGAAGAATGGTCTCTTTTTTACTTCGATATAAATACGGCTGATGTATTCGCCAATAATGCCGAGCATTGTCAGCATTACACCTCCTAAAAAAAACATTCCGACTGCCAATGAAGCCAAACCTGGGGTTTCTTCGGGCGTATGCCCAAAAACTTTGAAGCCAAATAAGCGATGAACTAAAAAGAAAATACCGACAATCAACGAAGGAATGGCAATCGTTATACCTAAATATGTAGAAAGTCTCAATGGAAAGCTCGAAAACCCAAACAAGCCATCAAGAGCCAATTGCACTAATTTTTTGAAAGTAAACTTTACTTCGCCTGCGGCACGTTCGGCACGCTCATAAGTTACACCAATTTGCTTAAATCCTGCATAAGCACGCATTCCACGAATGAACCGAATTTGCTCGGGCATATCATGCACCAATACATTGATAACCTTTCTATCCATCACACAAAAATCGCCCGAATCGAGTGGAATGTCTATGTCCGAAATAGCGGCCATAAGTCTATAAAAACTCGAATAGGCTAATTTCTTGAAGAAACCCTCTTTTCGCTTGGTTCTGACGGCATAAACTACTTCATAACCTTCACGCCATTTTTCCAAAAAACGATACAGTTCTTCGGGCGGGTCTTGCAAATCGCCATCCATGATAATAATTGCATCGCCTTTTGCTTCTTGAATTCCCGCAGAAATGGCTGGTTGATGCCCAAAGTTTCTCGAAAGTTTAACGACTCTTACGTGAGTATCTTTTTCAGCCATTACTCGCATCATCGTCAATGAACTATCGCGAGAACCATCATCTATCAAAACGATTTCATAATCTTCTTTCCATGAAGGAGCTGCATTTGTAAGACGAGTATAAAGATTATGGAGGTTTTCTTCTTCGTTATAAATCGGGATAACAATCGAAATCATTTTTTTGCTAAGTAGTCGATGGTCAATAGTTGATAGTCAATAGATGTGCTTGACTGTAACAATTCTCATTTTGTGAGTAATATTATCTTATTAATTGCAAAGATATGCTTTTTGAAGCAGAAAAAGGAATGAAAAAGAAATTTGAGAGGGGCAAGAAAGCAAAAAAGTCTTGCTCTTTGTAAGAACAAGACTTTTGCTGAATTTATGTGTATGATGTATAAACGCCGTTAGTATATAAAAAGTTTTACGGTTGAAAAACTATTCAACTATTTTTCAAAATAGTTTCAAAATCCAATTTTTGCTGAAAGTGATGCTCCGTAAGGCACAAAATCGGCATTAATGCCCATTGTTTTGCATGCCTCTGCAGCAACTCTGATTGAGTTATTGGTGCTACGTTCATCGGGGTAAATATGAACCATATTTGCCAAATAGAGATTTTCAGTAGATGTTTTACAAGGGGTTACTTTCTCCGAAAAATTCAAATCACAAACCGTAGCGGCTGTATTTGTTTTGAAAACATAAACATTTTTAATCCAATCTTCCGAAAACTCAGGGTTTATTTTCTTCAACGGTGGAATCATCACTGCTTTTATTTCATCTTCGGTCATTGTTGCCAAAGCCTCACTCATGGCAAAATAACGTGAGAGATAAACAATATGCGAGCCATTATACTCTTCTTTGGGAATAAAGTTGGTATGCTCAATCACGCCACCAAATGGATAGCCTTCGTCAGCAACATTCATCCAATAGATATGACTAAATGATTTTTTCAATTCCAAAATCGTACAAACTGCACCGAAATATTCAACACCGTTGGCATCCAATGGGCAATTTTTGATTTTATCGAAATAAAGTGATGGAATTGTTAAAAGAAATTTACCACCATCAATTGTCATGTTTTTAGTGATAATTCCTTCTACTGTGCCATTAGTTATCTTAAATTCTTCGAGTGGCTCATTTTTTATTAGCTCCACTCCCATTTCTTGCAAATGCTTCATTAATACATCCATCAGAGTTTTCCAACTACCACTGATGTAGCCGAGACGCTCGTCGCCCCCTTTACGAGAATTGAGGCGTTGAGCCATCCGACCAATCATCCATGCCAACGGAACTTTGTTGGCATAAGGTCCAAATTTGATGTTGAGCATTGGTTTCCAAAGAGCATCTGTTATATCTTTTCCTGCCCAACGATAAAACCAATCTAAAGTTGGAATTCCTTCATTTTTTGTCCAATTGGCAAATTTTCCAAGAAAAATACTCGTCAAGCCAAAGCGAATTTTTCCAATTATGCCCACAGGTTTAAACTTTAATAAATCAATGGGAGTATTGAAATCATAGATTTTGCCATTTCTGAAAACCCCCATCGTGGTTTTTTTGTAGAAAGCCTTGTCCGAAATTTTTAAATCTTCGAGCAACCAACGGAGTTCGGCATCTTGGGTAAAAAAGTGATGGTAATAATGTTCCAGTTGATTTCCACCAATCTCGAAAGTATTGAGTAGTCCACCAAATTTATCGCTTCCTTCTACGACAGTAACTTTTACGCCTTGCTTGGCTGCAATATATGCCGCAGCAAGCCCTGTCATTCCGCCGCCAATTATTGTTAGTTTT
>NZ_JAYWCU010000225.1:0-6444 GCF_043780375.1 Emticicia sp. | reverse complement strand
CCGCACCGCCGATGGTACTGAGTTCATACTCGGGAGAGTAGGTAGATGCCAGAATTTTATTGACAAAAAGCAACCTCAAAAGGGTTGCTTTTTTGCGTTTATAAATTCTCCTGCGAATGAGTTTAACCAATAATCAATAAAAATTATACTATCTATTTTATTTAAGAAATGAAGATAAGAATTCAGTCATTATAATAAAATATAAGTACTTGGTAGTCAAGTGTTTATAAAATTCATATTTTATGACAAGCTCTTCTTATTTAATTTGTATTTTTAAATAGTTTTTACTTTTAATGAGACTTTAAATAAGGTAAGTGAAAAATTACAATATGTTCTTGAAATAATGAAACTCTAATTATAGATTTGTGTAATTGACCTAAAATTTTGGTTGAAAGAGTATGTAAAATCAAGAAATTTGAAACAAATACTTATTGAAAAATGCTAAATTTTATTAGAAACTTATATTTTATAAATCATCAATTGAGTTCAAGTTTTATAAGATTTTCTTTGTCTATTCTTATAAGTGTTTTACTTGTTTCAAGTACAGAAAACTCTGCAAATAGTGATTGGAATGCTTATAATGGTGGTGACGATTGTAACCATTTCTCTAAACTTACCGAAATAAATAACAGTAATGTTTCACAGTTAAAGTTAGCTTGGAAATATGCTTCAGGTGGAGCCGATACTTCGAAAAATACCACGCAAATACAGTGTAATCCGCTTATTATCAAGGGAATAATGTATGGTGTTTCTGCTGGTTCTCAAGCCTTTGCAATTGATGCTGCAACAGGGCGTGAGCTTTGGAAAACCAATCTGAAAGATAATACTTTTAGTATGACAAGTAGGGGTGTAACTTATTGGACTGATGGTAAAGAATCTCGAATTTTCTTCGCTTATGGTGCATTTTTGTATGCTCTCAATGCGATAGATGGGCAAGCAATTTTTTCGTTTGGAATAAAAGGAAAAATCAACCTAATTGATGGAATTAAACGCCCTGGTGCTGATGAATATGTAGTTTCTAATACTCCTGCTGTAGTTTTTAAAGACATACTAATAGTTGGTACAAGGGTTTCTGAAAGTGCCACAGCTTTGCTCGGTGATATTAGAGCATTTGATGCACGAACAGGTCGTAAAATTTAGACTTTTCATACCATTCCTCATCCAAATGAATATGGTTATAATACTTGGGAAAAACAAAATTATCAAAATATAGGTGGTGCAAATAACTGGATGGGGATGGCAATTGATTCAAAAAGAGGAATAGTTTATGCACCAACTGGTTCGGCAGCTTTTGATTTTTATGGCGGTAATAGAAAAGGAGATAATCTGTTTGCTAACTGTTTATTGGCACTTAATGCCACAACGGGCAAGCGATTGTGGCATTTTCAAACGGTTCACCATGATATTTGGGACAGAGATATTCCTGCACCCCCTAATTTATTTACTATCAATCAAAATGGTCGAAAAATAGATGTTGTATCGGTTTTGAGTAAGCAAGGATTTGTATTTGTTTTTAATCGTGAGAGCGGAAAATCTATATTCCCAATTGAAGAACGCCCTTTTCTTAAATCTGAAATTAAAGGTGAGAAAGCGTCTGCTACACAGCCGATTCCATTGCTTCCTGAGTATTTCACTCGACAAAGTTTTACCGAAAATGATGTCAATCAATTTGCATCGAATCGTGATGAAATAATTGACCAAGTTAGAAAAATAACTACGGGAAAACCATTTACTCCATTAGGTAAAAATCGTACAGTTTTCTATCCTGGAACTGATGGTGGAGCTCAATGGGGTGGAGCTGCCGTTGACGAAAATAGCGTGATGTATGTTCCTGCAAAAGAAAATCCAGTTTATAGTTCATTAATAGAATCACCAAAAGATGAAGGAAAAAGCTCGCTTTCATCAGGAAAACAACTTTATCAAACTTATTGTCGAGCTTGTCATGGGGCAAATCGAGAAGGGAACGAGGATGGTTCTTATCCTGCCTTACATAAAATAGAAGCAAAATATAATGAAATTACAACACTTCAACTACTTGCAAAAGGGCGAGGAATGATGCCAGCTTTTACACAATTAAAAGAGGCTGAAAGAAAGGCAATTGTACAGTTTTTGTTTGGTAAAAACACCAATATTAAGACAAATGATAAAGGTAATTTATCAAAATCTCCTTATGTGCATACGGGTTATAATCGTTGGTATGACAGCAACGGTTATCCAATCAGTCGTCCGCCTTGGGGTACGCTTACCGCAATTAATATGAATACGGGAAAACATTGTTGGCAAATACCTTTAGGAGAGTATCCAGAATTAACAGCGAAAGGAATACCAATTACAGGAACAGATAATTATGGTGGTGCTGCTGTAACAGCTGGTGGTTTGTTATTTATCGCAGCTACTAAAGACCAACAATTTAGAGCAATTGACCGTCAGACTGGTAAAGTATTATGGCAAGTTTCGCTTCCTGCCGCTGGTTATGCTTCACCTAGTGTTTATGCTGTTAAGGGTAAACAATACGTTGTCATTGCTTGCGGTGGTGGAAAATTGAAAACTAAATCTGGTGACCAGTATTTGGCATTTTCATTGCAATAAGTTGTTTTTTTGATACATCAAAAATGCCTTAGAAATTGTCTGATTTTAGGGTAAATATCTTCGGTTTCTGCATTTCAAAGATTTTATTGTGAAAGCGAAAACTGCGAAATGTTTTTTATCAACTTCATTTATATGTCAGAGATATTTGAAAGAAAGTATTTTCAGTTCCATCATTTAATCTCAAAATAAAGATGTGTTCTGCCATTGTTGATATTTATAAAATCATAGATTTATGCTCCTAATTATTTCTGATAGTCAGTTGTAAAATATAAATTATTGTCTTTCAGACCTTCATAGAAGAAAAAAACTTCATTATCAATCTTATTTCTTCTGTTTTCGTCAATCATTTGTTTTAAAAAGTCATAAGTTGGCTTATAAGTTCCTACTTTTAGCAATACTCCTGGAGCAAGAATTTTCATTTTATCGGCATTGATTTGCGAAGAGATAATTTTAGCTAACTCAGCCTTGTAAGCAGCTAAATCGTAACGATAAATTTGCGGACAAATCATATCAACCCAACCATTATTTACCCATGTTGGCCAATCTTGTAAGTATTCGGTTTTGGCGAATGGAAAAATACTCGGAGCCATCGAAATGCTAATTTTAGGATTAATTTTCTTTAATTCTACCGAAATTCGCTCCATAAATTTATTCAAACGGTTGGCACGCCATGTTACCCAGTTTTCTTCTTTATCATTAGTGGGGGTTGCTCCGCCACTTTCGGCTTTGTACTGAGCCAAAATTTCTGGATTATAACCACCTTCAACTGCCATTGCGGGTAGTCGGTCATCACCTTGAATGCCATCTAAGTCTGGATAATTTACAACTGTTTCTTTCAATAATGAAAGCATAAAGTCTTGCACTTCTGGATTCAGTGCATTCATCCACTTGAAACCATTTTTTGTAGTTGTATTGCCATTTTTGTCAAGTGATGCCCATTGTGGTTTGATGCGTAAAATGTGTTCCCCAAAACCGCTGTTTTCGGCGGCAAAACCATATTCAAACCATGCAAAAACTTTGATGTTTTTGGCATGAGCTTCGTCAATCATTTCACGTAAAGGGTCACGTCCTGCCAAGCCTTCTTCGATAGGAATTTTGAATAAATCATTTATTATTTTGCTTGGATATAGCGTACGGCCTTTATTCCAAGTTACTACAAAAATATGATTGATTCCACTTTTTTGGCACAATTCTACCGCTTGTTTAATTCCTTCTTTACTATAAAGTGCTTGACTTGCGACATTTGTAAGCCATACGCCCCTGACTCCCGTTACAGATTTAGGTGGCGTTGTTATAGGCGTTACAGTTTTTTCTTGTGATTTACAGCTTTGAATAGAAAAGGCAAAAATCAATAAAAGTAGTGTGGATATGTTTTTTTTAATGTACATAATTAGCTTTGTTGATAGTCTAAAGAATAAGTTTTATGGCTAAATGGTTGAAAGTTAAAGGATTATGAGAGTGGAGCGAACGGCAAGCTCGCCCCCATCCATAATTTACCAACCAGTATTCTGTTTCAAATTTTTGTTTTTATCTATTTCACCTTGTGGAAGAGGCCATAGTAAGTGTTTTGCTGTATTTTTTCGAGTTTCATTTCTACTGCTGATGCGTTTTGAAATACTCGCTGAATAGTCAGGAATATCGTTGATGTCTTGTACCGAACCCGCCGCTCCAAATGATGGAATTGCAGGTGCATCGGTTGGATTTTTGGCTGCTCCAACAATTTGTGTGTTCAACACATCAAGTATAATTCCCCAACGACGAATATCAAATAAACGTAAGCCTTCAATAGCAAATTCAACTGTTCTTTCTCGACGAACCAACTGACGCATTTTTGCTTGCGAGCCAAGTGTTGCAATTGGTTGTCCTGCACGTTTTCTTACGGCATTGATGGCATCAACAACTGATGCATCAAGTTTGCCCAATTCGATTTGTGCTTCGGCATACATCAATAAAATTTCGGCATAACGCATGATGGTATAACCTGTTTTTAATTCCCAAAGATATTGATCGGTGTCATTGTATTTACGCCAAACATAGCCTACGCCACCCACAGCACCTGTTGCACCAAATTGCCAAACACCATTAGACGATGTTACGAAGTCTGGGTTTCCTGTTACAACATCAAATTTTGAAGTATTCCAGTTCCAACGAAAAATTTGGTCAGAATGAATATTAAAAATAAATCGCTGATTGGGATTTTGGTAAGGTAAACTTGCCGTTTTACTCATGCGAACTTCCATGGTATCTCCTGGCATATAGAGCGTCCAACGTAAGCGTTTATCACGATTTTTGCTTGGATTTGCAGAGTCATATAAAGGTGATTCATCAATTCGTTTACCGTCTGTACACTCAAATTTATCTACCAAAGCTTGTGTCGGGAAATTGTTACTTTGAGCTCCCAAAGTTTGGCGTGGTGTATAACCTACAGCCATCCAACTTGAAATATTGGGGTTTTCGGTAGGATAAACCATTGACCAAATCACTTCTTTGTTGGTATTCGCATTTTGTCCAGCAAGGGTAAATAAATTTTGGTAGCTTGGATTAATACCATATTGTCCACTTTTGATAATGGTATCTGTGGCTTGAGCTGCTGTTGCGTAGTCTTTGATGAGCATCGCTAAACGTGCTTTCAAACCATAAGCAAAACCTTTGTTTACACGTCCACGTTCTGATGGGTTAAAATCCAAAACTGTGTAAGCATCATCCAAATCTTTGTAAAGAGCTTTCACGATAGTTTCAACAGGCGTGCGTGATTGAGTTTCGTACTCTTCGGGTTTTAATGGAACTGTATAGTAAACCACATCTCCGTACCAAACCATTAAATTGAAATATGCCCAAGCTCGTAGCGTAATGGCTTCGGCTTGCATTTTTGCGTAAGAAGTTTTCGGTGTTGCTGCTTCGCCTCTTTTCATACCATCCAAAAGCTCGTTGGCTCTCGAAACTACTTTATATCCCTGTGTCCAAGCATTATCTGACCAACCATTGCCTGGGATAAAAGGTCCGTTGTCACCTTGTGCTATTAAGGATTCGGGGTCAGATTTACGAGAAATTTGAATATCAGTCGTACCTTCAATACGCTTTAGATCTGGCACAAAACCTGTACGATTCCAAAAAGTTGCATTATAAACACCAGTTAAACTTTGTTTAATTTCGGCTTCATTTGCCAAAAAGCTGGCACTCGAAGGTGTGTCGAGCGGCTGCCGGTCGAGAAAATCTTCACAACCCAAAGAAACGCTTGCCAGTAATGCGATATATATGATTTTTTTCATTTTTATACTTCGATTTTCAATGGATTATTGCTTAAAACTTCAAATTTAAACCAACAGTATAGGTTTTCATTAATGGATAAAACTCTGCACTATTGTTGTTTTGTTCTGGGTCGAAACCTTTCCAGAATTTAGTAAACGTGACAAGATTCTGACCACTTATATATAATCTTGCACTTTCCATTCCGATTTTCTTAACCCAATCTTGTGGTACTTTCATGCCAGCATTTACGTTTTTTAAGCGGAAATACGCTGAATTTTTCACCCAAAATGAAGAGTTTGTACTGTTTACGCCAATAGTTGGGGTTAGCCTCGGGAAAGTGGCGTTGGGGTTGTTTGGTGTCCAATAATCTTTGTGCATCGCCAATAACGATGGAATAAAATCTGCGGCATAAAAAGGCCATGCACCAGTGCCAGAAATGTAGTTCTCTTTGATTCCTACGCCTTGACCAAATAAATTCAAGTCAAAAATATCGTAAGCTAAATTTAGATTGATACTATATTCATAACGAGGGAAATTATTGCCAATAAATGTGCGGTCATCGGCATTTATTGTGCCATCTCCATTAACATCTTGGTATTTTATATC
>NZ_JAYWCU010000224.1:0-10808 GCF_043780375.1 Emticicia sp. | reverse complement strand
ATCAAGGTGTTCTTTGGACATCTAATTCTTTCTTTATTTTTGTTTTCGCACTACAAAAATATGAAAGAATTTTTTTATGCTCTTTGGACAACCTACCTAAAGGGACTTTAATTTTAATTGAATAATTTAAGTTTTTTTACTCCCCTTTAGGGGCTGGGGGCTTACATCAGCCCCAACATTTTTGCATATTTCATCATTGCCCCAGGATTCGAGAGTTTTAGTTTACCCATCATCATTGCCATCATTGGATTCATATCGCCTGTGGCAATTTTCACGAAATCATCAGCCTCGGCTTTTACTACGCACTCAGGTGTGCCTATAAAATCTTCTATAAATTCAGCTTTGCCATCGGCAACAACCATTGAATAGTTAGCACCACCACCAAAATCGAAGTGTAATGTTGTTGAAACCCCTTCAATATCGCTTGGTGTGAGTCTTGAAGCTGTATTTTGTAAGTATTCTTTTGCAGACATTGTCTAATATTGTTTAAAATAAGCGAATGATTAAATACAGGGCGAATGTAGTAAAAAAACAAATAAATATTATGCAAGCATACTAATAATTTTTACATTAAAATTTGTCTTTCTGTGGGAAATAGTGAACATTTGAGCAAAGTATGTTGGAGTTTCGTTATTATGTAGTCGTTTGTTCTGAAAACGAAACTATCTAATGTTTTTATTTATGAGGTTGTTTAAGTTTTTTTTGCTGGTAAAAAATGATATTTTTTTGAACGAAGATTAAGTTAAAAAGGTGCATTTTAAGCCCAAATCAAAAACTCAAAAAACCTCTACCAGCGAGTAAATTTTCCGCAAAAATGGTATTTGCATTACAAATACTTAAAAAGATTAACCTAAGACGGGAAAAGCTGTTTCGCTCTTATGAAGTAGAAAAAGGCAAAAAACAACTTAATAAAATGGGTTTTCAAGTGGTTGCGGCCTGTTGCTAAAAACTTGAATCTAAAATGGTGTTATCAGGGCTTTGTGGCGTATGCACCAAGAACCCAACCAATCGACCACAATGTGAGTGTAGTTGCTACGGCCAAAGTTAATAAATATTTGAATGTAAACTTTACACTATTAGGTGTTTATGATGCAGATATTGTTAAAAAATTCCAATTAAGCGAAGGCTTGGCAGTTGGTTTCTTATTTACACTTTAAGTTTTCACCTAAATTTTATGGTTATGTTAAAAGAATTCAAAACATTTATCGCCCAAGGAAATGTCCTTGATTTGGCTGTTGGAGTAGTTATCGGAGGAGCGTTTGGCAAAATCGTTACCTCAATGGTTGATGATTTAATTATGCCAATTGTCAATCTAATTTCTAATGGCGGTATTGCTGGTGGCATTGTTCTTCGTGAAAAAATGATAGACGCCGCAGGAAAAGAAGTTGCAGCAATTGTGATAAATTATGGTAACTTTTTGAGTAATGTACTAAATTTTATCATCATCGCATGGGTAATTTTCTTGATAGTAAAAACTGCCAACAAAATAAAAATGACTGAGAAGTAACATCTTATAAACCATAAAAATCACGCTATTTTATCTAAAATAGCGTGATTTTTGTTATAGCACATATAAAAAGTATTTACCAAATTAAACTAAACAAACCGAATAATATTTTGCAAAAAGGTTTAGTTTTGTTTAAAAGGAATGATATAAATTGAAAAAATTACCTAAAAATAAATTTTTCAATTTTTTCTTTTCTTTCACTTTTAATTAATTTACATTTGTTATACCTTCTTGTTTTTTGTTTAAAATTCAAGAGGATAGCGTGCTTATTTCCTATAAACTTAACTGACGGTTCGCCGTTCCCATAAAATCATGGAAACGTGGTTGAAAAACAAACTGCGTGGTGACTGGCAAATCTGGTTCATCATTGCTCTACTCTCTTTATTCAGTATGCTGGTCGTTTATAGTGCCAGTTCGGCACTTGCCTACAAAAAGGCAGGCGGCAATACCGAAAGTTACCTCCTTACACATACTACTCATTTATTGCTTGGGTTATTGGTTATTTGGTTCATTCACCGATTCAACTATACGAGGTATGCTGGTATTTCAAAACTTTTACTTTGGATTACCCCTTTTCTGCTTATTTATACTTACTTTTTCGGTACAGCCGTTGGTGGTACAAAACGCTGGATAAACCTTTTTGGAATCTCTTTTCAATCATCAGATTTAGTTCGTTTGGTGCTTATAACCAACCTTGCTGCGATGCTTGCTCGCCGACAAAATGTAGAATATACCCCAAAAACGCTTTATGGTTTGATATTTTGGTGTGGATTACTTTGTGGAATGTTGGCAGTTACCAACTTTTCGACAGCCGTAATTTTGGGCGTAACCTGTTTCCTAATTATGTGGGTTGGGCGTGTACCAAGTCGTTACCTTGTCCGAATGGCAGGATTCGTTATTGGGGTTTTGTTTGTGGTGATGAGTGTAAGTGTAGCACTATATGCTCGTGGCGTAGAGTTCGGTCGGGGGCAAGTTGTACTTGAGCGTATCGAAGCATTTGCCGATATTGATATTAACCGAGACAAAGTAATTGGAAATAGAGATAGGGATGATAATTATCAACGAGAGCAAGCCATGATTGCGATTGCGAGGGGCGGAGTTATAGGTATTGGGCCAGGAAATAGTTTTCAAAGAAATTACCTACCAGAGGCATTTTCAGATTATATCTACGCTATTATTATTGAAGAATATGGTCTTTTAGGTGCAATTTTGGTAATGGGTTTATATCTTTGGTTACTTTATAGAGGCTTAAAAAATGTTGAAAATACCAATCGTGCTTTTGGTGGCTTACTTTGTGTAGGGCTTACTTTTAGTATAGTTTTTCAAGCATTTGTACACATGTTTATCAATGTTGGCTTAGGGCCAGTTACAGGTCAAACTTTGCCATTGATGAGTATGGGTGGAACATCAATTTTGTTTACCGCCGTTGCCATTGGTATTGTTTTGAGTGTTACAAAAGGGGAATATGAGGAGAAAGTTATTTAAAAACGCCATCCCTAACCCCTAAAGGGGACTTATTTCGATTTAAAATATGCTTGTCGAATACTATACCTTTTACAATTCAGGGTTTAAAATCTTTGGATTTCCATTGATAGGATTAGTAGCAATATCATTGTGCGTATTTGAAATTAAAAGACTAAAGAGAAAAGATAGCTTTGACAATAAAAATGATAAAAATCTTTCAGGAATGTATCTTGCAATAGTTTTTGTTGTTGTGTGGACTGGATTTGTTTTATTTATTACCACAAAAGAATACATAGAATGCTTCTATATTATGAACAATAAAAAGTATATTGAAATTGAAGGTTTAGTTGAAGATTTTAGTACAATGGGTGAAAGGGGACATAAATCTGAAAAATTCATGGTTAAAGGTATTGAATTTGAATATTCAGATAATATTAGTAGCGTAGGTTTTCATAATCAAAAAATTCATGGTGGACCAATAGATTCCAGTAAGTATGTAAAAATACAATACTGTGATTATAACTATAAAAACATAATTTTAAGACTTTGGATTAGAGAAAGTTATAAAAATTAGATAAAATAAATTTAATAAAATTCCCCCTTTAAGGGCTGAGAGGTTATGTCAAAAATCATTATAAGTGGAGGCGGAACAGGTGGGCATATTTATCCTGCCGTTGCCATTGCCAACGAACTCAAAGCCATCGACCCAAATATCGAAATATTGTTTGTGGGAGCAGAAGGAAAGATGGAAATGGAGAAAGTGCCAAAGGCAGGTTACAAAATAATCGGTTTGCCTATTGCGGGTATCAATCGCTCAAATATGTTGGCAAACTTTAGACTTCCGTTCAAATTGATAAAAAGCCTTTGGAAAACCTATAAAATCATCAAAGATTTTAAGCCAAATGTAGCAATTGGAGTAGGGGGTTATGCCAGCGGACCAACTTTGATAATGGCAAATTTTCTCGGTGTACCAACTTTAATTCAGGAACAGAATTCGTTTGCAGGTATAACCAATAAATTTGTTGCCAAACGTGCCAAGAAAATATGTGTGGCTTACCCGAATATGGAGCAGTTTTTTCCGAAAGAAAAAATTGTAATGACAGGAAATCCAGTCAGAAAAGATATTCTGGAAACAAAATCGAAGCGTGAGCAAGCATTCAAGCATTTTGGCTTAGATGCGGAAAGAAAAACTTTATTGATTATTGGCGGAAGTCAAGGAGCAAGAACGATTAACGAAGCCATTTTTGCAGGACTTAATGACCTGATTTCTAACGATTTACAAATTATTTGGCAAACAGGAAAGCTATTTATTGATAAAGCAAAGACGAAAGTAGAATCTTTACAGACAAACCGAGTGTATGTTTCAGACTTTATTTATGAAATGGATTTGGCTTATGCTGCTGCCGATTTGGTAGTTTCACGTGCTGGAGCATTGTCGGTTTCGGAATTGTGTTTGGCAGAAAAACCTTCGATTTTAGTGCCTTTACCAACCGCTGCCGAAGACCACCAAACACAAAATGCAATGAGTTTGGTTAATGCCAATGCCGCATGGATTGTAAAAGATGTGGAAGCAAGGAATGTTTTGGTAGATAAAGTAATAACATTGGCTGATAGTCAGGAAGTTATGAATCAGTTGAGTAAAAATATAAAAACCTTAGCAAGACCAAATGCAGGAAAAGAAATTGCGGCGGAGGTATTAAATATTATTAATGCATGAAAATATTTTTTTCTGAAAACAGCGTAGATTATTCAACTTATACATTCGATTATGCCATTTATTGTTTGAAGGAATCGCAGACCGAATTGACAGAGGTTTATGAGAAGGGTTTTTTGCCATATACAGGAAATTTGGGTATTGAAGGCGATATTTTTTATTTGGCTCGTAGCCTAAGAGTTGATTTAGAAAGATTTGAAGATACCTCAGAAAATCGTCGTGTAAATCGTTTGGTTGAGCCATTAAATGTTCAGTTAGAAGTTATCAAGAAAGAAGATTTTGACTTGAATTCGACGGAATTTGTTAATTTTTGTCAAGAATATATTTCTCAACGTATCGGCGACGACAATATGAGCATTGAGCGTTGGCAATACATTACATCGAGAGAAACAGGCACGCATATTTTTCGTTTTACCTCAGAAGGCAAACTTTTAGGTTTTGTGTTTGCCGCTTTAAATACTGAAATATTGCATTATTGGTTTGCTTTTTTTGATATCGAATATATGCGAACACATTCACTCGGCAAATGGATTATGTGGCGAGTAATTCGTTGGGCAAAAGATAACGATTTAAAAAATGTATATTTGGGTACGGCTTATAAAGCATCAGCGTTATATAAAATAAGAGACCACAAAGGCTTGTCATTTTTTGATGGTTCGGGTTGGAATAAAGACATTGAGCGATTGAAAGAACTTTGTAAAACTGATTTAGAATCAAAAGTTGCGGATGAGTTTAAGACATTAAATGACCAAAATGCATTTTTAAAAAGTCTTAAATAATTGATATTGAGTAGTTTATATTTTTTTTCCTAATATTTATAAAAGATGTTTCGTAAATTCAACTTTGAAAAAATGGGCAAGGTGCTGTTTGTGATAGTAGCAATTGGCACTGTAACACTCCTAATCGGCTTTTCGAGTGATACATTCTCATCGAACCGCTGCAAGGAAATTGTCATTAAAATCAATAATGCAGACGAGCATTATTTTGTCAATAAGCAAGACATTGAAGCTCTCATTACAAAAAATGGGAGCGACCAATTGGTGGGTAGAATGTTTGAAAAAATTGATTTACGTGAAATAGAAAGACGAGTGCTTCGAAATAAGCAAATAAAATCATGTCAGGCATTTAGAGGCATAGAAGGAAATCTTAGTTTGGACATCGAACAACATATTCCAATTGCTCGAATTTTAATGTCAGACGGACGAGAGGATGCCTATGTAGATGTCGATGGAGGAATTTTTCCACTTTCAGAGCGATATTCAGCAAGAATTTTATTGCTTTCGGGCGAATATTTCCGAAATTTGCCAAATTTAAAAACAAAACGCCAAGAAAAAATCTTATACTTCTTAACTTTGATTAATGAGGATGCCTTTCTTAAAGCACAATTTACACAATTAGATGTAGCAAAAAATGGTGATGTGAGCATTATTCCTTTAGTTGGAAAACATATCATTGAGTTTGGAGAACCCACCAACATTGAAAACAGATTGAATAGAATAAAAATATTTTATAGTCAAATACTTCCTGTTCGAGGTTGGGATAGCTTTTCGCACATAAGTGTGAAGTATGATGGGCAGATTGTTTGTAAGTAAAAATAATTAAGCTGTGCCTTTTAGCGATTTAACAATGCTAAGAGCATTAAAATAATGGTATATGAGCAAAGATGTAATCGTAGGTATTGACATCGGCAGCACAAAAATTTGTGCGGTTGCCGGTATAATGGATCATATCGGGAAAGTGAAAATTTTGGATATGGCAGAAGAACCTACTCAACGTGGGAGGGTATCTAATGGAACTGTCGTAAATTTAGAGTTTACGGCAAAAGATATTGACCGTATCCTAACAAAATTATCAGACAAAGCAGATATAAATATTCAGAATGTAATTGTTAATATTTCGGGTGAAAATGTAGAAGGAAGAACCCATCAAAACTTCTTGACTCGTAACGATAGCCGCACAACGATTCGCAAAGAAGAAATCGAAAAGCTGGCAGTTGATATTCGTAAATCTTTTCGTCCGACTGCTGGAAACGTAATTATTCATACTTTTCCACAAGAATTTATCATTGATAGAGTGGCAGTACCCGACAACCCCATTGGAAGGTTTGGAGTATCGCTTGGAGGAAATTTTTTCTTAATTTCGACTCCTAATGACCCGCATCTTGCCCTTCAACAAACCATTGAAAGTGTTGGTGCTAAAGTGCAGGATGCCAAAAAAGTTGTACCATTAAAAATCGTACACACTTTATTTTCCCCCTTGGCAGACTCAATGTCTGTTTTGAGTGAAACTGACAAAAAATTAGGTGTGGTAGTTGTTAATATTGGTGGAGATACCACAGAAATGGCTGTTTTTCATGAAAATGGATTACGGCATATTTCGGTTATTCCATTTGCAGGAAGATCTATTACAAATGATCTTGTAAAGGCTTTTCAAATATTACCTGACCATGCCGAAAAACTAAAATTGATAATGGGAGATGTGCCTCCCGACGAAGTGGGTAAAAACGATATTATCAAAATTCCAGGTGTTGAAGGTTTACCTGATAAAGAAATTGTAGCAAAAAATGTGAGCATCATCATTGAGGAACGCTTGAAAGAAATTGCAGCGATGGTAATGGCAGAAATAATGCACTCGGGCTATGAAGGACAATTGATTAGTGGCGTGGTTCTTACGGGAGGAACATCAAATATTAGAATGATAAAAGATGTTTTTGATAGAGTAACCAATGGCATGAATATTCGTGTAGGAAATAACACTCGTAATATAGGTGAAAGTGCCATTAGCAAAATTAAAGACCCACGATATGCGACCGTCGTAGGCTTAGTTTTATCGGGTTTTTTGCCACTAGATGAGCGAGTACCTCAAGAAGTGATTTGGGGAGAAATTCCTGAAAGCCAAAAGACAGCAAATAATAACGGCTTCGAAACCAAAAATGTAGGACGTACCAAGGAAATAGAACCAATACCAAATGAAGAACCAGCCAGTAGTGGACTTTTTGGTTGGCTGAAACGTCAAGTGCAAGCATCTAATAAGCCCGATGTGGGTGATGATAAAGGTTATACTTGATTTTGCAGCAACCTATAATTACTTTTAAGAACTAACCTAATCACCTATCTTATAACCAATATTGAATAAAAAAACAGCTTTTCCCAAATTATAAAATCTATACATAACATGTCTCAAGAACCAGATTACGAACTCGTACCTAAAAATAAGTTTAGAAATATTATTAAGGTTATTGGTGTAGGCGGGGCTGGCTGTAATGCCGTGAAACACATGCACAATCTGGGCGTTAATGATATCGGACTTGTTATTTGTAATACTGACCAACAAGCCTTAGAATCTGCTTCATCTGAAATTAAACGTCTTCAAATTGGTATTGAGCTTACCAAAGGTTTAGGAGCAGGAACTGAGCCAACGATGGGGAAAAAAGCGGCTGAAGAAAGTGAAAAAGCGATTCGTGAAATACTGAAAGAACCAACTGAAATGGTTTTTATTACAGCAGGAATGGGAGGTGGCACAGGCACAGGAGCTGCTCCTGTAATTGCCAGAATTGCCCGTGAAATGAATCTTTTAACGATAGCCGTAGTAACCGACCCATTCCCTTTTGAGGGTGGAGATAAGATTTTGCAAGCGAGAATAGGAATTGAGGAACTGAAAAAA
This sequence comes from Emticicia sp., assembly GCF_043780375.1. Classification (GTDB taxonomy): domain Bacteria; phylum Bacteroidota; class Bacteroidia; order Cytophagales; family Spirosomataceae; genus Emticicia. The sequence goes on along the minus strand of NZ_JAYWCU010000224.1, from coordinate 2,460 downwards.
AACTGTGACACCGTTCTGATAATAAAAAATGAACGTTTGGAGGAACAGTTTGGTGATATGGACATTGAAGAGGCCTATGCTAAAGCCGATGATGTATTGGCAAATGGTGTAAAAAGTATTGCCGAATTAATTACCCGTACAGGTATTATTAACCTTGACTTTGCCGATGTTAAGAAAGTTTTAGGGGGAGCTGGTCAAGCGGTGATGGGTACAGCAGAAGCAGAAGGTGAAAAACGAGTAGAGGAGGCCATAAAGCTGGCTTTATCATCACCTTTGCTTGAAAGCAATGATATTAATGGAGCTCAAAGGGTTTTGGTAAGCATTGCTTATAGCCCAGAGCATAAAATAAAATTATCTGACCAAACTTTAGTTACAAAGTTTGTTGAAAGTCAGATTCATACTAAAGCACGTTTATTTAAACATGGTTTTGCAGTTGATAAAAATTTGGGTAAAAAAGTACGTGTAACAATTGTAGCTGCAGGTTTTGATATTATTGCTGAACAAGAGGCAGAGATTATTGAAATCCCTCTTGTTGTGCCAGTGGCTCCCAAACAAGAAGAAAAAGAGATAACAACAAAAGGACAAAAAACGACTACTGGTTTTGAAACAAAATCTGAGCCAAAGTCAGAATCAAGAGACGAGTCTGAGCAAATTAAAACAATGATTCATAAGTTTATGCGAGAAGGGTACAGAAACCCAGCATTGATTTCAACACCAACCTATATTCGTAATGGAGTAGAATTACAAGATGTAAAAAAACTGAAACAAAGTAGTAAAGTTTTAGAATATGAATTAGACCAACTGCTTGCCATGATGGAATCGAATAGATAAAAACGCTTAAAATCTTATAATCAAATCAAAACGCATGAAAATCCTTCATGCGTTTTTGTTTTTCAACTAAATTCAATAAATTCACTACTAAAACTCATCCCAATCAAAATAGCCTAAACTCATGCCCTCTCGCCGTAATTTTTTAAGCAAAACTGCAATGCTTGCAGGAACATCCTTGATTCCAAGTTTGAAAGTATTTTCAAAAGATGATTTATTGAAAATTGTCGATTTAGCTTCAAACAAAACGCCATTAGACTTAGCAACTGACGAAGATTATTGGTGGCAGATTCAGCAAGCATATACAGTTTCTCCTCAAATAATAAACCTAAACAATGGTGGTGTGAGTCCATCTCCCTCAGTTGTACAAAATGCCGTCGAGCGATATAATAAATTGGCAAATGAAGCTCCAAGCTACTATATGTGGAGAATAATGGACCAAGGACGTGAGCCTTTACGAGAAAATCTAGCAAAATATTCAGGTGTTTCACCCGAAGAAATTGCCATTAATCGCAATGCCACCGAAGCCCTTGATACAGTGATTATGGGTTTACCCTTACAGCTTGGCGACGAAATTATTATGACTCGCTACGACTATCCAAATATGCTTCATGCGTGGCGACAGAGAGAATTGCGTGAAGGCCTGAAAATCAATTATGTTGAACTTGATTTGCCAATCGAAGACAATGATTTGGTTGTAAAAAAATTTGTAGAACAAATGACTCCACGCACCAAAGTTGTACATATTACGCACATTATAAACTGGAACGGACAGATTTTACCAGCCAAACGTATTGCCGATGAAGCCCACAAACGAGGAATCGAAGTGGTAGTTGATGGAGCCCATTCATTTGCACATCTTGAGTATAAAATCACAGATTTAGGTTGTGATTACTTTGGAACGAGCTTGCACAAATGGCTTTCCGCACCAATAGGCTCAGGAATGCTGTGGATAAAAAAAGAAAAAATCGGCAAGGTTTTTCCCCTTATTCCGAATGATAAACCCAATTCTGATAATATTCGTAAGTTTGAAAATCTCGGTACTCGTCCATTTATGATTGAGCAGGCAATTGGTCAAGCACTTAATTTTCAACTTGCCATTGGAAATGCTCGAAAGGAAGCTCGTTTAAGATTTTTGAAGGATTATTGGGCAAAAGAGGCAAAAAGTTTACCTAAAATTAAAATGAATACATCACTGAAACCCGAATTTTCGGGAGCTTTGGCTCATTTTGGTGTAGAAGGTTTGGAAGCAGGAAAAATCGAAAGTGAGTTATTTGCGAAGTTTAAAATTCATACTTCACCGATTAAATGGGAAAAATTGGATGGTGTGAGAGTTACACCACACGTTTATACCACATTAAGAGATTTAGATAGATTATTAGATGGTGTACAGCATTTGACAAAGATATAAAAAAGGGCGAAAAAATTTCGCCCTTTTTTACTATAAAATCTTTACTTTAATTACAATAGACTTCCTGAGAAAGTGTTTTATGATTGAAAAATAGTAGATTTTCAAGCGAAAATTGAGGAGATTTTGAAAGCATAGCACCGCTACGGTTGAAAAATTTGCTCAATTTGTAGCCGAAAAGATGGTGTTTTTCGACTTAAAATACTTTCGCAGGAAGTCTAATA
>NZ_JAYWCU010000223.1:0-12839 GCF_043780375.1 Emticicia sp. | reverse complement strand
GTACATATTATAATTATATATTTTTACAAAATTAGGCGAGTTTGTCTTTTACTCGTCTAATTTCTCCAAGTATTATTATTTGTGTACGGTTTTAAAAGTAAAATTTATATTTTTTCAACTTCAATACAAAAGAAGCACCTTCTTTGAACAAAAAAGGTGCTTCTTTTGAAAAAATAATTTTCTAATCTAATTTTTACCAAAACTTCACGCCCGACAAGCGGCCAATTTCTAACTTTGCCAAAAGTGCTTGGTAATCATATTGCAATAAACTGAATTTTGCATCTTCTAAACCTGTTTCAGCAGCTTGAATTTCTACTGGCGTACTTACACCGTTTTCTAAACGAACTTTTGCCAATTTCAAGCTATATTCTGCTTGAAAAACATTACGATTAGCTAATTCTTTCTTCTGATTTGCCACTTTTATATCATTGAAAGCATTTTCAATATCTCGACTAATTTGCATTTTTTGATATTCGGTGCTTTGTTTGGCAGCATCAAGGTTAATCTTAGCAATTTGTGTATTATAAGTTCCACGCTTTCCGGTATAAATAGGTACCGTTAGCTTTACGCCCAAAAGCGAATTAGGCCTCAAAGTAGCAATATTTGGCAGATAACCATTTCTTAAACCCAACGCTGCATTTGCGGCAAATTGTGGTAAACTGCTCATTGATGAAATTTTAATTTCTTGTGCTAAAACACCTTCTTTACTTTTTAAGACATTTAAGTCGTAATTATTTACAATTGCTTCATTATAAGTACTTTGAATGTCCGATTTGGCATTTGAAAATTGAAATTCAGCATTGTTTGAAATTAGTTTTCGAGCATCTGAGCCAATCAATGAGTTCAGAAAAATATATTGTTTTTCGAGCTGTCCTTGTAAATCAACAACTCGAATTTCGGCATTTTTATAACGAACCTGTACCTGCACCGCATCATAATCTAAGGCATCGCCACTTTTGATTCTATCACCAATAATTTTACCGTTTTCTTGAATCAACTTCAATTGGTCTTGCTGCACAATAATAGCTTTTTGCAAGTAAATGATGCCATAATATAACTGTGCAACTTGATAAGCCAATGTATGCTTTAATGCCTCAATTCCATCACTTTGTTGCTTAATTTCGAGTAAAGTTTTCTGAATACCAGCTTTAAATTTTCCCCAATCATAAATTATGTATGATGCACCAATATTTGTATTATAATTGTTGTGCGGTTGAAACTGTAACTTTCGTGCCACACCATCAACTGGGAGCGTTGCTTCTGCAATTGGGTCAAGGCGAGAGTAACTTACCTCTCCACTTACTTGAGGTTTTAGTCCGCTTTCTTGCACCTTAATTCGGTAATCACCAACGCTCAACAATTGTTGTTGTTCCTTCACTCTTGGCGAATATTCTAAAGCCTGTTTGATAAGTTGTGGTAATATCACATTATCTTGTGAAATAGCAAATTGACTTGAAAATATGCATAAAAGCCCTAATATTTTATTGATTTTCATATTTTTAAAATTAGATATGAGATTTTTTTCAAAATTTACTCGATGATAAATGGTTCTCTTATTAATGAGACTCCGCGGCGGCTTTAGCAGCTTCGGCAATTTCTTCTGGACTTTTCTTCTTCGTTCGAAGTAAAACCACTAAAGGCAATACGCACAAAAAGAAAATTGAAATGATTCGGAATGTATCTAAATATGCCAAAAAGTAAGATTGACGGTCAAGCAATAACTCTAATTGACGATACGCTTGAGTAGTTGCTTGCAAAGCGTCACCCGAACGAGCCATAAAGCCCATTTTAATTGCATTTAGTTTTTCAATAAACAAAGGATTTGTTGGCGTGTAATTGGCTACTAAATCCGAGCGATGTTGGGCATATTGAAGCGTTACATAGTTATTTGCCAAAGCAATACCAAATGCCCCACCGAGTTGCCTAATCATATTTGTTAGTGAAATTCCTGCTCCAAATTCATTTGGCTTTAAACCTGCAACTGAGGCATTAATCAATGGTAATTGCAATAAAACTGTTCCTAAACCACGCATCAATTGTATCGGGTAAAAATCCCAACGTCCCATGTCGGCTGTTGCAGTACCACTATAAAAACCAAAGAATGCAAAAATGGCAATTCCTGCAACAACAAACGGAATCGGTGATGCTCCGGCAGACATCCGTTTACCCAAAATTGGGAATAAAGGTAAAATTGTCAAGGTCGGAAAAAGCAAAGATAGCCCTGTTTCGTAAGGCGTAAACCCATTTATTCGCTGAACCATTACGGGATAAATAAATATTGAGGTAAACAAGCCAATTCCAGAAACAAGCACAAAAATTGATGAAAAAGCAAAATTTCGATTGCCAAAAACCCTTAAATTAACTACAGGATGTTCGGTATTAAGCTCTCGACTTATAAATCCGACAATGCCAAGAGCTGCCATTAATGCCACTATCGAAATCTCTTTAGACTGAAACCAATCTTTCGATTCGCCTTTTTCTAAAATATATTGCAATGAACCAACACCGACGATAAGCAACAAAATTCCAAGATAATCAATCGTAATTTTTGATTTTTGGGTGCCTTCTCCTTCTTTTTTGGGAACATACAAGATTGTCAAAACAGTTGCAATTATACATATTGGCACATTTATAAAGAAAATGTTGCCCCAAGCATAATTATCAACAATGTACCCACCAACCGTTGGCCCAAGTGTTGGTCCAAGTACGATTCCCATACCAAAAAGCCCTGAAGCTGTACCTCGTTCTTTCCCAGGAAAAGCATCAAATAAAATTGCTTGTGAAGTTGAAAGTAATGCTCCCCCGCCTATTCCTTGTACAAAACGCCAAAAAACCAACTCCCATAACGAAGTTGAGTTTCCGCACAAATAAGAGGCAATTCCAAACAAAATCATTGAAGCCAAATAGTAATTTTTTCGACCAAAATAATCAGCTAAAAAACCTGTCATCGGAATCACTATTACGTTGGCAATAGCATAAGAAGTTATAACCCAAGCAATATCCTCAATCGTGGCTCCAAGCGACCCCGATATTTGGTTGAGTGCCACGTTTACAATCGTTGTATCGAGCAACTCCATAATTGAAGCGGTTACGGTTGTTAAGACAATAACAAACCGAGCCGTTCCTGCAGCAGTAGCACCCGTTGAAGTAGTTTTATTTACAATATTTTCCATGAAAATTATTTAACTTTTACTTCGGCCTCCAAACTCATTCCAGCACGCAACTTATCACGAAGTTTTTCAACACCTTCAATAGTTATTTTCACAGGAATTTTTTGTGTAACTTTTACAAAGTTTCCACTTGCATTATCAGGTGGAAGTAAAGCATATTTTGCTCCTGTTGCATCCGAAAAATCAGCAATTTTGCCTTTCAATTCTAACTCAGGATAAGCATCTAATATAATTTTAACTTCTTGCCCAACTGCCAAACGTCTAATTTGGGTTTCTTTGAAATTGGCAACTACCCAATACAATGAATCTTGTACAATTGTAGCCAAAGTTTGCCCTGGTTGAATAAATTGACCTGGTTCAACACTTTTTCTTCCAATTTTGCCATTTTCTGAAGCATACACTTTCGAGTAAGTCAGGCGTAGTTTTTGTTGGTCAATTTTAGCTCTTTGCACCATCAAAGCCGCCTCAGCTTTGTGTACATTTGAAGTTAGTACATCTATTCGAGATTTTGAAGCGGTTACATCTTGTTTTTGGCTATCGTATTGAGCGTTGAGTACATCAAAATTAGATTTACTATCATCGGTTTGGCGTTTCGTAATTGCATTATCAGCATACAGTTTTTCATCACGATTGGCATCTTTTTGGGCTTTTTCTTTACGCAAAACCGTTGTTTTTATATTTGACTCAGCAGCAGCAATAGTCATATTTGTATTTCTAATAGTTGCTTTTGCATTTTCTACATCGGTCAATAGCTGCTGATACATGGCGTCCATTTCGACCAAAGCTAATTGCTGTTCACTGTCGTCAATATCCACCAATAATTGTCCTTTTTTTACTTGCTCAAAATCTTTCATATTGACAGCATTTACATAACCGCCCACACGAGGTACAACTGGCATTGTATATGTTTCTATCTGAGCATTTTCGGTAGTTTCGTACATCTGATTATACTCATATTTTTTATAAGCATAAATCATAGCTCCGATCACAATTAGTAATAAAACGATGCGAGGAATGTAATTTTTGAACGATTTCTTTTGTGCCATTTCCATATATTTATTTTCGATAAATGATGTTTAAGCTTCGATGTTTGAACTAATAATTTTAATCCAAACATTAATAGACTTCCTGCGAAAGTGTTTTATGATTGAAAAATAGTAGACTTTCAAGCGAAAATTGAGGAAATTTTGAAGCCCGAATAGAATTCCATAGCACCGCTACGGTTGAAAAATTTGCTCAATTTGTAGCCGAAAAGATGGTGTTTTTCGACTTAAAATACTTTCGCAGGAAGTCTAATTATCGAATCTCTAATTTTTGCACAAAGGTAAACCAAGTTTACTAAATTAGTCAAGTATATTGACAATTATTTTTTTTATTGTATCTTTGTATTTGAGAATCAAATAGTTAGGAACCATGGAAGACGAATTGTTGAAGGAGATTGCAGCATTTAAAGCCAATAAAGAGCGACTTTTAGGGAGACTTCTAAATAGAACCTACAGATATATGAGCGATTTAGCAGGTGATTATCTGAAAGGAATTGGCTACGAAAACTTTCGAGTGGGTCATATTGTGGCTTTAGTGCATATTGAATTGGAAGGAACGAGTATAAATAAATTGGCGACGGGGGCAGGAATGACCAAGCAAGGAATGAGTAAATTGATTAAAGAATTGCAAAAGGAGGGCTTTGTGAAAGTGGAAAAAGACCAAACCGATGCCCGAGCTTTGATTGTAAAGCACACCGAAAAAGGTTTCCAAGCAATGCTCGATTGGAAAAATTGTACTCGACACATCAACCAAAAATTTGCCGAGATTTTAGGAGAAGATAAATTAGAACTTTTTAAGGATATAATGGTTGAGTTGGTTTATGATTATGAACATAAGTTTTTGAATAATTCTCGCGATGGCATAAACCACCCGATGCTTAAAGCCAGTTGGATGACCGTAAAGTAAAAGTGATTTTGGGAAATCATCACAAAAAATGATAAATTCGCAAAAGTTTTAATATTTGCCCAATGTCTGTTGCCGAAATTATCATTTTAGTAATTGTATTATACGTCGTTATTTGCGTTGTGGCATATAAGGTTCAAGAATATTTTATTTTTAAGCCCGAAAAACTTTCACAAGATTTTGAATTTCGCTACGATGACCATTTTGAGGAGTTGTTTTTTGATATGCCCGACGGAGCCAGAATTAACGGTTTGCTGTTTTATGATGTCGGTGAAGAAACACGAGGTTTGGTAATTTATTTTCATGGAAATACTCGAAGTATCAAAGGTTGGGCAAAATATGCCAAAGATTTCATTTCGCACGACTACGATGTTTTGATGATTGACTACCGAGGATTTGGTAAAAGTACAGGAAAACGACACGAAGACAGAATGTATGAAGACTCACAGGCAGTTTATCATAAAATGCAGTCGAAAGGTTACGATGAAAAAAATATTGTAATCTATGGTCGCTCGTTAGGTTCGGGGTTTGCTTGCAAATTAGCTTCAAAGAATCACCCTAAAATGCTAATTCTTGATGCTCCTTATTATAGTTTTTCGCAGCTGATGAACCGTTTCTTGCCTTTTTTGCCAGTAACGATGATTTTACGGTTTTCTATCAGAACCGACCAATATATTAAGTTTGTAAAATGTCCGATCTATATCATTCATGGCACAAAAGATATGTTAATCCCTTTTAGGTCGAGCGTACATTTATCAAAATTAGCTCCGCAAAAAACTCATTTAGTTCCGATTTATGGTGGTGGACATAATAATTTGCCCTCATTTCCCGAATATCATAAACATTTAGAAGAAATTTTACTTGATAGATTCGATTTGATTTTTGATAAACATATAACAAAACATTGACGAGTGGTTTGCCACTGAAATTATGATTTACGAATGCCCAGCAACACAAAACATCGGCCTGACCATTTAACCTTAATCTTTATTACAATCTGTGTTTAAATTAAAATACCTACAAATAGCTATCACAATCTATGTCGTTCTTATTTTGACATTGATACTTTTTCAACGTTTTATTTTGCTACATCCTAAAAAATTAGCAAAAGATTATCATTTCGATTTTCCTAAAAGCGAAGAATTTTATGTTCAGATTACGTCTGACATCAAAATAAATTCCCTTCGATTTTCGACAACAGATAGCGTTTCCAAAGGAGCAGTCTTATATTTTCATGGAAATGCTGACAACTTAGCTCGTTGGGGCGAACACGCTACCCAATTTACTGAGCGTGGCTACGATGTAGTGATGTACGATTATCGTGGCTTTGGTAAAAGCAATGGTAGATTCGACGAAAAAAACTTTTTGAATGATGCCCAATATATATTTGATGATTTAAGTCGTCGTTACAATCCCGATAAAATTATACTTTATGGACGTTCGTTGGGTTGTGGAGCTGCAATTAAAGTTGCCTCAGAAAATCCAGTAAAGAAATTAATCCTCGAAACACCTTATTACAGTCTGCCAGATGTAGCTTGGAGTCATTTGCCGATATTTCCATTTAAATACGTTTCTGAATTTAAAGTTCCTGCTCATCAATGGCTACCAAAAGTACACTGCGATATACACGTTTTTCATGGAACAGACGATGAAGTTGTGCCTTATAACCAAAGTATAAAGTTACTAACCACAACAAACAGAAACCCCGACAAAACGCTCACCACTTTGCAGGGCGGACATCATCGAGATTTAGAAAAATTTAAAGAATATCAAGCAAAAATGGATGAGCTTTTGAAATAATAAACCGTTTTTACTCATCTCTCATCCGCTCACGAGATACATCTCTTTCTTTTATACTATCACGTTTGTCGTAGAGTTTTTTACCTTTGGCTAAGGCAATATCTAATTTTGCAAAGCCGCCGTCATTGATAAATAAACGTGTAGTAATTATCGTTAAACCCTTATCAGTTAGCTTATTAGCTAATTTTTTAAGCTCCTTTTTTTTCAACAACAACTTTCTATCACGAAGCGGGTCGTGGTTATAATGGGTGCCTTGTTCGTATTTCGATATATTTAGATTTTTGACGTATAATTCATCTCTATCAAAATAACAGTAGGCATCAACCATACTAAATTTATTCAATCGAATAGATTTAATTTCTGTACCCGTTAAGACCATTCCTGCTGAATATCTTTCCAAGAAAAAATACTCAAAACTTGCTTTCTTGTTCGATACATCAACTTTCTTTGCTATTTTCTCTCCCATTGTATTTTCTTTTTTTTCCTATCTTAAAAAAAACTCCATGCCTCATTACCTTCATCGCAAAGTTACGTATAAAAAAAATCCCTACCTCAAAAATAGTGGCAGGGATTCCGACTTACGTGCTTTCCTAATAATCCATGTATAAGCTCTATAATTGGATTCGACTTCAAAAAATAGAAATTTCATTGCTGAATTTTCCGAGGAAAATCCCATTTTGGGTATCTTTCCAAAGCAAAGTTAAATAATTTTGGAATAAAAAAAATATTGTTTCAATTTTCTTATTCAGTGGGTCGATTTTTATGCCTCCCATTTAACTTACTTTCTAGTAAAAATTATTGATTTAGTAACATTCTTATTAGCAATAATCTGCTCCTTTTGGTGGACTTTTACACCTTTTTTCTTTAGGTTTACAGATGATTATTAGCGTCAAATAATTTATTCTTCAACCTTTAATTACTTTTACCAAAAACGTGCCAAACTTTTTGTGAAAAATAATTAAAGAGGTATTTTTATTTATAACCTACTTATAATCAACAAATTAAGTTTGAAAAAGGTTTTAAAGTCTGATATTATTTAACAATTTATTTGTTAATGTAGTCAAATTTATTTATAAAAATACCCTTAAATTTGCTTTTAATTCTTTTTTTATCTACATTTAATAGACTTGTGCCAAAACATAAGAAACTTTTCAGTACAACAAAGCGTTATTTTAAGGTAATAAATATTTTAGTAAATTGATTAACACACTCACTTTTTCTACAACTAAGCAGCAAGAAACTGCAATCTTGGTTGGTCTCATCACGCAAAAGCAAAATGCTGAACGAACCAAAGAGTATCTTGACGAATTAAACTTTTTGGCGACTACCGCTGGCGTAAAAACTATTAGAATTTTTACGCAACGCCTCGAACGTCCCGACGGGAAAACTTTTGTGGGCAAAGGAAAATTAGAAGAAATAAAAACTTTTCTAATCGAAAATCCTGTTGACAGCATTATTTTCGATGATGAATTATCTGCTCCGCAAGTTAGAAATTTGGAAAGAAACTTTGAAGATGTAAAAATTCTTGATCGTAGCTTACTCATTCTTAATATTTTTTCGCAACGTGCCAGAACCGACCAATCCAAACGCCAAGTTGAGCTAGCACAATACCAATATTTGCTTCCTCGCCTAACCCGAATGTGGTCGCACCTTAGCCGCCAGAAAGGGGGTATCGGTATGCGTGGCCCTGGTGAAAAGGAATTGGAAACAGATAAACGTATTGTAAAAGATAGAATTGCTTTTTTGAAAGATAAATTGGAGCTGATTGACAAGCAAAGTGTTACTCGCCGAAAGGAACGCGACCAATTGGTGCGTGTAGCTTTAGTAGGCTATACGAACGTTGGTAAATCGACTTTGATGCAACGATTGGCAAAAACTGAGGTATTTGCCGAAAATAAATTGTTTGCAACCATTGACTCCACAGTTAGAAAAGTTGTTTTAGGAAACATTCCTTTTTTGCTAACCGATACCGTTGGTTTTATCAGAAAACTACCTACTTCATTGGTTCAATCTTTCAAATCTACTTTGGACGAAATCAGAGAAGCTGATATTTTGATTCATGTGGTTGATATTTCACATTCATCTTTTGAAGAGCAAATTGAAGTTGTGAATGTAACATTGGCCGAAATTGGTGCGTCTGACAAGTCTATGGTACTGGTTTTTAATAAATTAGACCTTTTTAAACCCGAATCAGAAGAAAACCTTGACGAGCATCTCGAAACCATCACAGAAGATGATTTGCAAAGAAATCTTGAAAAACTAAAAAATAGTTATTTAACAAAAAACACCGAAAATGTAGTGTTTATTTCGGCAGAATACAAAGAAAATTTGGGAGAATTGAGAAATATCTTGATGAACAAAATTCAAGAAAAACATTTCTTAATCTATCCAAATTGGGATCCAACTCAAAACCCAATGTACGATTGGCAAGGAGTAGAGCAAAATTGATTAACAACAAATGGCAAAAAACAAACAAAAATCATATTATGACGAATTAAAAGCTGAAATTTTGGCTTTTCTTTCGGTCAATACCGAACGTCCATACACACTTCAAGACCTATATACGCATTACGATGTAGTTAATAAGCAAGAAAAATTAGTCTATTCAATGATTGTTGAAAGCTTGGTTGAAGACGGCAAAGTACAGCAAGTTGATAAAGGAAAATACACCGTTGATGCAAACGCAAATGCAGTTGTTGGTCGCCTCGACCACGTAAATTCACGCTTTGGATTTATTAGATATGATGCTACTAAACCTGATGTTTGGGTTAGTGGTGATGATTTGAATGGAGCAATCGACGGCGATTTAGTAAAGGTAACTACTTATGGCGAGTTTTATAAAAAAGGAGATAACCCAGAAGGGCGAGTGATTGAAATTGTAGAGCGTGGCAGAACCGAAATTGTTGGGAAAGTTCAAGTTTTTGGTAATTATGCACTCGTAAAACCTGACCATAAAAACCTACACGGCGATTTTTTTATTCCAAAAGATAAAATTAATGGAGCTACAAAAGACGATTTGGTTATTATTAAAATCAATGAATATTCAACTGGACTGCAACAGGCCGTTGGCGAAATAATCGAAATTCTTGGAAAAGCTGGCGAGAATAATGCTGAAATGCACGCAATTTTGGCGGAATTTGGCTTACCAAATAAATTTACCAAAGCGATAGAAGATGAAGCTGCGGCAATTTCGGAAGTTATTACGGCAGAAGAAATCAAAAAAAGACGAGATTTTAGAAATATACTCACTTTTACGATTGATCCATCGGATGCTAAAGATTTTGACGATGCTCTTAGTTTCTTGAAATTAGAAAATGGCAATTACGAAATTGGTATCCATATTGCTGATGTTACGCATTATGTGCAAGAAGGAACAAAATTGGAAGATGAAGCCTATAACAGAGCCACTTCGGTTTATTTGGTTGACCGCACAATTTCGATGTTGCCCGAAAAGTTATCAAATAATCTTTGTTCTCTTCGCCCAAATGAAGATAAATTGACTTTTTCGGCAGTTTTTGAAATGACTCACGATGGCAGAGTTATAACTGAATGGTTTGGTAGAACGATTATTCATTCTGACCAAAGATTTTCTTATGAAGAAGCTCAAGAAGTTTTAGAAAACATTGAAAGTGATGTACTGGATCCTGACACACAATCGAATGAGGTTTTAGAGCAGTACCAATGGGCGGCATACCGCTTTCCGCTTCATACGCTCAACCATATTGCTAAAATCTTGAAAAAAGAGCGTTTTAAAAATGGAGCAATCAATTTTGAAACGAATGAAGTAAAATTCCAATTGGATGCCGAAGGAAAACCTTTGGGCGTGGTTCTGAAAATCAGAAAGGATGCTCACAAACTCATCGAAGAGTTTATGCTATTGGCTAATAAAAAAGTAGCAGAGTTTGTGTTTAAAAAGAAACATGCTGCCAGTGAAGAAGGAAATACAATGGTTTATCGAGTTCATGAGCCACCAAACCCTGAAAGACTACAAAATTTTGCCAATTTTGCTGCACGTTTTGGTTTTTCAATAAAGACTGATTCTGAAAAAACATTGTCCAATTCGATGAACAAGATGATGGCAGAAGTAGAAGGAACACCAGTGCAAAATGTGTTGGAACAGTTGGCCGTTCGCACCATGTCGAAGGCTCGTTACACAACCGAACCTTTAGGGCATTTTGGACTTGCTTTTGAGCATTATAGCCACTTTACTTCGCCTATTCGTCGCTATCCTGATATGATGGCTCACCGACTTTTGCAATATTATATTACGCTTTCGCCCAAGAAGAAAAGCACTATTTCGGGAGAAGATTTTGAAACGAAATCTAAACATTCATCTGACCGAGAAAAAATGGCTGCTGAAGCTGAAAGAGCTTCAATTAAATATAAGCAAGTTGAGTTTATGAGTTTGCAAGACCGACGAACAGTTTTCAATGGTATTGTAACAGGTGTAACAGATTTTGGTATTTTCGTAGAAATTACTTCAACAAGTTGCGAAGGCATGGTTCGATTGGCAGATTTGAATGATGATTTTTATGAATGGGACAAAGCCAACTACCGAGTAGTAGGTAAGCGTACAGGCAAAGTTATCAACTTTGGCGATGCCGTAAAAGTAGTAGTGAAAGGCACAGATTTGGAGCGTAGAAGCATGGATTTGGAATTGGTAGGTATTGGCGATAAAATGATACTATCAACCACAAGAGGGGGCAAAAAACCAAAAGAAAACCCAAGACGTGGCAGTGGGAACAGTTCGAAAAATGGAAGAAGTTCGGATAAAAATAAGGGAAAGAGGAGATAGATAATATTTTTCAAATATAATTTTCTATAAAAAAGTTTGTAACATGTAAAGCGAGCTAGTTTATAATTCTGAAATGCTCATTACGCCCATGTTTTCAAATAGTTTCGTCCAATAGTACGTAACCGTTGGATTATTTATTTTACTTGAACTCATTGGGTCGAATGGCAAAATCATCGAAATGTCGGGGCTATTCAAAGCATAATTTTTAAATTGGTCAGCATCAGTTTTTGCCCATTCTTCAGCTTCACTATTATCTTTAGGTGGTTTTATTTGAAAATCTCTGCCCCTTTTCACACTCTCTACCATATCACTTAAGTAATAAACTTTTACTATAGCCTGAGTTTCTGCCGCCTTTGCAATTACTGGAATACTCGAAAGAATATTAGTTTCGCGATTGGAAGCATTGCTATTTTGTGTATTAAGGCGAGTTAATGATTGTTTAGCAATATAGTTTCGCTCTTTTCTAATAGACAAATCATAGGAAGTTTTGGCAGCTTCTATGTCTGTAGCATTCATTCCTTCGGTATTATCCATTTCAGTGCGACACATCAAAGATAAACTACGGCCTTTTGAAGTATTTTCGTGGATATAATAAATTTCAAATTTATCGCCCTCTTTATTAACATTTTGCTCAATGATTGAGGTCAAAGCTTGCTGATATTTTTGGGCAACAAAAGGATTCGACACATCAACACTGGCGGTTTTATCAATAAAAATCAATGTGTAAATGGCAGGGCTATTTGCCTTATTTTGCGAAGCATCACCCGAAGTAGTTTGTACTTTTTTATCTCCACAAGCAACAAGAAGTAATACCAAAGAAAAAGAAAGAACTATGGAAGGAAAATTGGGCTTTTTCATCAAAATTTAATTAATAGGTCTGCGATTAAAGTCTGACCACTTTTAAGGTTACTAAGTCATAAAACGTAAAATAACGAGTTTCAATATTTCAACTTTAATAATTTTCTATAAACGGTATCAATAGGCGTGTTTTTCAGCCAATAAGGACTTTGAATGGTGGCTTTTAATACTAGACATTTTGAACACTAAATTATTATATTAACGTGCGTTTGTGCGACCTTTGCAAAAAAAAGCGATATGCAATACTTAAAAATACGCCAAAACGAACG
>NZ_JAYWCU010000222.1:0-13895 GCF_043780375.1 Emticicia sp. | reverse complement strand
AATGGTTCGTAAGAAATTCGTTCGGTTAAACCTTCTTGGCGAGTTACGATTTCATCTTTGAGATATTTTTGTGAATTTTCTACGAAATATTTAATACGCACTCTTGCTCCGTTTACTTCATTACGTGCTTGTTGAAGCGGTTTTCCCATTTCGGAAGTAAGCGTAAACGCCAATTCTTCAATATTTTCGGCTAATAAATCAGAAAATTTTTCAAAAATGGTAATACGTTTTTTCAGAGTTGTTTTAGCCCAAGATTTTTGTCCCTTTTGTAAAGTTTTTAATTTTTTTTGAAGACTTTCTGCTGAATCTTCTTGTAATGTTGTAATAATTTCTTCGGTAGCTGGATTGATGATTTGCATGAAAACTTTGAGATTAAATTTTAACAAAAATAAACATTCAAACCGATAAACTTTACAAATATCCCTAAAACTCAAGCAATGTTCGTTATTTTTGTTGCTCATATCGAAAACACACAAATGAAAAAGACTTATCAAGATAAAATAGCCACATTACTTGCTGAAACAGCAGAATTAAAAAAGAAAAGTAACCAAATTTCGATGCTAAGATTGTTCCTAACTATCGGGCTTTTGATATTGGTCTATCAACTTTTCAAAATTCATGCAATTGTAGGCTCGATTTCTATTGTGGTAGGCATACTTTCTTTTTATTATTTAGTAAAAAAGCATGAAAAAATTGATGCTGAAATTGACTTAAAAGAAACGACACTCGCTGTAATCAAAAACGAGTTGAATTGCTTAGAAGGATTAATAAATGTCTATTATAATGGACAAGAATATGCAAAACCAACACATGCTTTCAGCGATGATTTGGATATTTTTGGTGAAGGTTCATTGTTTCATTTAATCAATCGTGCCAAAAGTAAATCAGGAAATGATTATTTGGCACATCAACTTTTGGACGAAAACAACACTTTTTCTGTTATTGAAAAGCAAGAAGCAGGCAAAGAAATTTCGTCTAAAACCGATTGGCGATTGAGTTTTTTTGCATCAATGTTTAAAATTTCCACCGAAGAGCGAGGCGTAAGCGAGGTTTTAAACCAAATTGAGCATCCGCCACATCTTAAATTCGAAGCATTTATTGGCATTTATAGCAAAGTCTTGCCTTTTTTGTGGTTGGGGGTTTTGGCTTCGGCTTATTTTGTTTCACCTACTTTTGCTGGCTACGGTGTTATTTTCCTTGCTTTGGTTAATTTTAGATTGACAGGAATAAATAGAAACCATACCGAAGAATATTTTAATACAGTTGGAGGTGCTGGACGATTGATGGAGAAATTTGGCGTTGCAACAGGACTTATCGCTCAAGAAAATTGGGAATCAAAAATTTTGAAAATTACCCACGAACAACTACCAATTTCACACTTAAATACAAAAAATCCGATTGATGATTTTGTAGTGATTTTGAAAAAATTAGATATGCGAAAAAATATGCTGGCTTCGCTTTTTCTAACAATCGCTTCACCTTTTGAGCCAGTTCAGGTAATTAAATTGCGAAAATGGTTACAAGAGAATCCTGATTTTTTTGTAAAAATATTCGATACGATTGGCGTTTTTGAATGTTATGCCAGTTTTGCAACGTTGCATTTTAATAAGCCAGAATGGTGCTTTCCTGCAATAAATGCCCAAGAAAAATTTAATTTACAAGGAATTGGATTGGGACATCCTTTGATAAATGAGGGAAATGCCGTGAGCAATGATTTTGTTTTTGATGAGAAAAATCGCCTAACCCTCATTACAGGTTCAAATATGTCGGGAAAAAGCACGTTTCTCCGAACAATAGGATTGAATATCGTTTTGGCTTATGCAGGTTGCCCAGTTTTTGCCAAGAAAATGAGTTTAAGTCTTAGAATCAAACTCGTTTGTTATATGCGAATCAAAGATTCGATTCAGCAAAATGCTTCCACTTTTAAGGCAGAAATTGAACGAATAAAATTGGTTTTGGCTGCCATCAATAGCAACGAAAATTCACTTTTTTTGATTGATGAAATGCTTAGAGGAACAAATTCGGAAGATAAACTGGCAGGTTCGATGGCTTTATTGGAGAAAATTGTAAGCTCAAATGCTTTTGCGATGGTTGCTACACATGACCTCCGAATGACAGAAATTTCAGAGAAATATCCTGAAACTGTAAAAAACTATTATTTTGAATATGCCACCGAAAATGGTGAATTATTGTTCGATTATTTGATAAAAGAAGGGGTTTGTAGGAGTTTTAATGCCTCACTTTTGTTAAAATCAATCGGTTTGCCGATTGGAGATAAATTTTAAAAACTTCGTTGCCGACTGTTAAAAACTGACGGCAACGAAATCTGTTTTATTTACCAGCCAGAGCCATTCCTTCAAACGAAATACCATCCCAACCAGTTTTTATAAAGTTTCTGATATTTTGATGATTGCTCGCTTCTGGGTTTTCAAGTACGTCAATTCTATAAAAAGCTCCGAAACAATTGAGTGTTTGTTCGACTGTAAAGTTTTGAAGTTTAGCAAATGAAAATAGTTTGCACGAACCAGAATTCTGCCCTACTTCGTTGCGTAAATCACCATTTTGAAAAGCTGTTGGTGTAAAATCATACAAGGCTTCTATGACTGCCATTGTATCGGCAAACTCTATTTGATTAGGTGTTGCGTTGAGTTTTTGTAGAAAAGAATCGAGAGTCATTATTGTATTTTTGATTGAATATTTTCGACAAAACTTTGTCGGATTTTATATGAAAAACTATTTTCTTCGGCATTAATAATTCTCTCAGGATGCCACTGTACAAGCATCATATAATGCTCAAAATCAGCGTCTTTCCATTCTAATCCCTCTACGATTCTGTCATCCGATAAAGCATTGATTTTCAATGATTTAGCTATAAAATCAGCCGATTGGTGATGAGCCGAATTTATTTCTCCGAAGACTATATTTGTGATTTTCGATAGTTCAGAGTCATGCAAAACCTCTACTGCGTGGTAGCGGTCTTGACCTTCGTGAAATTTAGAATGGTCACTTTTTCCAACACTTGGAATATCAGAAATAAGTGTTCCTCCCAAGAAAACATTGACTAATTGCAAACCTCGACAAATGCCGAGAACGGGTAGCTTTTTCTCGAAAATATATTCACAAACTTTCCATTCAAATTCATCTCTTTGCTCGTCCATAAAGTCGGAGTTGCAAAGATTTATTGCTTCGGGTTTGCCATAATATTTTGGGTGAATATCTTCTCCGCCAGTCAGCACGATACCGTCGCATTGCTTGATTTGCTCAAAATTATTTTCTTTATAACTGAGCCTAACAGTTTCAATATTAGAAACGCCGCTCGCAGGACTTTGCGATAAAATCCAGCGTTCATAAATGGGGTATTTTGCTCCGCAGTCGGTGATTCCTATTTTCATTGAGGATTTTCCAAAGAATCGTAATATTTAAAAACACTTACAATTCCATTTTCTGATTTTAGATTAATTTTATTTTCTTTGATATATTCACCTACGACATCTTTTTTATTACCAAAAAGGTTCAAAAGTTGTTTTCCTTTTGGTAATTGTACGACTTCATCTTGCTTTAGCATAAAATATTTAGAAGATTTAATAAATTCACCTTCATATTCGCCCACACCACCAGAAATCTCATAACCTGTTTTTTCGACCGAACTGTTGGCATTTAAAACACAAGAATGTTCTTTCAAAATTACACTTTTACTAATATAAATTACTTCAAAATAAGCTTTCTCAAATTGACTAAAATGATGTCCTGATATAGTAAATGCTTGAGGTTTGATTGTTAGAGCATCTTTGCTGGGGTCTTCTACTACATAAAGTTCGCTTTTTTGTACATTAAACGCCATCAAAAACTCCATGTCTTTGCCATTTTCTGTGCTTATTTTCCCTTTGTACCAGCCATTTCTAAAGAATGGAGTTCCTTTATAAGTTTTTGTGAATTCTTGATGTGTATTATTTACAATATCTCTCGAATTGTAATAAGCCTGAAAAGTAGTATCCCCATTGTTTTTATTGACAATGATTTTACTATCACTGCTACCAGGAATCTGTATTTTTCTTAAAAAATAATCATAGGTATTAGGTTTTTGCCCATGAATATTATTGAAAAAGAGTAGAAAAATGATGAAAGTCAAAGAGAGTTTCATAGTTTTATATATTTATTTCTAAACAAATATAAATATTTTTTCTAATTACAAAGCCTCTAAGTACAATTTTTTGAAATCTTCTCTTGAAACAGGTTTTGGATTGTTTGGATGGGCAAAATCTGCTATTGCTAAGTCGGCTAAAGTTTCGATATGCTCACTTTTCACGCCAATATCACGCAAGCGATGCGGAATATTAATTTTTGAATTCAAATCAAATAAATACTGCACAACAGCTTCGCCCGACTCATCTTTTAAATCAAGTGTGCGAGCTATTCGCTTAAATTTGTCTTCAAATCCTGCAATATTAAACTTCATTCCGTACGGTATATTGACTGCATTTGCTAAACCATGATGGGTATCGAGCAATGACGAAAGTGGATGAGCTAATGAATGAACTACGCCCAAACCTTTCTGAAAAGCCACTGCCCCCATCAATGAGGCCATCAGCATTTTGCTGCGAGATTCTAAATTCGTAACGCCGCCCGCAGGTTTATTTACTGCTTTTTCTAAAGAATTGTGTATCAACGAAATGCCTTCTAAAGCAATACCTTCACACATTGGATGCCAATTTTTTGCCAAAAATGCTTCCATGTTGTGCGTAAGTGCGTCCATGCCTGTTGCTGCTGTAATAAATGGGGGTAAATCCATCGTTAGCATCGGGTCAGCGAAGATTATTTTTGCTAAAAGTTTTGGAGAAAAAAGTATTTTTTTTTGATGCGTTTCGTCGTCGGCAATGATAGCACTTCTACCAACCTCGCTACCCGTTCCTGCGGTAGTTGGAATAGTGATAAAATGCGGTACGTCGTTGGTTACAAATACATCGCCACCAATCAAATCATCATACTTGAATAAATCTTCTCGGTGATTGATTCTCAATAAAATAGCTCTCGCTACGTCAATTGCCGCCCCACCACCAATCCCAATGATACTATCTCGGTGCGTACCGTAATAGACCTCATCTCCTTTATAAACATCAGACTTAACTGGGTTTTTATGAATGTCACAGAAAACTTCGGTATTAATACCTTTTGCTTGTAAATTTTGCAAAATTTGCTTGAAAAATGGCAAATTAGCTACGTTTTGGTCGGTTACAACTAAAGGTTTTGAAAGGTTATTTTCTTTCAAATAGGCAGGAAGTTCATCGACTACACCCGCACCGAATCGAATTTTTGTAGGAAAATTGAATTGCGAAATCACTTTTATGTTTTTTTTAAATGATAATGACGAATATACAAAAAACCATAAATTGAACAAAATTGCATTGTTTAATTTATGGTTTTTTAGCTTTCCGAGTGTAATTTAGTCTCGTCTACCCAAATACATACTCAAATAGTAAAGCAAGTTTGCTACAGCACCAGCAGCGGCTACTACGTAAGTCAAAGCTGCCCATTTGAGGGCATCTTTTGCCATATCGTGTTCGCCAGGAGTAACAACGCTTTTCATTTCCATCCATTTCAAGGCACGATTACTGGCATCATATTCTACAGGCAACGTGATTAGAGAAAAGAGAGCAATTACAGCATTCGCAAGTATCAAAACCAATAAAACTGTCTGTGCCATTGGTGTATTTCGTGAGAAAATATAACCCATAAACATAAAACCAAACATATAGAATAGATTCATGCCTTTGGTAGCTATATTGACAACTGGCACTAATGTTGAACGCATTTTTAGCGGTGCATAAGCGACCGAATGCTGCACGGCGTGTCCACATTCGTGAGCTGCCACCGCTGCCGAAGCTGCATTATTACCTGTATAAACATCATAACTTAAATTAACGGTTTTGCTAATTGGGTCGTAGTGGTCAGTCAATTGACCATCAACTTGGATAATTCGTACATCATAAATACCATTATCATGAAGCATTTTTTGAGCAATTTCTGCCCCAGTCATGCCGCTTCTTAAATGTATTTGAGAGTATTCGGCAAATTTACTTTTTAAACGTCTCGATACCAACAGTCCGAGTAGCATAAAGACAATACTAATAATGAAAATCATACTTTTTGTTTTTTTTAAATTTATAAGCCACTTGTATAGTGGGTGGGAATTAAGTAATAAAACGATAATCAATATTATTCAGTTCCAATGATTTTTTTTGTATTGTAATGAATTTTTTTATAAATTTATTTTCATTATATACTTTTTGAGGTTGTTTAAGTTTTTCTGCTGGTAGAAAATGATACTTTTTTGACTTAATAAGGTTGAAAAGTAAAAATTTGCCAGCAAAACAAGCCTTTTTTGAATGAAGAGTAAGTTAAAAAGGTGCTTTTAAGCCCAAATCAAAAAACTTAAACACATCTTAGATGACTCAAACTTCAAGCAAAAGTACAAAGTTTGGTCGTAAGAAAATCATATCTTTTCTCTAATAATTTTTACAATTTGCCTTTGTGCGTTTTTCATAAGATATTCTTTGTTTTTGTGATAATACTTCAAACGGTTTTAATAATAATGACTTCAAAATACAATGAAAGTTTAATTTTTGATTGTATTATTCGGACGGAGTTCCACGTTTGTTTTTCTGATAAATCTCAATGGTTCAAACTATTATTTGACGATATTTGCTATGAGATCAACCACACTGACTTTTATTTTCCTCTGGTAACGATACTAATTGTCACTCTTTTACTAAATTTAGTAGCATATCTGTTGAAAAAAATTTTGTGAAAAACTTTCTTGTAATCAGTTGATTATTACTGTTTTATGGACTATTTTCTATTCATTAGTAACCATGAAATGTACTAATGCAACCAAATTTTATTTGGCTACGTCTTTCAGTATATATTATAGAACTATAAGCAAAAAAATAGAGATGAAAAATATATTTATTTTCATATTGATAATGAGTTGGTTTTTTTTGGCTTGCGATAGCGTGAAAGATTTACAACCTCAACAAAATCTAAATGAGGCGGTGCCACAAGCAACGGTCAATGCTATCAGACAAGCTTTCCCTGAAGCTACAAAAATAAAGTTTTCAACTATCGAAAATAACAAAGTTTGGCAGTCAGATTTTGAAGTGAAGGTTGAGCCAATGTCTGCCATTGTTAATCATTTAGGTATAATAACAGAAACTTACAAGGTGACTGGAGAGGTGGCTTTGCCCGAAAATATAAAGAAATATATTGAAACCAATTATGCTGGTGCAACCATTAAAAATGCATCTCAACAAATTGGCAAAAATGGTAAAGTTGAAGGATATAAAGTAGTAATTAAGAGTAAAGAAGGTAAAGAAATTACTTTAGTTTTTGATGCTACAGGTACGCTAACGCTGCTCATTACTGACGATAGAAACAATAATTTACCAGTTCTAAACCCACCAAAGATTTATTTTATAGAACAAAAAGATTTACCCGAAGTAATAAAAACGTACCTCAACAGTAAGCACCCAGAATATAAGTACATTAAGGCGGCAGTTATTGTTGATGGCATTACCAAAACCTACTCGGTAGTTGTTAGTAAAGATTTAACCTCGTTTGAATATTTATTTGACGAAAAGGGGAATGTACTAAAATCTAGCTCATTTGGGGTAAATGCACTCCCCAATCGAATAGAAGATAAGCCATTGATTATTAGTGATTTACCTATAAGTATTAAAAACTATTTAGATAAAGTATTTAAAGGATGGGCTTTCGAAAAAGGCATTTCTATTTCACAAAATGGAACTTTGCTGGGATATAATATTTTAATCACTTTTGATAAAAAACAATATTCCTTGCAATTCGATAAAAATGGTATGTTAATTGGGAAAGAACAAGTAGGAGGCAACATTGGCACTAATAGCAACAAATATGACATTAAGCCGATTCTACCAAAAGATTTGCCCAAAGAAATTACTAATCTTTTAAATGAGAAACACAAAGATTTTAAATATATTCAAGTATCGCTTATCACCGAAAAAAATGTAAAAACATATTGGGTAACAATTTTAAAGGGGAATGTTACTTACGATTATACGTTTGATGAAAAAGGTAAAGTGCTTAAAGTAACCGAAATAACAATTAAAGTACCCGACAGTAAAATAGCCGAAAAGCCGCTTGAAGCAAAGGATATTCCGAATAAAGCAAAGGAATATTTTAATAAAAATTATGCAGGATGGGTTTTTCAGAAAGGAGTGGTAACCTACACTTTTAACACCGTTTTGGGTTATTTGATAGCAATCAAAGTAGGAAACGATTATTATTATATTAATTTTGATGCAGATTCTAACTTCTTATTAGCAAGAAGAGGATAAATATGCCCATAGACAAGAGCCAATGGTCAACAGTAAATTTATCCCAAGATGCTGTTGTAAACCGTTTTCAATTTTAAACTGTTGATTATCATGCTGTTTTTTACTATTAATTGCCCTCTATTGACTACTTAAAAATATAGCAACCCTTTTCGGATGCGAAATGAGATAGAATTAGTTCTTGGCTGTCAGCGTAATGACCCCAGAGCCCAAGCAGCCTTTTACAACCTGTATAAAGGTCGACTTTTGGGTGTATGTCGTCGTTATGCCCGAACGGTAATGGAAGCCGAAGATATTTTTCAAGAAGCTTTTATCAAAATTTTCAATAAAATAAACGATTTGCAAAAACCAGAATCGGTTGAATATTGGGTGAAATCTTTGGTTGTTCGCACAGCTATTGACCACTACCGACAAAATTCAAACGAACGGCAATTTGTTGATTATCAGGTAATTGAGAATTTTAGTGAGCCAGATATTGGTATAGTTTCGCAGTTGGGTCATGAAGAAATAGTTGGGGTAATTAATCAACTACCCGATGGTTATCGAATGGTTGTAAATATGTATTTGATAGATGGTTATGAGCATAACGAAATAGCTAAAATTTTGGGTATTTCGGAAGGCACTTCCAAATCTCAATTATCAAGAGCAAAAGTACATTTAAGAAAAACATTACAAGAAATGGGGGTGGTACAATGATTGGGCGAATGAATAATAGACAATAATTTA
Organism: Emticicia sp.; assembly: GCF_043780375.1. Lineage (GTDB taxonomy): Bacteria > Bacteroidota > Bacteroidia > Cytophagales > Spirosomataceae > Emticicia. Next base: position 4,803 of record NZ_JAYWCU010000222.1, on the reverse strand, counting down.
TAGCAGATATATACCCTTTTGGGGGGTTATGAAATCAAAAGACGACATACAACAAAAACTTTCGGAAAAGTTTCAAGACTACGAAGCAGTACCTCAAGATGATTCTTGGGCAAAAATTCGTTTTGGCTTAGACATTAAAGAAAAATTTAGTTTTTATGAAGTTGAACCACAAGACAATTCTTGGGATAAGATTCAGTTGTCTACTGAGCTTTCTGAGAAATTTCGTGCGTATGAAGCCGAACCTCAAGCTGAATCTTGGGCGAAAATTAAAGCCGCAATTGAGCCTGAGAAAAAACGTCTTTTAGTCATTTTTCCATTTTTTTATCGTGCAGGAATCGCAGCCAGTATTGCTTTACTTTTGGGTTTTGGCTGGCTTTTAAGTAGGAGTAAGCAAGATGACACTTCAAATGTAACATTGAATAAAAACGTACAAAAGGCTGCTGGCGAATCGCATAATCAGCAATTTGGTAGCTCTAAAAATAGTGTTGATAAACCAAATACTCAAATTAATTCTTCCCCCAAAAACAATTTAGAAGAAAAATTATCAGAAAATAGAAAATTTTTTCCAAATAAAATCAAAGGCCGAAATAAAAATGTTGATAAACTTTTGAAAAAAGAAACTTTTGCTCAGAACAAAGCCAAAATAAAGAGCCTGAAAGAGCAGAATAATTTGCCAATAAGAGTAGAACACAATAAAAATGGCGGAGAGAATGTAATTGCAGAAAACCAAAAAATAGTTATTCCTGAAATTGAGTCGAATGATAAAACCTTGACTTTTAATATTTTAAGTAGTAAATCATTCAAAGAAAGATTCATCAGAAAACCTTTTGGTGCAATTGCCTACAATAATGAAAGACCAATGCTAGAGCAAGAAGAGCGGGTTAGAAGAAAACTGATTTTGACTACCAGCTTGATGCCTTTGCAGGCTTATCAGGCCTTAACAATTCTGCCACAAACAAATAACTATATTCAGCAAGTAGGAACTCTCAATGCCTTTGATGCTCAACGTTTGGGTATTCAGCTTAGAATAGGTGCAATGAAACCGCTATCAAATCGTTTTTCGACTGGTGCATCGTTCACTTATTCGGGTATTCAACAACGAGTAAGTTATGAAGTAAATAAAGGAGAGTACGAAATACAAACTACTGATAATCAGACTTATACCTTAGTAGGTTTGGGTACAAGTGTTAATCAAAGTGCGTTTTTACAGACAGTTGGACTAAAAATTGATAATTCGTTTTTGCTTTCAAAAAAGAAAAATGAAGTTTACATTTTAGGTGGGGGAGAAGCCGTTAGAGTACTTAATGATAATGAGTACGCCTATTATCTCAATGCTTCGGTGGGAGTATCGTATCCTACCAAAAATGGTAAATCAATTTGGATAGAGCCAACCTTCCGATATAGCCTTTCGCAATCGCTCGATGCTAACAATTACCTACAAATCAGACCTTATAATATTGGTTTGAATGTTAGAGTTAATTTTATGTGATAATAGCTTGATATCCAATTCAATATAGGCATTGATAACATCTTTGAGATAAGCCATTTTATCTTCCTTCGTTTCGGCAAAAATTACTTCTGGACCCCCCCAAATTGAATAAATTCTTCATATAAATGCTGTAATGCCGATTTTCAAAATCTATGTATCAATCTGAATGAATTTGTTAACCTAAATATCAAAACCAGCAATCAGAAAATCGAAATTTTTATTGATAACAAACTGGCTTTTACGGCAAATTACAGCAAAAATTTAGACAATTTGGAAGCAATTGACATTGATTTTCAAAATTCAGGTTCCGTAGATTACATGAAAAGAACAAACATTAAAACAAGAAAATTGCTCTTTTTTGATAATTTCGATAAATGAAACTTGGCATGAAGTTACATTTAAATATTGCTACTTTTTTACCTTAAACAACTCTGAATCAGTGCGTGCTTCGCTCATTATTTTTTCCATTTCGGCAACAATAGTGGGGTATTTTGAAGCTAAATCTGTTGTTTCTGAAAGGTCTTTGCTTAAATCGTATAACTCAATTTTATTGCCCTTTTCACTTTGTTTTACTGCTTTCCAATTGCCTTTTCTTATTGCTTGGTCGAAACCCCTTTCAAAAAACTCCCAATACAAATAATCGTGTTTTTTGCTTGTTTTTTTGCCATGTAGCGTATTTACGAACGAAACCCCATCAATATTATGTGGTGATTTTGCTTTTGTCAAATCTGTCAAAGTGGGCAAAACGTCCCAGTTAGCCCACGGTTCGTTGGTGGTTTTGCCTTTTGGTACTTTCGCTCCCCAAGCAATCATTGGCACTCTGATTCCACCTTCATATAAATCTCTCTTGAAGCCTTTTAGCTTGCCATTGCTATCAAAAAACTCCATTTCTCGGCCACCTTCATTGTGAGGGCCATTGTCAGAAGTGAAGAAAACATAAGTGTTTTTGTCAAGATCTAACTCTTTTAATAATGCTATCAAGCGACCAATATCTGCATCCATGTGGTCAATCATGGCGGCGGTATTGGCATTGGGTTTGTCTTGTGAACGATACGATCGCCCTCCCTTTGCTTTTTGGATAAATGGTTTGTTTTCAGGAAAAACACTACTTCCATCAGCTTTCAGGTATTTTTTTAAAGTTTCTTGTGGAGCGTACATTTCAGCGTGCGGCATCGTGATAGCCCAATACATAAAAAATGGACTTTTTTGATGATTTTTTACGAATTCTAATGCTGCATTTGTGATAACAGGATGTGAATGTTTCAACGAATCCATTTTATATTCAACACATTTTCCCGATTTTATTTCCCATAAATTGTTGGTATAATAGCGATGTGCGTGCCCCTGAGTAGTATAACCAAAAAACTCGTCCCAACCATGTTTTTCTGGCGAACCACTATTGTTGCTTTGTCCAAGTCCCCATTTTCCGTACATACCAGTGCTATAACCGTTCTCTTTCATAGTTTTGGGTAAAGTTTTTTCCTCAGTCCTAATCGGAAATTCGCCATTGCCTCTTATATAGGCGTGTCCCATGTGTAAACCCGTCATCAAAGCGTAGCGAGAGGGAGCACAAACGGTGTTTCCTGAATAAAAATCTGTGAAACGTAGTCCTTCAGCAGCCATTTTATCAAGATTTGGAGTCGGAATAATCTTCTGTCCATAACAACCCAAATCTCCATAACCTAAATCATCTGCCATTATATAGATGATATTGGGTTTTGTACTGTCTATTTCATTTTCTTTTTTTGCCGAAATCAATGCCAAGAAAACAGATACTAATACAAAGCGTAAAACGATTTTTTTCATAAAGGCTGCCTATTTTTATTGATGAAAGATAGGCGTTTTTCTTAAAAATTGCATTATGAACTTGCTAACTTTATAAAATTCAACTCAAAAAGTCAAACTATCGAAAGATTAACCTGTTTAAATTTTCTTAATTTTTTGTTACTTTTTGAATTAAGATAAAAAGTAAGGTAGAGATTGAAGATCGAATCTGTATTTTTAAAGTTTAAACAGCTTCGACATATTTTTTGCATTTTTCTAAAAAATCCGTTCTTTTGTACTCACAAACTCATTTAAACATTTTAACTAATGAAATTTAAAATCACACTTTTTGTCATATTATTATCGCTATTAGGCATCGGTTATTATTTAACAGCAGGTTATTATTCGAAGGGTGAGCGAGCAGGTACTATCTCGAAACTCAGCGAAAGAGGCTATGTTTTCAAAACTTATGAAGGTGTTCTCAATGAAGGTGGTTATTCTGGCGAAACAGGTACACTTACCCCTCGTTACTTCGATTTTTCATGTAAGATAGACACTACTATTGTAAAACTTCAAATGGCATTGAAAACAGGTGAGCGAGTAACTTTACATTATTCGGAGAAGTTTTTTCAGTTTCCATGGAATGGCGATACTAAATATTTTATTAATAATGTGGAGTTTATCACACCACCGAAAGATGATTTGCTGAAACCAGAACCTACTCCTGTTAAAATAGAACCCGCAAAAAGTGATTCTACTTTATAAAACAAAAAAAAGGCCACCTAAAAGGTGGTCTTTTTTGATTTAAACTTATTTCCTATAATCTAATATTATTATTCTTTTTCGTCTTCTATAACGCCATCTTGATCACCAGGTTTTACGTCCATGAGTGCATCAGCGTTATTTGCTACTGTTGCTTTAATTTTTGTTTCTAATTCTGCCATTAATTCAGGATTATCAACCAACATATCACGCACACCGTCACGCCCTTGACCTAATTTTGAAGTACCATAAGAGAACCATGAACCAGCTTTTTTAACAATCTCTAAATCAACTGCCAAGTCAAGTACTTCACCTGCTTTCGACACACCTTTTCCATATAGAATATCAAATTCTACAACTTTAAACGGCGGAGCAAGTTTGTTTTTGACAACCTTCACACGAGTACGATTTCCTAATACATCATCACCATCTTTGATCGCCCCAATACGGCGAATATCAATGCGAACTGAAGCATAAAATTTCAAAGCATTACCGCCTGTAGTTGTTTCGGGGCTACCAAACATCACACCGATTTTATCACGCAATTGGTTAATAAAAATAACGCAACAGCCAGTTTTATTAATCGTTCCTGTGAGTTTACGCATTGCTTGCGACATCATTCGTGCTTGTAGTCCCATTTTGCTATCGCCCATGTCGCCTTCCAATTCGGCTTTTGGTACAAGAGCGGCTACCGAGTCAATCACAACAATATCAACTGCACCTGAGCTTATCAAATGCTCAGCAATTTCGAGGGCTTGCTCGCCATAATCGGGTTGCGAGATAAGCAA
>NZ_JAYWCU010000221.1:0-25161 GCF_043780375.1 Emticicia sp. | reverse complement strand
TTATCGCTTCCTTCTACGACAGTAACTTTTACGCCTTGCTTGGCTGCAATATATGCCGCAGCAAGCCCTGTCATTCCGCCGCCAATTATTGTTAGTTTTTCCATACGTCCAGCCCCCTAACCCCCAATAAGGGAATTTATTACTAAGTATTTTGTTTATTTGATTTCTATTACTTGTTCTTTGAGAATCTTGAATTGATTGTTTTCGAGCTTTCCGATTTGCATTTTAAACACTCCTATTGGAAAATCGGGCTTTGCTACTCGAATATCAATTTTGTTATTGTAGAATCGTTGTGTGCGGAGAAAAGTTGTAAACTTATTGGCTTGTGTTTCTAAAGGGAAAGCCAAACGAGTTTTATCACTTGTAAAAATGGCATAATAACCATTGTATCTTGTGTTGAAAGGCACAAAGGCATTTTCTATTTTGATATGAAAAGTATTCGACTCCTCGATAAAACTCACATTTTCGGCTATTTTTCCAGAAATTTGATTCTCATATAAAGCTTTATTCAAGACATCTATCTCGGCAGGTGGTGTGTAATTTTTAAAATGTACTCTGCTGACCCACAAAATATCGTTGACATACTTCATCACTCCAGGCACAAATCCTGCATAGTTGTAAGGCGGAATGGGTAGTTTTTGATAGCTATTGATTGGTGCGTGGTCGTCGGGATTTCTGGAGTTAGCAAAAGCGTAATAAAAATAGCGTCCGTTATTTTTCCAGTTTAAAATTGTTGTTCCAAAAAACTTACGTCGGTTTTCTACATCATCCCAGCTTTCATAGTATGAAAATGCATTGAATAAAAAAGTTGTGATTATTGATAGTTGAAGATATTTCCTCCATTTGTCTCTATTCAAAATATTGAACGCACTCAAATAAACAATAATAAATAAAATGATAGAAACTGTTTTGTAGCGACTTGCAAAAGCCTGTTCCAAACCTTGACTGGCTCGTGAAGCTGCAAATGCAGCACCGCTCAAAGCCACAAAAATAAAGGCGGCAAGTAAATACAGATTAAATTTCGGATATTTTATAATCGTCTGATAAAGCGAACTCGTTTTTTCTATGCGAAGACCTTTGCGAGTTGTTTGAAACCAAAAGTAAATAAAAGTGAATAGCTGATAAGCTATCCAAAGCATCATCACAACTCCTACCGTAATGGAAACAATATATTTAAGATTTGTACTATAAAATTGCACTGTACTATCAATCGGAGAGCCAAAAAATGCAAAAAAATCACCAATAATAATATGAGGATATTTTATGAAATTTATCATCACATCGGGGCGAATACCTGGCTTCTTGAAATCAAAGAAATATAGAAAAAAACAAAGTCCGAGAATAACAAAGTATTGAATTTTCTCACTTCGTGTGCGTGCATACAAGATCAATGGAATCGCTGCCAAAAAAGCAAACATTCCATTACCATTGGTGAACATTGCCAAGAAAAACAGTAAATTTGCTATATAAAACGCCCATTTTTGCTTGTAAAACAGCAGCAAGGCAAATCCCCAAAGACCAAAAATAATTACAGTATTGGGTTGTAAAGAAGTAATCGCCCAAAAGATATTTTCGATGGGCTGAATATTGAAAACTATAAAAATGATTGGAATTAAATAGGCTAATTTGACATCAATTTCTCGCAAAACTCGGTAGAAAACAAAAGGAAGAATTAACAAATACGATACACCCATGAGCATCATTGTCTTGTAATTTACTTCGCCAAAAACATGGTAACAAAATAAGGTGCTGAGTCGCACATACAAAATTCGGTGTTCGCACATTTGAGAAAACAAAAGTGCTATTTTATCAGAAAAGGTTTCTTGTTGCATCCAACTTGCTAAAAAACCTTCGATTCCGTGCCAATCATCGTTCCAACCAATATTGAAAGCGTTTTGAAAAACAAATACATAAAAGCCAATAATTGGCAATAAAATCAACAAATATGTTATTAGCTTTTTGTTCATTCTCTATTTTTGAAAAGTGATTTTATATCTTTTCGATTGCTTGAATGTAGTCTTGAAAATGTACCGCTGGAAGAAAATTGAAATTAACACGGTAAGAAAGTACAGTAAATACCAAAATCAATGTACTCAGAAAAGCCTGCATTAAAATTCCAAAAAACAATAACAAGCCCCAAAAAGGGAAGCTATAATGAAAAAGAAATACTAATGAAACGCCTAAGATTGCGGTCAAAATAAGCAACGAAACAGCAATCAGTAATCGCACCGAAACTGTATCGATATAAACCGCAACGGCACTTAGTCCATGAATCACCAACGATGTATAATTCATTTTTGATTTGCCCGTGTATCTCTCCCCTCTCTCCAAACCTACTGACCTATACAATAATCGAGACCTAATAACTCCCCCAGGATAATGATTCCAAATATCCGAAATATGGGCTACTTTGTCTAAGAGTTTTTTGGGAATAACTGAGTAATTACCAAAGTTGATGACCTTTCCTGTAAGAAAAACAAAAATGAATTTGTATATTTTGTAGAAAATCTTGAAAAAGAAACTTTCTTTGCGTTTAGTGCGACGAGCGAAAACTATTTCATTTGCGTTACTTTTTATTACTTCGTTCAACAAAATAAGCAAATGTTCGGGTTTATCTTCCCCATCAACATCCATTACCACAACTAAATCTTGGTCTGAGCTTTTATTCAAATAAGATATCCCAATTGCAATTGATTTTTGATGCCCTAAGTTTTTATTTAAATGTATTATTTCGACTGGATGCCCTGCTAACTTTTCTTTTTCTACTTCTAAACTCGAACAATCATCCACAACCACAATTCGATAGTTGGAGTATTGTGTTGGCGAAAGCACCGTCCGAATTTCTTCAACGAGCTGATATAAACAATCCCAGTCATTAAAAAGTGGTGTAACTATTGCGATTTTGTAAGACATAAACCTCCAACCGATTCGTCGGATCGTCTCCAAAGTGGAGAATTTTTAATTGATATTTTGCAAATCTATAAAAAATTACTTTCAAGTGTTTGAATTTGTTTGTCGTAATACTTTAATGTTTGCTGAATGGTTTCGTTATATTGAAAATCTAACCATTCGTTCACATCGGTAAACATTTGTTTTCTATTTTTTAAAAAAAACAAATTTGTTGAAGAATGTATATTGCTTAGGCCTTCTCGATGTTTTCGATAAACCCCCATTGCTTCAGGCATATAGTGAATCTTTCCTGTTGCTGCCAACTGAATTGCCAAAGCCCAATCGCCTGCCGCCGCTCGGCTATGCCAATTGGCGAAGTCTTTTTCACGAAAAATATTACGGTAAAGCGTAGCAGCCGTTGCAATAAACCATCTGTCTTCCAAAATATCTACAATACTAGATTTTGTTTTTTGATTTGATTCATTAAAAAAATGTTCGGGCGAACCATCTTCGTAAATCACGTTCATATTATGGTGGCAAATGCTATAATCAAGATTTGTTTCCATAAAATCTACTTGTTTTTGTAGTTTTAGTGGGTCAGTCCAATAGTCGTCTCCTTCGCAAAGTGCTACATAATCGCCTTTACAGGCTTTCAAAAGTCCCAAAACGTTGTTTCTTCCGCCAAATTCTTTAGGTTCTCGTGGTCCTTGGTTTTCTTCGTGCAAAAATGCTCTAAATATATTTGGGTATTTATCAACATATTCTTGAATAATCCGTTGATTATTATCCGTTGAAGCATCATCGCCTATAACGATTTCAAATACAAAATCTGTTTGTTGCATCAACGCCCCATCAAGGGTCTGACGAATATATTTTTCGTGGTTATACGTTGGTACGCAAACACTAACTTTTGGATGCATTGGCAGATTCGAGAAACAAAATTTTTTGAACTGTTTTTTTCGTGGCACAAGTTTACTTAAAACGATGCGGTAAAAGGGCAAAAAAACTATAAAGGTTACTCAACCATTTAGGAAGAACATATTCTCTAATAATTTCTTTTTGTATCTCTCTACTTGGCTTTGCTAATCTTAGATACTGAATCGCCACGGGCATTTGTTTGAAATATTTTCCTGCAAATTGCTTACTGTCGAGCATCATTCGGTAATAACGAGCAATGTTTTTATTAAGTGTTATCTGAAACTTAAAATCTAATTCTTGGTCAATTCCTCGATACATACCGATGCGATTTTCCAAAAAATCAACATCTTTATAACCATCCGTAAAACTCATACCACTGTTACGGTTTTTGCGGTAAACCGACATGACTTCGTTGATATACTTAAACTTTGTGCCGCCTTTTCCCAATAAAATATAACGAGGAATATCGCCACTTTTTGATTCATGAAACCATTTTGGATACTGCTTTATTACGCCATTGCGGAATAAAATTGCTGAGGTAGCAATAAACCAAACTTCGTCTTCTCCTATAAAATCTTCGACTGTAACGATTTCCTTTTGGTCGAGCGTATTAACAAATTGATTTGGATGTGAGTCATCATCAAAAATAATTTCAGCATTATGAAAACACGCTACAAAATCATGGTTGTGGTCTAAAAAATCAACCATCTTTTGTAGTCTTTGGTCAGATGTCCAATAATCGTCACCATCCATAGGTGCAATATATTTGCCTTTTGCGAGTGCCAAAGCTGCCAAAGTATTGTTTTTTCCGAAGCCACCCAAGTTTTTTTCATGCAACATCGGAACAATAATATTTGGATATTTTGCGTAATATTCTCTAATAATATCTGCCGTAGAATCTGGTGAAGCATCATCTCCAACAAGTATTTCAAACTTGAAGTTTACTTGTTGTGAAAGAATCGAATCAAGCGTTTTACGTATAAATTTTTCGTGATTATAAGTCAACACCATTACACTGACTCTTATATCTGAATTTTCCTCAATAGTGTTTTTTTTAAAAAACTGTTTCTCTGTATTCAAGGGTTTTGAATTATTAACGTTTGAATTTTAATGAAATACCATTTTGCGAATATTTACAAATTAGTCGGCAAAATTACGCCAAAAAGCTCTTCAAACATTAGAATCACGTTAAATATTCCGATAATCAGCGTTTTTTTTACTTTTAAAATGCCTCAAACCAAGAAATCGTCTTATTTTTACACCGAAAAATACAAACAAACTATAAACCATTATGCCTGTTAACCCTGAAATGTACCCTTGGCGGAAATTCTATCCGCAAGGAGTTCCTTATGAAATAAATCCTGACGCCTATCCATCGCTTTTAGAATTGATGGATGAAGGTTTTAAAAAATTCAGTCATAAGTCTGCTTACGCCTGTATGGGAAAAGAAATTTCTTATGCACAATTGGATACTCTTTCTCGCAATTTTGCTGCTTATCTGCAAAACATAGGAATGGAAAAAGGCGACCGAATTGCTATCCAAATGCCAAATGTGTTACAATATCCTGTTGCAATGTTAGGTGCTTTGCGTGCTGGACTGACGGTTGTAAATACAAATCCGCTTTACACGCCTCGTGAAATGGAACATCAGTTCAAAGATTCGGGAGCAAAAGCGATTGTTATTGTAGCCAACTTTGCCTCAAGTCTTGAAAAAATTATTGCAAACACAAACATTAAGCACATTTTTGTTACACAATTGGGCGATATGCTTGGTTTTCCGAAAAAGCAAATTGTTAATTATGTTGTCAAGAGCATTAAGAGATTAGTGCCTGCATTCAATTTGCCAAAGGCAATGTCATTTACCGATGCTGTAAAAAAAGGGTCAAGTATGACTTGGACAAAACCAAGTTTAAAAAATTCGGACTTGGCGTTTATTCAATATACTGGCGGAACAACGGGAGTTTCGAAAGGTGCCATGCTCACCCACCGAAACATTATTGCAAACTTGGAAGGAAATAATGCTTGGCAAGGTGTTTTAGTTAACAAACTCACCGACGATAAAATTATAGTTGTGGCAGCTTTACCACTATACCACATTTATGCCTTAACAGTAAATGCTTTAACCGCTCTAAAAACGGGAACGATGAATTTGCTCATCACCAATCCTCGTGATTTGGAGACATTTATCAAAGATTTAAAGAAATATCCTCCGCACGTGTTTACAGGCGTTAATACGCTATATAATAGTTTGCTCAATCACCCAAAAATTGGCGAAGTTGATTTTAGTAATTTGATTATCACTTCGGCAGGTGGAATGGCTTTGCAAAGCGTTGTAGCCAATCGTTGGAAAGAATTGACAGGAAATCTTCCTGCCGAGGGTTATGGTTTGTCTGAAACTTCTCCTGTGCTTACCTCTAATCCTTTGGTTGGCGAAAATAGAGTAGGAACAATTGGTGTGCCATGGCCAAGTACGGAGGTAAAAATCTTAAAGGATGATGAAACTTGGGCAGAAGTTGGCGAAGCTGGCGAAATAGTTGCTCATGGGCCGCAAGTAATGGCTGGTTACTATAACCGCCCCGACGAAACTGAAAAAGTAACTTTTATAGATAATACTAAAAAATCTTGGTTCAGAACTGGCGATGTGGGTATAATGAGTGCCGATGGCTACTTTAAGATTGTGGATAGAAAAAAAGACATGATTTTGGTATCAGGCTTTAATGTTTATCCAAATGAAATTGAAGAGGTTGTGGCAACATGCCCCGGTGTTTTAGAAGTCGCTTGTATTGGTGTTGTTGATGAAAAATCTACCGAAGCTGTTAAGATTTTTGTTGTAAAAAAAGACCAGAATCTAACTTCTGAGCAAATTCAGTCTTATTGCCGAGAAAATTTGACTGGCTATAAATGTCCGAAACATATCGAGTTTCGCACCGAATTACCAAAAACTAATGTTGGTAAGATTTTACGTAGAACTTTGAAAGAAGAGGAAATGGCGAAGAAGTAGAATTTAATAAAAATATAATTTTTGATAATTATCTGCTTCAAACTCTTGATTTTTTGTTGTTGTTGAACAATAATATTGAATCTTTAAATTTTTGTATCACGAGCGTAGAAGAATTGAGAACATCATTTTTTAAACCGTTAAAAATTTAATAATGAAAACAATAATAAGTCTTGTACTCCTTATTACTATTCTATGGGTTGCGAGTTGTACGAAAGAAAGCGTTTGCGATGGTCCGCCAAAAGTATCGGCTGGTATGGATGTAAGTTTGGTTGATATGACGTCTGTAACATTAACTGGGACAAGCTCGGCTGTTGAAGGTGGCGTATGGAGTATTATTAGTGGAGATGGTGGTGAAATAAGCAATGGTAAATTTACAGGAAAGTTGAAAAGTAAATACAGTTTAAAATGGGAATCTAAAAATGATTGTGGAATAAGCTCTGATACCCTGAATATCACTTTAAATGCTGGTTTTGGAAGCAAATTAACGGTTAATGAAGTCGTTGAAAATATTCATTGGATAGAGCAAGCGTGCTTTAGAATCGAATCTGGAGCTTATACGATTTATACCGACCCAAACTCCATTTCTGTGAAAGATACAGCCGATATTGTGCTTATTACTCATCCTCACAGCGACCATTATACTGCCACAAATTTGGATAAACTCATTGGGCCGAATACAATTTTGATTGCACCACAAGAAATTCAATATGCAGGAAAAATAGCCCAACGCATTATTCTTAAACCTGGTGAAGAATATTCAGCCTTTGGAGGAATATCAATAAAGGCGGTTCCTGCTTATAATATTATAAAAAATAACCATCCAAAAGCCAATAATTGGGTGGGGTATCTAATTACGGTAAATGGCGTTACCATTTATCAGGCAGGAGATACCGAACGTGTTCCCGAAATGAAAACTTTTACTACCGACATTGCAATGCTTCCACTCGGACAAACTTTTACGTTTCCAAGTGTTATGGAAGCTGCCGAAGCTGCAAAAGATGTAAAAGCAAAGGTATTGATTCCGATGCACTTCGGACTCGCCGAAGGAAAAGCTGATGATGCCATCACTGTTAGAAAACTCTTGGAAGGAGTAATGCCAGTTGTAATTAAGATAAAAGGCAAATGAAATGATTTGCTTTAATGTAATTTTAGAAACGAAAAATCCCTCAAAAACAAAAACTTTTGAGGGGTTTTTCATTTCTATGTAGCAATACCTTAACTTTGCACAATAATTTTTGAATACAAAGAAGATATGACCGAAACTCCGCAAAAATATACCGTTACTGCCGCTTTGATTTATGCCAATGGCCCTATTCATATTGGACATTTGGCTGGCTGTTATATACCTGCTGATATTTATGTACGTTATCTCCGCTCAAAAGGGGCTGATGTGGCATTTATCAGTGGTACTGACGAACACGGCGTGCCGATTACGGTAAAAGCCCGAAAAGAAGGCAAAACGCCTCAAGAAGTAGTTGATTTTTATTACGAACAAATCAAAAATTCGTTTGCCGATTTTGGTATTTCGTTCGATATTTATTCTCGTACGTCCAACCAAACGCATCATAAAAACTCACAAGAGATTTTTACGACGATGTTTGATAAAGGCTATTTCGACGAAGAAACCAGCGAACAATATTTCGATGAGGTAGCTCAACAGTTTTTGGCCGATAGATACATCGTGGGCGAATGTCCCTCTTGTGGAAATCCGAACGCTTATGGCGACCAATGCGAAAAATGTGGTTCGACACTTTCGCCAACTGAATTGAAAAACCCTTGTTCGACGCTTTCTGGTTCAAAACCTGTCATGAAAAGTACCAAAAACTGGTATTTGCCCCTCGACCGTATGCAGCCCGAAATTGAAAAATACGTAAATAGCCACAAAGAATGGAAACCCAATGTTTTTGGTCAATGCCAATCTTGGTTGAAAGAAGGACTACGACCTCGTGCCATGACTCGTGATTTGGATTGGGGAATCAGCGTGCCTTTGCCTGACACCGAAGGAAAAGTTTTATACGTTTGGTTCGATGCCCCGATTGGCTACATTACGTTTACGCAAGAATGGGCAGCAAAAACTGGCAAAAACTGGGAAGATTATTGGAAAAAAGATTCTACCAAACTCGTCCATTTCATCGGTAAAGATAATATCGTTTTCCACTGTATTATTTTCCCAGCGATGTTGATGGCAGAAGGAAGTTATATTTTGCCAGATAGCGTACCAGCCAATGAGTTTATGAATTTGGAAGGCGATAAAATCTCGACTTCAAGAAATTGGGCGGTTTGGTTGCATGAATATTTGGAGGAATTTCCGAATAAACAAGATGTATTGCGTTATGCACTTTCGGCAAATATGCCCGAATCGAAAGATAATGACTTTACTTGGAAAGACTTCCAAACCAAAAACAATAGTGAGTTAGTTGCTATTTACGGAAACTTCGTGAATCGTGCGGTAGTGCTCACTCATAAGTTTTACGATGGATACGTGCCAGCACAAGGTGAATTAACCGATTATGACAAAGAAACGATTGCGACATTAACAGGTTTTCCAAAGAAAATTGGTGATTCTATCGAAAATTATCGTTTCCGTGAAGGTTTAGCAAATATGATGGATTTGGCACGTTTAGGAAATAAATATTTGGCAGAAACCGAGCCATGGAAAGTCATTAAAGAAAATCCTGCTCGTGTTGAAACGATTATGAATATTGCTTTGCAGATTGCCGCCAACTTAGCGATTTTGTCAGAGCCATTTTTACCATTTACTGCCGAGAAATTAAGAAAACAATTAGGTTTGAACGAAACGACTTGGGCTGAAACTGGTGGAGCAGATTTATTGCCTGTTGGCACATTAATTGGCGAATCAAGTCTATTATTCGAGAAAATTGAAGATGATGCCATTGAAAAACAAGTAAAAAAATTACAAGAATCGAAACGTATGAATGAATTAGAAAACGTGAAAGTGCCTGCTTTGAAGGAAACTATTCAATACGATGATTTTGCCAAAATGGATATTCGTATCGGCACAATATTGGAGGCTGAAAAATTGCCAAAAAGCGATAAATTATTAAAATTCTTGGTAGATGATGGTTTTGAAAAACGCACAATTTTGAGCGGAATTGCCAAACATTTCACGCCAGAAGAAATGATTGGTAAACAAGTAACTTTCTTGGCAAATCTTGCTCCAAGAAAAATGATGGGAATCGAATCGAACGGAATGATTTTAATGGCAGAAAACCGTGATGGTAGTTTAGCACTTCTCCAACCTCATAAGGAAGTTTGGAATGGCGGGACAGTGAGCTAATTTTGAGTGAATTAATGAATGATGGAATACTTTTTAATTCTATCATTCATTAATTCATCATTTGATTTAAACTCCCCCTTTTACAAAAGGCAGTTTTGTAACTACACCTTTGAGCAATTTCTCTCTTACTTTGATATAAACTTCAGTACCAACTTTGGCGAATGCAGTTGGAACGTGTCCCATTGCAATTCCTTTTTGTAAAGTCGGCGACTGTGTTCCCGAAGTAACTTCTCCTAATTTGTTTCCTTCGGCATCACAAATTTCATAATGACTACGAGGAATCGCACGGTCAATCATTTCTATTCCAACCAATTTACGCTTTAAACCTGCTTCTTTCTGAGCTTTTAGGTTTTCTGAATTGATAAAGTTTTTGGTAAACTTTGTTACCCAACCTAAACCTGCTTCTAATGGCGAATCTGTATCATTAAGTTCGTGACCGTATAGACAATAACCCATTTCCATGCGAAGTGTATCTCTTGCACCTAAACCAATTGGCTTGATGCCAAACTCGGCTCCTGCTTCAAAAATTGCATTCCACATTTTTTCGGCATCTTTGTTCCAAACATAAATTTCAAACCCTCCTGCACCTGTGTAGCCCGTTGCCGAAACAAAAACGTCATCAATTCCTGCCACCGTGCCTGCTTTATAAGTATAATAATCCATTGATGCTAAATCAATATCTGTTAGCTTTTGGAGCGTCGGCAAGGCCATTGGACCTTGAACTGCAAACAAACAAAGTTGGTCGGAAATGTTCTCTAATTCAACACCAAAAGTATTATTTTGCTGAATCCAGTTCCAATCTTTTTCTATATTCGAGGCATTTACTACTAAATAATATTCGTTTTCGTCCCAACGATAAACCAATAAATCATCTACTACCCCACCCTCATTATTTGGGAAATAAGCATATTGAACTTTTCCATCAAAAAGAGCAGAAACATCGTTTGATACTATATGTTGCAAGAATTCAGTTGCTCGCTCGCCTCTCACTACAAACTCGCCCATGTGCGAAACATCAAAAACACCTACGCCATTACGCACACAATTGTGTTCTTCAATATCTGACGAATATCGAACTGGCATTAGAAATCCGCCAAAAGGCACCATTTTGCCGCCCAATTTTTCATGTAAATCGCTTAGTGGTATTTTCTTGTTTTCTGCTTCCATTAAAATTTGATATTAATTGATGAAAAAATTTGTGTAAAGGTACTTGATAGTTGTCAAATCTCCCCAAAAGCCGCTCTCAAAACTTCTTTGTCGTCGAAATGATGTTTTACGCCTTTGATGTCTTGATAGGTTTCATGTCCTTTTCCTGCAACTAAAATAATGTCTTCGGGTTTTGCCATTTTTACGGCTGCTAAAATTGCCTCGTGTCGGTCTTCAATGGTTTGAGTTTTCTTAAAATGAATGGACGGAACTCCTTTTTGCATTTGAGCTAAAATATCCATCGGGTCTTCGTTTCTTGGATTATCTGAAGTTAAAATCACTTTATCACTAAATTTACAAGCAATTTCCGCCATGATTGGTCGCTTGGTAGCATCACGATTTCCTCCGCAGCCTACAACTGTTATTATTTGTGGAATGCCACCTTGATGATTGCCTTCTTTTAAATCTACAATCGTTTCCAAAACATTTTTCAAAGCATCGGGAGTGTGTGCGTAATCGATAATTCCTACGATGTTATTTTTAGAAACAATTTGCTCGAAACGTCCCGCTGGCGGTTGAATGTCGGACAATTGCATCAGCACTTCTTCCGAATCTTCGCCTAATAATACTGCTGCTCCATAAACTCCTAACAAATTGTAGGCATTGAAAGAGCCAATTAGCTTAAACCAAACTTCTTTACTATCGATTTCCATTTGTAGCCCAAAAAGTCCACACGCCAAAACTTTGCCTTTAAACGTACCAATATTTTTGAGAGAATAGGTTTCTTTTCTTGCGGCGGTATTTTGCAGCATTACTTTTCCTACTTTATCATCGGTGTTTACTAATGCAAAAGCCGTAGCTGGTAGTTGGTCAAAAAATCCTTTTTTGGCTTTAAGATAATTATCAAAAGTTCCGTGAAAATCAAGGTGGTCGTGCGTCAAATTTGTAAAAATTCCTCCTGCGAAATATAAGCCCGTTATGCGTTCTTGCACTACTGCGTGCGAACTTACTTCCATAAAGCAATAAGTTACGCCTTTCTGCACCATTTCTGATAAAAGTTGATTGACTTTTACAGAATCGGGTGTGGTATGGGTTGATGGAATAATATCATCGTCAATCTGGTTTTGAACGGTCGATAGTAAACCACAACGATAACCCAATTTTCGAAAAAGTCTAAAAAGTAAAGTAGCGATTGAGGTCTTACCATTTGTACCAGTTACACCTACTAATCTTAGTTTTTTAGACGGATGTTTATAGAAGTTTGCCGCTGCAAAACCCATTTCTTTTGCCGAATTTTCAACTTTTAGATAAGTAATTTCTTCGTTCAACGATTCGGGCAAGTTTTCGCATAAAATAGCAGAAGCACCAAGCTCGATAGCTTTATTGATGAAAGTATGTCCATCTACCTGTGTACCTCCGATTGCTACAAAAAGAGTTCCTTTTTGTACTTGTCGTGAGTCAAAAACTATATTATTTATTTCTATATCTGTTTTTCCTGAAACTACTTGGAGAGAAACTTTGTAAAGGATTTCGCTTAATATCATCGTTTTTTTAATTATATATTCATTTCTCAGTCGGGGTTGAAAATTTTCATCCTCTACATTTTCAATATTTTCAGCCTACATTATTTATTCTACCACAAAATCATAATTCCCACTTAAAACTTCAAAAATTGCTTTGTCTTTTTCGGTTTTTAAGTATGTTATCCCTTCTATTTTTACTGGTTTTTTCTTAACCATAAATGGTTTGCCACTTTCTTTTATGTTATTGATTGTTTTTCCTGCATTAAGTGGTAATTGCACTTGCACTGATGAATTTGCAGGAATACTCAATTTTAAACTGAACTTGTTTCCTTGAAAATTCGATTGGCTTGTTATTTGCCCGTAATTTGAATCGAAGTTTTTTGATTCGGAAGCCAAAGTTGGTTCAATAATAAGTTTGGCTTCATTTAAGTTTGGCTCAACGATTGCCTTTTTTGTATAAATTTTGCTCGAAAAATCTTCTGAGTAAGCGATATTTTCAACAAAAGGCGTATTTTCATAAATCACTTTTGCTACCAAAGTATTTTCATCAGGCTTTTTGGTTAACCCTTCTACTTCAACATATCTGAATCCGTGATAGGTAAATTTAGGTTCCCACTTTTCTACGCCGTAACCTTTCAAAATATATTTATCGATCGGTTTAATTCCTTTCGAGTTAGTTTGGTCAACTAATCCTTTATCTGTCACAATTTCGGCAAATTTTAATTCAATTTCTTTCGCTGCTTTTCCTTCGGTTTGCAAATAGGTAAAGCCAACAACGTTTTGACCAAAATCAAAAACGTAGCGTCCTTTTCTTGGCTCAGTAATTTTTACTGCTTTTATTTCTTTGATAACCTGTGCTTGCGGAGCAACTAAAGGTTTTAGTTCTGCATTTTTCGTACTAAATATTTCGTTAGTCGAAGTCTTATTTTCTACATCATCCATTATTGCAGCATTTTCCCAATCTTTTCCATATTCGAGGCGAGCGTCATAAATTTCTCCTCCATAAATTGAATTTGATACAATTGGCGAAAGTCGAGTTTTCCAACTTCCATCCGAAATTATGGTTTGTCGTGAACCATCATAAAATTCCAATTCCATCTGAAATAATAATCGACATAGATTTTTGCTACTCCACCACGCATTGCCCAATGTTACTGTTATAAAATTTACTCCAATCGTTAAATCATCATTCGAAACTTCATAAATTTGATAAGGAATCGTTTTCATGAAATTTGTTATACCTGGCGATAGAATATCTTGACTAACCTTTTTGCCATTGAAAATCAGATTATACGCCCCCAAGCCTGTTATATAAATTCTGGCACGTACCGCCCGTTTTGCCAAATTAAATTCTTTTTGTAGCTCAACTGATTTACCCTCAGTGCTATTTTTTCCAATCCAATGAGCCGCCCAATCTGTTTTTTGAAGCAATGCCATTTCCCACCAAGTTGGTTCGCTGTATATTGTTGGTTTGTTTTTTTCATTCCAAACTTTTACTTTCCAATAATATCGTTTGCGAGATTCGAGCGGTTTTCCTGAATAATCAATCTTTAGCGATTGCTCAGATTTCACCATACCAGAGTTCCATATATTTCCAATATCTTTTTTAAGCTCTACTTCATTATCAGCAACCAATATCTGGTACGCTGTTTGTTTTGCTCCACGAGTTGCCGACTTCATTTGCCATGATAACCGTGGGTTCTTGATTTCCAAACCCAATGGTTTTTCTTCATATTCACAACGAAGTTTTTCGAGAATTTGAGCATTTGACGTTGTAAATATTAAAGTTGTAAAGAGTGCAACGAGGATTTTGTTCATATAATTTTATTTGGTTTCAAATACAAAGCTACCGTTTTATTATTTTTTTGGCAATTTCTTAAAATATTCTCTATTATTTATCTTGTTAGTGAGTATTTGTTAGATAAAACCTGCCTTTTCCCTTTTATCCTGCAAAATTTCCGCTTGGTCAATCAAAACTTTCCTTTCATTTTAGTCGTTATTACATTTGTTATCAAACTTAGTTTTGTGTTGATTTTTTTACATAACACATTCATTATCAACTATTATTACTACAAAAAATCCAATTTATGAAAAAATTATTCTTGCTATTTTTTAGCTTTTTTTTCACGTGGAATCTACACGCTCAAGAAAAATTTACAGTTAGTGGTTATATCAAAGATGCTGCCAATGGCGAGGGCTTGATTGGGGTTTCGGTTTATGTTCAAGAAGTAAAATCGGGTACTCAAACCAACCCTTATGGCTTCTATTCTCTTACACTTCCAAAGGGAACGTATAATTTAGTTTTAACTTATGTTGGCTTTGAAAAAACTAACAAAAAAATAGAATTAAATCAGGATGTAAAGTTAGATGTAGAGTTAAAAGACGACTCTAAACTTTTACAGGAAGTAGTTATTACGACAAAAAAAGCCGACGATAATGTAAAAAGTATTGAAATGTCAGTCAATAAAATTGATATTAAAACTATGCAAAAAATGCCTGCTTTGCTGGGTGAAGTTGATATTATTAAAAGTATTCAGTTTTTGCCTGGGGTAAGTTCCGTTGGCGAAGGAGCTTCTGGTTTTAATGTTCGTGGTGGTGGAATTGACCAAAATTTAGTTTTACTTGACGAAGCCCCAGTTTATAATTCTTCCCATCTTTTTGGATTTTTCTCTGTTTTCAACCCCGATGCTGTGAAAGACGTAAAACTCATAAAGGGTGGTATTCCTTCACAATATGGCGGACGATTATCTTCAATTCTTGATGTGCGTATGAAAGAAGGAAATGCTAAAAAACCTCAGTTTTCGGGAGGAATTGGCAGTATTTTTTCACGATTTACATATGAAAGACCAATTTTTAAAGAAAAAGGCTCTTTTATTGTCGCCCTCCGTCGGTCATATATTGATGTTTTAGCAAAGCCATTTTTGAAAGATGATTTGAAAGGAACAAGTTTTTATTTTTATGATTTTACGGCAAAGGCTAATTTTAGGGCCAACGAAAAAAATACATTCTTTCTTTCGGGCTATTTTGGACGAGATACTTTTGGGGCAGATTTTGGCTTTAATTGGGGAAATGCTACTACCAGTTTTCGCTGGAACCATGTTTTCAACAATAAACTTTTCTTGAATAATACCATTTTTTATAGCAATTATGACTACGCTTTGCAAACCGATTTGAAAAAAACAAATAACCAAGATGCTTTTCGTTGGAAGTCAAATATTATTACTTATAGCATAAAGCCCGATTTTACTTTTTATCCTAATACAAATAATACCGTAACTTTTGGTGGACAATTAACTTATTATACATTTAATCCTGGGCAAGCCGTTGCGATTTCGGGAGGTGTGGAAAGGCAAATCGGTTTAGATGATAAGTTTGCTACCGAAGCAGCCATATATATTGGGAATGAACAAAAAATTAGTTCGAAAATATCAATTCAATATGGTTTACGCTATTCGCTTTATAACTATTTGGGTAAAGGCAATTCGTACGAATTGAGTGCTGAAAGAACCGATGGAGAACGTAGAAGTATTACCAAAACCACTCCTTTTGCTTGGGGAAAAACAATTCAGCAATATGGAAACTTTGAGCCTCGTTTTGCTGCAAATTTTGGTCTTCAACAAGATAATTCTATTAAACTAAGCTATAATCGCTTGGCTCAATACATACATTTGTTATCAAATACAACGGCATCTTCTCCTCTTGATGTTTGGACTCCAAGTAGCAATAATATCAAACCGCAATTAGCAGACCAATTGGCTTTGGGCTATTTTCATAATTTTAGTGATAATATGTTTGAAACCTCAGTGGAGGTTTATTACAAGAAACTTTATAACCAAATTGATTACGTACGCAATGCCGATTTATTGCTAAATACTGCCGTAGAAGCAGATTTGCTTTTTGGAAAAGGGCGTGCTTATGGTGCAGAGTTTTATATTAAAAAAGCAAAAGGTAAATTTAACGGTTGGATAAGTTATACGTTAGCAAGAACTGAAAGAAAAATCGAAGGTTTGAACCAAAATGCGTGGTTTCCAAGTAGAATTGACAAGACTCATAATTTGTCCATTGTTGGCATTTATGATTTGAATAAAAAATGGACTTTTTCTACCAATTTTACACTAAGTACAGGTACGCCTGCAAGTTTTCCTACTAATAAATTTATATGGCAAGATTATGCTTTGCCGCATAATTATTATGATACTCGCAATGCCTATCGCATTCCTGCTTCACATCGCCTAGATTTGGCAGCAACTCGCCAAACTAAATACGGGTTTTTCAAACGTGGCACTGGCGAATGGGTTTTCTCTATCTATAATGTTTATAACCGTAGAAACCCGTTTTCTGTTTTTGTTCAACAAAATGAAAAGGATCCTACAAAAACTGAAGCTATTCGCTATGCTGTTTTTGGGTCGATTATCCCAGCAGTAACTTATAATTTTAAATTTTGATTTGTACGTCAATTTCACAAATTGACATTTAATTTTAAAAACAAATGAAAAAAATACTTTCGATACTTATAATACTTTTTGTTTCTTGTTCATTATTTTCTTGTTCTGATGTTATAGAAATAGACGTGAAAGATGGTGTTTCTCAATTAACTGTTGATGCTTTGGTTAATAACAAAAAAGAAACCCAAACAATCAAATTGACTTTAACGCAAGGTTATTTCGATAATTCTCCTGTAAAACCCGCTTTGGGTGCAGTGGTTTTTGTCTTTGACCAAGACAGTGTTTCTTATCAATTTAAAGATCTGAAAAATAATGGTATATATACTTATGATGCCAAAGTAAACCCTTTAAATAAAATTGGAAAGCAGTATCTTTTATATGTAAATTATGGTGGTGAAGAATATATATCTGCCTCAAAACTTAATCGTGTGCCCAAAATTGATTCGATTGCTTATGAAGTAGATAAACGCCCAATTAAGCCTGATAATGGGCCGCAGGAAGGATTTCAGCCACAATTTTATGCCAATGATATTGTAGGCGAAGGGGATTGTTATTGGATAAAATCTGCCAAGAATAGTAAATATTTTTCTAAAGCCAATGAAATTTCTGTTGCTTATGATGCAGGTTTTAGTCAAGGTTCAAAAACTGACGGACTCTTGTTCATTTTACCT
Source organism: Emticicia sp. (assembly GCF_043780375.1). Classification (GTDB taxonomy): domain Bacteria; phylum Bacteroidota; class Bacteroidia; order Cytophagales; family Spirosomataceae; genus Emticicia. Next base: position 7,270 of record NZ_JAYWCU010000221.1, on the reverse strand, counting down.
ATTCGTACTTCAGTTGGTAGAGAGTTATTTTCTGATAGAGATACTTTAAAAGTTGATCTTTATTCTATCACTCAAGAACAATTTTACTATTTACAATTGGTTCAACAAGTATCGCAAGCAGGTAGTTTGTTTTCAACGCCTTTATCAAATATTCCTTCCAATATTATTAATAGAAATGAAAAATCCACTAAAAAAGCCATTGGTTTATTTGGAATGTCGGCGGTGAGTTCAATGGAAACTATTATTGATAAAAGTAAGGCAAAACCGAAGAAATAAGTGATTTTTAGTTTGACTATTTTCTTTGAAATAACCGCTTCCAAGTGCCTTTAATATAGTTATATTTTAAGGTACTTGGAAGTGCTTTCCAAAAGTATTTATTAATTTCAACCGAAAAAGATGGCTGCATATAACAGTTTATTACGCAACCTTCACACTCCTTCAATTTTCCTTCTAAAGCAACAATTTCTTGCACTTCCTTCGAGTAATACAAGTCAAAAAGATTAGCCTTTATTTCAAAATCTTTTGTTCCAAGATGATAACACGGAAGCACTAATTTGTTTTCTGGTGAAATAACTATTGTTGTGGAAGCTGCTTTACATACTGGGTTTTCGATGTGATTTCCCCCATTTAATCGTAGTGAAATAAAGGCTTCATTCAAATAAACATTTTTCTGTTTTCCCCACCATAAAAGTTTCTTTAAACTTGTTTCTGACAGATTATCTCCCGTTTCTACTTGATTATAATTGAATACTGGATTTAGAATCAAAACCAAATTGTTAGGTTGAGAAATTTCTTTCCAAACCCGCTCTATCTTATCCACATTTTGTTCAAAAACTGTGAATAAGATATCTGGTCTTTCGCCTAATTGTTTCGCTAATTGTATGGAATATAATAATTTATCGAAGCATTTTACCCCTCTTGATTTATTATGTTCCTCTTCATCTGGCGAGTCAAGCGAAAAGTGAAGCATGTCTATTTTACCTTTCAGTCGCTCAGCATACTTGGGGTAAAGAAGCGTATTTGTTGTAACAGTAGTAAGTAATCCCGCTTTTTTTGTTTCTTCTAAAAGTACATCTAAATTACTATGAAGAAGCGGCTCTCCACCTGTAAAATCAATTACTTTTACGCCTAATTTCTTGAGGTCTCGTAGGTTTTCTCGAAAATTTTCGAGCGTTATATAAGGCGATGGTTTTTCCCAAATATCACAAAAACTACACGTCGCATTGCAACGATAGGTTAAATAATAATTGCAGAGTATTGGGTGGGAAATGAGCCGCATAATGTAATAATATATTTATTGCAACATTCCCAACAAACTCGCCAATTTATCTTTTAAATCTTTTCTATCAACTATAAAATCAAGGAAGCCGTGGTCTAAAACAAACTCGGCCGTTTGGAAACCTTTTGGTAATTCTTTGCCAATCGTTTCTTTGATTACACGTGGGCCTGCAAAACCAATTAATGCTTCTGGTTCTGAAATATTAAAATCACCAAGCATGGCATATGACGCCGTGACACCTCCAGTTGTTGGGTCGGTTAATAATGAGACATAAGGTATCTTTGCCTCCGCCAATTGTGCTAATCTTGCAGAAGTCTTTGCCATTTGCATCAATGAGAAACCCGCCTCCATCATTCTTGCACCACCCGATTTTGAAATCATCAAAAATGGTATTTTATTTTTCAAAGCATATTCTATTCCACGAGCAATTTTTTCGCCAACAACCGACCCCATAGAACCGCCAATGAAACTAAAATCCATACAAGTGATAACAATATCATTTTCTGACATTTTTCCGTAGGCGGTTCGGGCTGCATCTTTCAAACCCGACTTTTTCTCAGTTGCTCTTACTCTATCAACATAAGACTTGGTATCTGTAAATTTCAAAGGATCGCTCGAATGCAAATTTGCATCTAATTCTGTATATTCACCTTCGTCGAAAAGTATTTGAAAATATGCTTCTGAACCTATTTTTTCGTGGTAATTACAATGTATACAGGTATAAGAACTTAATTTATGTTCTCTTGTGTGCATTGCTTTTTTACAATTTGGACACTGATACCAAAGTCCATCAGGAGCTTCGCGTTTCATTTCCGTTGGTGTTTGAATTCCTTTATCCGTTCTCTTAAACCAAGACATATCTGTTATCGTATTTTGAGGGGACAAAGGTAAATAATCTTGGCCGTTGATTTTAAAGATTTATTATGTTTTTATGTTTACGACCTTTTTATAAACAAAAAATCCTTCCGATTTGGAAGGATTTTTTGTTTGTTTCAATTTGAAGCTCTAATTTTCTTATCCATTAAATAGTTTTTCTTTTCTATATCATTTACAAAGAATGTTTCTTCCCTCCTACCATCTGGATATATTCTCATGGCTTTTCCATGCTTTATATTATTTTCTACTCTCACAACTAACCTTATATTATTATTGAATATAAAATATCCTTTTTCGTCATTCATAACACCATTTTTATACTTACCAACATACTTATCCCCATTTTTGTAGAAATATGAGCCGTTTCCTTCATATTTACCATTTTTAAAATTTCCGACATATTTTTTTTCACCATCAGCATAAAATTCTACCCCTCTACCATCTCTTTTATTATTTCTCCATTCGCCTTCATATTTTTCTTCAGTTTTTGGATTAACCATTTTTCCAAAACCATTTCCACAATCTCCTTCATAACAAGCACCTTTTTTGGTGTTATCCCCAGAGTTTTCCACTTTTGAAGGTATATTTATTATTATTTCAGGTTTCTTGGATGGGTATTCTGAGTTATCAACATTGTTATCCTCTTTATCCACACTACCTTGATTATCAGGGTTTTGAGGTAAATTTCTTGGTTGTTGCTGCGGCAATGGCTGAGGTATTGTATTAGGTGGATATTGTGTTTGAGGTGCTTGAGTTTGAGAAGTCACCACAGTTCCATCATTCTTTTTTATGTTTGGATAAAGATCTTTTGCATTATCATACCCTTTTTTTATTGAGGCTAATCTTTTTTGTCTTGGTGGATGCGTACCCCCATCATAATCGGATGTCAATTTATATATTGCAGCTTGGGCATCTTTCAACGAGGCCCCCATCTGGTACATAACAAAACCCGAAAACTCGTCGGCCTCTAATTCTTTTTCTGGGTCGCTTCCACCCTCAATAATTGTATGCCCTTGTAAATGATGTCCAATTTCGTGTGCCAAGATACTTAATGCTCCCCAATCTGATTTTGATAAATCATTGGCTTTTTTCATAAATGAACCGTCGTAAACTATCAAACGAGTTTGTCCTTGAATTGCCGCAAAGCAATTATCTGTATTTGGACATTCCATTACATAAAAATTTCGCTTCAAACCACTTCTACGAACAATTTCATCAACTGCTTTTTCGGCAACATCTTTTGAGCGAAAACTGAATTGACTACAAAATGCTTTTTCGTTTATTTTCTGTCCATAATAGTTATAGCCAAACGACTTTACAGTTTCTTCTTGGGCATGAGCTACCAATAAAAATGTGGATAACACTGTGGACAGTGTGCATAACTTGAAATTCATGGGGTTAGAATTTATTTTGAATATATCTTTAAGAACGAGGAAAGGTATTTTCAATAGATATGAAGGGGGTTTATTAACATATTTTTAACAAAAAAGCCTCAAAAGCAAGAAGGTTTGAGGCTTTTTATTATAATGTTGAAAACGTTTAATTTATTGTGTCGCCACGTAAATTTCTAAATCTTTTTCTTGCCTCAGCTCCATAAATACTTCCTGGAAATTTTTGTAAGATTTCTCGGTACAATTCCATGGCTTTGTCTTTTTGACCTAATTTTTCGTCATAAATTTTTGCTTCTAAAAATAAAGCATCATCAGCCAAAATATCGAAGTTATAATTTTTGCGAAGTAATTCCAAATCATTGAGAGCTTTGTTAGGCTCATTTATTTTCATATTAGTATTTGCCCTGAGCCACACAATATCATCTGCCAAACTATGAGACTTATATTTTTCAAAAGCTTTGTCTAAGGCAGTAATTGCTTCAGCGTTTTTATTTTGAAAAAGTAATAAATCTATCGCAGCGTATTCTTTCATAGCAACCTCCGAAGTGTCTAAGCCAATATTGTCTTGAATTAATAAACTCAACTGCATGGCATCGTTAGCAATTTCGCGAGTGGTAGCTTTTTTCAAAATATCAAGTATATCTTTCGACAAATCAAATTCGCCGTTGTAGTAATGTAACTTGGCATTTTTTAGTTTTGCTTCTTGTCCTAACTGTTCTTCTTTTTGAGATTTTTCTACTTGTGAGTACACCAATGTTGCTTCCCAAGGTTCGTTTTTCAAAACATAAATATCACCTAAATCTAACTTACATTTATCTCTAAAATTATTATCAGAGTTTGCTATCTTAATTGCAGTTTCTAAAATGGTTATCGCAGTATCACGTTCATTTAAATAAAAAGCGTATAGTTGTGCCGTATTTCTTAAGGCTTCCATTGTTTTGAGATTCTGCCCTAAATCTTTAAAAAGTCCTTGATAATCTTTTATCAAAGTTCTGATGTCTGTCAGATTTACTGGGTATGTATTTTTAACAACTTCTTCTTTACAAAAAATTGCATTACGGCGAGCATAAGGATAGTATTGCCCTTGCGGATATTCTTTCATGACATATTCATACATCTGAATTGCATTTCTGAAATCTTTATTGACAAGTGTTGTTTGAGCTAATTCAAAAACTTTTTGCCCATCTTGCTTTAAGCGTCTGTCTAAAGCACGGGTTTGAATAAAAGCCTTATAAAACTCTTTCTGCTGAATCAAATGCCAGATTAGGATGTCGATGTAGTATTGCTCGTTGGGAAACTTCTGTACCTTGCTGTAAAGTGCCTTTTCGAGCATATCTAACTCTGCTTCTGTTTTGATGTTATCTTGAAACGTCGCTTTTACATAATCTAGGTTTCCTTCGGTCAAACCATATTTAAGCATTTCTTCAATCATTGGTTCTTTCTGACCATTGTACAAAAAAGCCCTTGCCAGAAAAAGTGCAAACTTATTTTCGTCACGAAAAAGTTCTCGACTTTTTTTTAGCAACTGAATCACTTGCTCGGTTTTTGTATTTTTGTACAGAAAGTCCTGCAACTCATAAATCGTACCTTCCGACTTTGCCGCAATGTCGATGAGTTGATTCATCTCTTTTTGAGATTCGTCAATTCGTCCAGTCATTTCGAGCAAGTTTGCATAGTCAGCTCGATAGGTTATGATTGCTTCATTGCTTTTGATTTGGCGTTTCAGAAATTTTTCTGCTTCGTCAAAATCTTTGAGTTTGAGCAAACACTGCAAATAGTTTTGGTGAACCAAAGTCGCATTGGATTTTTTGTCTTTCACAATTTTTTGAAAGATATCTTTTGCCTTTTCGTATTCACCTTGTTTGAAATACTCATTTGCCAATTCAATATCTTGTGAGTGGGCAATCGTTCCCAACATCAATATCACAAATAGTATTAAATACCGTTTCATAATTTTATAAAAAAAAGAATAATATATATTTTAATTATTGTTATTCATTATTAAGCCTGTGGAAAAGTGAATAACTTTTATCTGTTGAAAACTCAGGAATTATAATGTATATAACTAAGTAGTTTTTCCACAGTTTTATTTTACTATTCCACAGTTATTTTATTGATAATCAATTATAAGACCACTTATTGACAAAGTAACAAAATATTTTGTGTTGATTAATGACTACTCTATCCACACTATGTTTCCACGTTAATCCACTTGGTGTGGATTGCTTATAAAGGGTAGTTTCCAACCGATTTCCACCTGCTTTAATATATTTCCACTATTTAATTAAGTTACCCACAAGCTATTCCACTTACCACTTACCAATATAACATAGAAATCCACAGGTTTGTCCACACAATTTATTGTACATTTTTTATTTTGAATTGACCTTTTCTTTCCTACTAAGTATTAATACAAAAAAGTTTACTCTAATTTTATATTTAAACCCCGTAATTCAAAGTTACTTTTGATTTTTATGGCTTCTTTTGAAAAGAAAATGGCTTCTGGAAGAATATTTTTTTCTACATTACCGAAATCCCATTGCCCATTGCCATTTTTATCAATGATTGTACGAATCAAATAAATGCCAGGTTTTACATTTTTGAATAGAAATCTATCAATCGATTTTTGTTCTGCTTCTACTTTATAGTTTTCATCAACTAATTGAATAATTTTATTATCCCTTCCCCCTTCTACTCGCCCTTCTAAAATACCATAATTTTCAACCTTCAAAATTGGATTTAATACCGTAAGTTTATCGCTCGAATCACCTTTAATATTAATAAATGTTCCTTTGCCAAATTCTATTTTTACTTCTCGAACTGCCGCAATTTTTTTTGTTAACATTAAATGAGTTCGGTATTTATTCCACGCGAAGTTGCTACTATCAATTGTTTCTATTCTAATTGTATCACTTTTGATTTTTATTTTGGTTAAATCAAATTGCTTAATTGGGTTATTGAAACTTATTTCATATTTTAAATCTTGTTCCAAGTCCTCCCCTATTTTTGGTTTTATTTCAATGTTTTGGTATTCTTTCGTTGCTTTCTTTTTCTTTTCAGGTTCTCGAAATTTAATTTTTTGTAGATGTGTCAATAAATTATCTGCCGAATCTCGTGCTACTATAGTTACTTTTATAGTATCTGTTTTTGCAGGAAAATTATAAAACTTCAATTCTTTTCCCAGTCCAAAATAAGGAATACTATCTTTTGGATTATCAAATTTTACATCAAAAGATTTAATATTTTTATCATATAAAACCGTAAAATCTTCTGCCCTCTGAAGTGTTTTTTGATTTTTTGGTTTTTCATTGTTAGCACTATATAATGAAAGGTTTATATTAGATATATTTTTATAGAGTTTTAATGTATCTTTATTGAAAGAAATTGCTTCTGTTTTACTATCGTATTTTAGATTACTATTTTTATCAGTGAAAGCATATAATCGATAATTTCCAGCCTTTATATTTTCAAACTTAAAACTTCCACTCGAATCTGTTTTTATAAAATAATTAGGTTTTGTCTTTTTCAAGTCGAGCGAATCTTGTACTATATATATTGCTACATTTGCTTCGAGCACGGGCTGATTTGTGAATAAACTTTTCACGTTACCTTCTATCTTCAAAGAATCAATATTATTACCTGTACTAAATACAATTTTAAGATTACGTGCTTCATTTCGCTCATTTAAGTCATTTATTCCTTTTCTGAAATTAAAAGTATAAGT
>NZ_JAYWCU010000220.1:0-24336 GCF_043780375.1 Emticicia sp. | reverse complement strand
TGAATAATTAATTACCAGTAAAAAATCTAATCATTCACTCAATCACTCAATCAAACATTAATTGCTACTCTGTTAATCCTTTCACAACATTTACCAACTTATCAAAATTCAGAGGTTTCATCAAGGCATCATTAAAACCTGCTTCTTTAAAATCTGTTTCTGAGTAATTTTTGGCATTCCCAGTAATAGCAACCACTGGAAGCATTGCTTTGTTCTTATCTTTTAGTTCACGAATCGCCTTCACACATTCCATACCATCCATGATTGGCATATTGATGTCAAGAAGTAAGATGTCGAAATCTTCTTTGTCGAGCAATTGCATGACTTGTTCGCCATTTTTGACGGCAGTAATTTCAAAGTTTTGGAATTCCAAAATCTTTTTGGCTAAGTTCTGAATTACAGAGCTATCTTCGGCAATTAATACTCGTTTCATTGAAGGCATATTTTTAAAAATAATTTGTCTTAGAGATTCTGACGTAAAGATAAGGAAAGAAGGTTTTTATCAAAATCAAAATTTAGCATAATTTCATAAGTTGTAACAAACTTTATCTAAATCTTTACGAATATTAAATATAATTTGTGAAAATTCCTAAAATTCGTGTCATTTGTGTTCTTTTTAATTTTTATAGTATCTTCATTTTTTGATGAATCGTCAAATCCCCGCCGGAAAAAAAATCTATTTTGCTTCTGATTTTCATTTAGGAGCTCCCGACCACCAAAAAAGTTTGGTACGTGAACGTAAAATCGTAGCTTGGCTCGAAAGTATCAGGCACGATGCTGAAATTATTTTTTTAGTTGGCGATTTGTTCGACTTTTGGTTTGAATATCGCCGAGTCGTGCCGAAAGGTTTTGTCCGTTTTTTTGGAAAATTAGCCGAATTGTCTGATTCTGGTATCGAAATTGTTGTTTTTATGGGAAACCGAGATATGTGGATGACCGATTATTTTGAAAAAGAATTAAATATCCAAACTATTCGTCGTCCACAAACTTTTATTTTCAACGATAAAAAGTTCTATATCGGTCATGGCGATGGACTTGGGGCTGATGATTTTGGCTATAAAATGCTAAAAGTTGTTTTTGAAGGAAAAATTCCAAAATTCCTTTTTGGAAGAATCATGCATCCAAACTTGGGAATGCTAATTGGACGTATTTGGACGAAAAAAAGTTGGCAAAAAAAACGAACAGCAGAGCATTTTTTGGGTGAAGAAAAAGAGCACTTGGTAATGTATTCAAAAAAAATCGAAGCTTCAACACACCACGACTTTTATATTTTCGGTCATCGCCACACAAAAGTTGACATAAACATCTCACTATCAGCACGTTATATAAACTTAGGCGACTGGATTTGGCATGATAGTTACGCTGTTTTTGATGGAAAAGAGCTATTCATAACTTCATTTCAAGGCGTTTAATAAAATTTAATATTATCTAAAAGAGCCTTTATTTCTCACATTCGTAATGTTATTTTAAGTGGAAATTAATTCTTTTTTTTTGGTTTCCAATAACGAATTATTTAGCAAATTTTGTTTGATTGCTGTCTGATAAATAGGTAATTCAAAGGCGGCTCTAATACTGGCTAATTGAGCTTCGTTGTGGCAATCAGTGCCAAAAAAAGCAACCATTTTTTTATTGATAAGCATTTCTGCCAATTCTTGCGTTTGTTTTGAATAATAACCTGTAAGAGAACCAATATTTACTTGAAATAGTAGTCCGTTGAAAACTAAACGGTGCAAAACCTCTAAATCGTTTAGATTGTTGTATCGTTCGGGGTGAGCCAGCACAGGTGTATAGCCCGCTTGCTTAATTTTCAAAGTCGATTCAAGGATATAAGAAGGTCGAGAAACAAAAGAGGCTTCGAAAAGTAAGTATTTTTTGTCTCCCCCAAATGTCAGAATTTCTCTTCGTTCTATTAACCTAAACAATTCATCTTCCAAATAATATTCGGCTGCCGCCTCTACTTCCATGGCGATGTTTCGTTTTTTCAACACACTTTTAAGGATTTGAAGGGCCTGTAAAATGTCTTCGGGAACATTATTATAATATCCACTCATTACATGAGGCGTTGCAATAATTTTGCGATAACCCATTGCATACATTGACCTAATAATTGCAATGCTTTGCTCAATATCATCTGGGCCGTCATCCAATTGAGGAAGTATATGGGCATGCACATCAACAAAAATGGACTGTTTAGGCAAAGCAATCTGCTCTCCTGAAACACGCTTTTTGAACAATGTGTTGAATATTGTATAAATAAGTTTTTGTGGCATATGTGGATTCAGTCAAAACAAACTAAAATTAAGCTTGTTTATACCTTTGTTATGTACCAAAATCGTGCCAAATGTAGCTGTCTATATGCAGAAAAATAGTAAGTGGTAGTGAACGATTGGTAGCAATATTATTTCAAAAAACAATTACTCTTTGGAGATAAATCTGATACCGTTTATGGCTAAAGAGGTATGTTTTTTATTTACCAAATAATTGTTGAAAAGTAGACAAAACTAAATCCTTGACCGACACAATTGGAGTTTTAATTTCCCAATCAATTGCTAAATCTGGGTCGTTCCAAATAATACCACTTTCTGAGGCTTTATTGTAGACATTTGTACATTTATAGGTAAAAATACAGTCTTCAATGGCTGCGAACCCGTGTCCAAATCCTTCGGGAATATAAACCATATTTTGTAATTCCGCATCCAATAAAAACTTTTGATATTTTCCAAAAGTTGGCGAATTAGGACGTAAATCGACAGCAACATCGATGGCTTTTCCTAAAATCACTCGCACAAGTTTACCTTGAGCATAGGGTTTATTCTGGTAGTGTAACCCACGTAAAACACCTGCCGAAGAAAATGATTGATTATCCTGAACAAATTCAAACGGAATGCCATTTTTAGCAAAAGTCTCACATTGATAAGACTCAAAAAAAAGCCCTCTTTCGTCTTCAAAAATTCTTGGATAAATCTCTATCAATCCTTCAATACTTGTTTGTTTAAAAACCATTTTTATTAATATTGTAATTTCTAAGGTTAAGTCTTTTTTCTAACGAATCAATTTTTACCACCTAATTAGAGTCATTTCGTTTAAATACAAAATTGTCGTTAGAATAACAAAAGTAGTATATACGAAATAAATTACCACGATTTTTCTGATTAAATCATATTAATTCTGGAAATTTGCTTTTTAAAACAAGAATCAATGACAAAACAACAACTTTTCAAGCAAATAACTCAAAAAAAATCTTATTTGTGCGTAGGTTTAGATACCGACATCAAAAAAATTCCTTCGCATCTTTTGAAAGAAAAAGACCCAATTTTTGAATTTAATCGTCAAATCATAGACGCAACAATCGATTATACAGTTGCTTACAAACCAAACATCGCTTTCTACGAAGCAATGGGTGCTAAAGGTTGGGAAAGTTTACAAAGAACCATTGAATATATTCCGAAGGAGTGTTTTACGATTGCCGATGCTAAACGTGGAGATATTGGCAATACATCGGGGCTTTATGCCCGCACTTTTTTTGATAAATCTTCCTCTGGGCTTGACTTTGATTCAGTAACGGTTGCTCCTTACATGGGATGTGATTCGGTTGAGCCTTTTCTTGAATTTGATGGAAAATGGGTGATTTTATTAGCTCTTACATCCAATACTGGAGGAGATGATTTTCAACAACTTTTAGTCAATGGTTCGGAGAATACATCAAGATTTTTGTTTGAACAAGTAATTTTAACTTCCCAAAAGTGGGCAGATAGTGAGCGAATGATGTATGTAGTGGGAGCTACAAAAGCAGATAAACTATTGAAAATAAGAGAGTTAGCTCCTGATCATTTTTTACTCGTGCCAGGAATTGGAGCTCAAGGAGGAAGTTTAGAAGAAGTTTCTCGCTTTGGTATGAACAAGCAATGTGGGTTATTGGTGAACTCATCAAGAGCTATTATTTATGTTTCATCGGAACAGGATTTTGCTCAGAAAGCCAAACAAGAAGCTCAAAAAGTTCAGCAAGAAATGGAACAATATTTACAAATATATTTATGATTTTTTTCATCATCAAATAAAAAAATGACCGAAGCATTTTTGCATTACTTATGGCAATTTCAACAATTTGATAAATCAACTTTGCAAACTGTTGCGGGTGAAAGAATTTCTGTACTAAAAACTGGTATTTTGAACACAGATGCAGGTCCGGATTTTAGTCATGCTCGAATCCAAATTAACGACATTGAATGGGCTGGAAATGTTGAAATTCATTTGCATTCATCCGATTGGAAAGTTCATAAACATCAACAAGATGAAGCATATAATAATGTAGTGTTGCACGTAGTTTGGGAGAATGACCATTCGATTGTTCGACAAGACGGGAGTTTTATCCCTACGCTTGAATTGAAGTCGATTTCCGATATAAGCCTGCTTTCAAAATACCAAAACCTTGTTGATAATCAAACTATTATTCCATGTGAGAGTTATTTTTCAAATGTTTCTGCTTTATCAAAAATTTCAATTCTGGATAAGGTTTTAACAAAACGTTTGCAACAAAAAGCACAAATTATAAATGAACTTTTTGAGCAAAACAATGGTGATTGGGAGGAAACGGCTTATCAGCTTTTGTCAAAAAACTTTGGGTTTAAACTCAATTCTGAAACGTTTTTGAGGCTTACTCAAAATTTACCATTAAAGATTTTACAAAAGCACCGCAACAATTTGCTTCAGGTCGAAGCTATGCTTTTTGGCCAAGCAGGCTTAATTGATTGCGTAGATGAATATGCTGAAAAATTGTTGAAAGAATATGATTTCTTTGCTACAAAATTTTCGTTGAAAGCGGCCCAATTAAAGTCGCATGAGTGGAAGTTTCTGCGTACCCGCCCAGCCAATTTTCCAACCATTCGTTTGGCACAATTAGCTTGTCTAATTACACAACAACAAAGTTTTTTTTCGCTTTTTACCCAAACTAATTCAATAGAAGATTTACGAAATGCTTTGAAAATTGAGCAATCGACTTATTGGCAAGAGCATTATAATTTTGGTAAGTTAGCCAACAAAAAATTGGTGGGTTTGGGTAGAGATTCTATCAACAATATTTTGATAAATACTGTCATTCCACTATTGGCATGTTATTCACAAAAAACCGATAATCAAGAGCTTATGACTCGTTGTATTAGTTTTTTAGAGGTATTGCCAGCCGAAAAAAACCATATTACTACTATGTGGGAAGGATTGGGTTTGGAGATTAAAACAGCATTTGATTCACAAGCGAGTATTGAATTATACAATAATTTTTGTACCAAAAAAAAATGTTTGCAATGCAATGTAGGAATTGAAATTTTGAAAAAATAATATTCATTGCACATTAGAGAGGCAATATATTACCTCTCTAATGTGCAACGATGCCAAAAACTATGTACGATTTACCATCGAAATGCCAGATACTAACAAAATAAGACCTAATACCGCAGGAGCTATTTTTCTTGCACCTTTTACTGCCAAACCCATAACTGTATCGTCGGCCGACATAAAGGCAATACATGCAAATAGTAATAATAATAGACCAATTCCAGCCAAAATACCGCCAAGCATTCTTTTAAACTTAGTTCCGTCGTTCATAAATTCAGTTATTTTCGAGTTTAGGTGTATTTATAATAATTCTAATTTCTTCTTTACTTTTAGTTGGTTTCAAGTTTAGTTTTGTTCCTTCTTTCAATACAAAATCAAAAGATGGTTCAAATTCATTTGGAATAATTCCTTCTAAAACGGCTTCTCGCAAAGCCAATTTTATAGTTCCAACTTCTTTTGATGGCTTCAAATCAAAGACTTCCATAATTATTTCACCCGTAATAACTGGCTGAAAATTACGAAGTTTATCTTTTTCTTCCAACTCTATTAGCATTTCTTCCACTTTATCGAAGTTAGCGAGGTATTTTCTAACCTTAACTGCGTCTTTTGAAGTAATATCAGCACGGCATAAAATCATCAAATATTCTAAGTCTTCGCCCGCTTCAAATAGCAAACGTCTGAGAGCAGCATCAGTAATACTTTCTTTAGCCAACGCAATTGGACGAAGATGCAGGCGAACCAATTTTTTCACCATTCGCATTTTTCCATCTAACGGCAATTTTAGTTTTCTGAAAATTACTGAAGTCATTTTCCCCCCTAACTCTTCGTGCCCGTGAAACGACCATCCTACTTTTGGATGAAATCTTTTGGTGGCTGGTTTAGCAATGTCATGCAAGATTGCTGCCCATCGTAACCATAAGTCATTCGACCTAATCGCCACATTATCAAGCACTTGCAGTGTATGATAAAAATTATCTTTATGTCCTTTACCATCCATTGTTTCTACACCTTGCAACTCACAAAACTCTGGAAAAATGATTTGTAGAAGCCCCGTATAATAAAGTAATTTGAAGCCATAAGAAGGCACTTTCGACAACACAATTTTATTCAATTCGTCGGTAATTCGTTCCTGCGAAACAATACTTATGCGGTCTTTCATAGCTGCAATAGCATCGAAAGTTTTCACATCAATATCAAAACCTAATTGTGAAGCAAACCGCACAGCACGCATCATGCGAAGGGGGTCGTCGGAGAATGTAATTTCTGGTTCGAGCGGCGTGCGAATTAATTTTCTTTTGATATCCTCAACGCCACCAAAAGGGTCGATTAGGTCACCAAAATTGGTTTTGCTTAATGAAATACCTAAAGCATTTATTGTAAAATCACGGCGATTTTGATCATCTTCGAGTGTTCCATCTTCCACCAAGGGCTTGCGTGAATCATGCCGATAAGACTCACGCCTTGCTCCAACAAATTCAATCTCAACATCTCCCGATTTGATTTGAGCAGTACCGAAGTTTTTGAAAAAACTAACATATACATGTTCCCGTCCTTCTGAAGATTCGAGATTCTTGGCAACCTTTTCAGCTAAGGCAATGCCACTTCCTACGCAAACAACGTCAATATCTTTGTTTGGGCGATGCAAAATAAGGTCACGAACGTATCCACCAATTACGTAAGCATCAACGCTTAATTCGTCGGCTGAATTTGCAATAAGTTCAAAAACAGGGTCGTTTTGTAAGTTTTCTTTAAAATTCAAAATTAGTCAATGGTCAGTGGACGACAGTTTAGAAGTTTAAAACACCTTTCCTTGAAAAAGGAGGGGTGGCGAAATTCTGACATAATCGAATTTTGACAGGGTGGATTGTTCGACGATTTCATCACCTCGCCCGACTTTGTCAAGGCAACCCCTCTTTGAAAAAAGGAGGGGAATTAAAAATCATTTGTAAACACTCTTTTCGGTCGTCATTAATATTTATTTGCAACAAAGGTACGAAGGATTGAAGACCTAAGCAATTGCTGGAAGAATATTACAAAAAAGCATAAATAAGCAAACGAAAAGCTTTAATTTTGATGATTGAAGAGATTTTGCTATGCACAAAATTCGATAATTGTTTACTGATAACTGAATGCGGTACGCCGCCCGACTGAAATGACTCCAAATATTCCTGAAACTAACCAAACTCGTATCGTGATTGTCGGTGCTGGTTTTGGTGGTTTAGCTTTCGCTCAAAAACTCGCCAAACATGATGTACAAATTGTGTTGATTGATAAAAATAATTACCACCAATTTCAGCCACTTTTCTACCAAGTTGCCATGGCTGGACTTGAGCCAAGTTCGATTTCGTTTCCACTTCGAAAAATTTTCCAGAATAAACCCAATGTGCATATTCGTATCACGAAGGTGCTGAATGTAAATACCGAAAAAAATATTTTAGGAACTGAGTTGGGCGAACTTAGCTACGATTATTTAGTAATGGCGATGGGTGCTGATACAAATTTTTTCGGGATGCAAAATATTATCAATAATGCAATGCCCATGAAGTCAGTTTCGGAAGCCATCTATCTGAGAAACAAGGTTTTACAGAATCTCGAAGATGCACTAACTGCCCCCGATGCCGATACTCGCGAGGGTTTGATGAATATGGTTGTAGTTGGAACTGGGGCAACGGGTGTTGAGGTTTCGGGTACTTTGGCGGAGATGAAAAAGCTAATTTTACCGAAAGATTATCCCGAATTAGATTTCAATTTGATGAAAATCTATTTGTTTGGGTCTTCGCCCGAAGTATTGGAAATGATGTCAGATGAGGCCTCGGTGAAAAGTAAAGAATATTTAGACCGATTGGGCGTAATTGTCAGAAACGGTGTCAGAATTGTAGATTTTGATGGAAAATACGCTTATACACATACTGGAGAAAAAATCAGAACTAATAATGTTGTTTGGGCGGCAGGAATCAAAGGGAATTCGATTGAAGGTTTTCCACAAGAAATTTATGCGGCTGGTAATCGCTTGAAAGTCAATGAGTTTAATCAAGTAGAAAGCTTGCCAAATATTTTTGCTGTCGGCGATATTGCTTTGATGAGTGGCGACCCTAAATTCCCGAATGGACACCCGCAAGTAGCTCAACCTGCGATTCAGCAAGGTGAATTATTGGCAAAAAATCTAATGAAAATCATCAGAAAAGACGAACCTGTGGGTTTTGAATACAAAGATTTAGGCTCGATGGCAACCGTTGGAAGGCATTTGGCGGTGGTTGATTTGCCTTTTTGGAAATTTCAAGGGGCTTTTGCGTGGTATGTTTGGATGTTTGTGCATTTAATGGCGATTCTGGGCGTAAAAAACAAAATAATGGTATTTATCAACTGGCTTTGGAATTATATTACTTATGACCAATCGTTAAGGCTGATTATTAAGCCGAAAGTGAAGCAGTAATGTAGGGTGAGTTTTTAAATGCTTTTTTATTCGTCGTTCTAAGAATGACTTTCGCAACGACTAAATGTTGAACATTTAGTCGAACAGGGTGTAAAAATATCCAAATTAAACAAACAATGTTAACATGCTTAAAACCTATTAAATGCTTTTCAACATCCCCCAGCTCTAGGAATAGCATAAATTACATTTCCTAAAGCATTTAAATTAAACACCTTATCTCCAATAGCAGGTTTCATCAACTCCCAATTTTTTCCTTTATCTGAAGATCTGAAAATTCCTTTTGGATGACCACAAAAAAGGTAATTATCAACTTGCAAAATATTTGAAATTAAGTCATGAGGGGGAAGGCCAGCATCTATTGTTTGCCAAGTTTTACCTGCATCGTATGAGGTTCGTACTCTTCTGGTTTTCGAAGATGTATTGTAAGTAATAGCCGCAAAACCACCTTTGATACTTGCAACATCAATGCCTACTCCGCCTTCACTTACCACTACATTCCAGTTTTCGCCATCGTCAGACGAACGAATTACACCATTTTGACTCGTCGCTATCAAGACCCCATTTGACTCCACAATTTTTATTACCCACCCTTTTTCAAGCACTTCTTTCCAAGTTTTTCCATCATTTGTTGATTTAAAAAGGCCATGGTCAGAACCTATTACTATGGCACCGCTGCTTGTTTCAAAAACAGTCCGAAGATTTTTTTCATGAAAAGTTGGGTATGCAGGTGCCCATGAATTGTTAGAAGTATGTTTTTTTGAAATTTTACCATAATACTTTATAGCATACAGTCCAGTTTTACAAACAGCAACATTTCCTAAATCATTTATAGAATACGCTTTAGACCAATTGGGTGTCGAGACATTTGATTCCCTGTGAAACATCTCATTTCCTGCATGCATATAAAGCCCTTTTTCGAAAGAGAATAAATTATAATTATTCTTATTTTCTGGTAAACCTTTACTTATATCTTTCCAAGTCTTTCCATTATCCACTGATTGAAAAATGACTTTTTCAGCTACAGAAGTGGAAGGAGAAAAATCCCTTACTTCAATAAACGAAACAATGAAGACTAAGGAAAGGATCTTAATAATATTCATGATTTATATAATTTAGTAAAATAATGAAGTAAATATATGATTGTTAAATATTTATAATTCTGTTTTAGTGTGAAAAAGTGTAAAGGAAATGTAAATATTAGTCTATTTTCATCATCTTTAGTTTAAATACACATCCTGCAGTTCAATGTTTTGAAAAAAGTTTTGATAAAATTTCGTTCCCGTTCTTAGAACGCCAATTGTCAAAACTTCTTCAAATAAGCACTTGGCGACATTTTCGTACGTCGTTTAAATTGTCGGTTGAAGTTGGAAACATTATTAAAACCACTCGAAAAACAGATTTCCAACACACTTTTTTCATTGTTTTGCAACATTCGACAGGCGTGACCGATACGTACATCGTTCAAGAAATCGGAGAAAGTTTTTCGGGTGCGAAGTTTAAAAAATCTACAAAAAGCGTTGGGTGTCATGTTGGCTATTTCGGCAACTTCTTCCAATGAAATTTCTCGCTCAAAGTTTTTCATCAAAAACTCAAACGTTGCATTAATCCGCTGATTATCAACTTCTTTTTGTGGAGATTGATAAGTAATACTTGATAAAAATTCTTTATTGGGCGAAATATCAATTTCATTCAAAATCTGCAAAAAAGTCAATAATTTATCAAACCCTTGCTTATTTGTTATAGATTTTATCAAATCTGTAAGAGCATTTGGCTCAACATTTCTGATTCGAATTCCTCTTGATGCTGCCGTTAGTAATGCTTTCAAGTGTTGCGTTTCGGGAATATCAAAGAAGTTTTCACCCAATAAATCTCCCCGAAAATAGACCGAAACCGAATAAGCTCTTTGATTGTCAGCATAATATTCGGCATCATTTCGGAAAACGTGCGGCAAGTTACTTCCCAAAAAATAAACATCAAAAGGCCGAAAACGCTCTACATTATCGCCTACAAACTGCGTTCCTGAACTTTCTAAGATAAGCGTAATTTGCCATTCGGGATGAAAATGAAGCTTATCATAAAAATACGGCAAATCATCAACCTGTACTCTGAATGACTCAGTTTCAGTTTTGGGAATTCGGAATAATAAGGGTTTCATTTTATATATTTTTTACCACATCTCACCCTCTCCTGAAAGAGGACAGGGCTGGGGTTGATGTGTTATAAAGATATTATTAAATACTAATTTACCTCAATATTATACTTTATTTTTAAATTTATAATAATTTAGTACAACTATTGGCTAAATTAAGACAAGTATTGTTAAAATATCAACACTAAATTTGCAAAGTCAAAAGTAATATCACTCATTCACTAGATACTATATGAAACCATCGTGGATTGGCGTTTATCCTGCCGTAACAACTCCTTTTTTTCAAGACGAAAGCCTTGATTTAGATATGTTTAACTTCAACATCGAAAAGCAAATCGAAGCTGGAGTGCATGGTATTATTATTTGTGGTTCGTTGGGCGAAAACGGAACGCTAACAACAGACGAGAAATTAACTTTGCTCGAATCGGCCAAGAAAACCATTGCTGGACGTGTGCCATTGGTGATTTGTATTGCAGAGTGTATTACTCGTGAGGCAATTGCTTTTGCAAAAACTTGCGAACAAGCTGGGGCCGAGGGTTTTATGATATTGCCCCCCATGCGTTATTCGGCCGATGACCGTGAAATTCTACACTATTTACACCGTGTTGCCGATTCGACTGATTTACCCGTTTTGGCATATAATAATCCGTTGGCGTATAAAAACTTTATTTCGATTCAGATGTTCCATGATTTGGCAGCGAACCCACATTTTGAGGCAATGAAAGAATCAACTGGTGATATTCGTTACATGACTGACATTATCAATGAGTTTGGTGGACGTTTCAAAATCATGTCGGGGGTTGATGATTTAGCTTTTGAAAGCCTTGTGATGGGTGCAGATGGCTGGGTTGCAGGCTTGGTTGATGCTTTCCCACGTGAGACGGTTGTGATTTATGAATTAGTAAAACAAGGTCGCTACGAAGAAGCCCGTGCTATTTACCGTTGGCACTTCTCATTGATGCATTTAGATGTTTCGACCAAATTCATACAAAACATCAAACTCGCACAAGTAGCAACTGGACTTGGCACCGAGTGGGTTCGTGAACCACGTTTACCACTGGTAGGCATAGAAAGAGAAAAAATCTTAAAGATTATAAATGATTCTTTGGCAACAAGACCAGTTTTACCGCAAATATAACCATGACGAAATCATTCTTTTGCATAGATGCTCACACCTGCGGCAATCCTGTTCGTTTGGTAGCAGGTGGTGGGCCAATTTTGGAAGGTTATAATATGTCCGAGAAACGTCAGCATTTTTTACGAGAATATGACTGGATTCGTAAAGGTTTAATGTTTGAGCCTCGTGGACATGATATGATGTCGGGCAGTATTTTGTATCCACCACATGACCCAGAAAATGATGTGGCAGTGTTATTTATAGAAACATCAGGTTGCTTGCCTATGTGTGGACATGGAACTATTGGTACCATTACAATTGCCATTGAACATGGGCTAATTCAACCCAAAAAACCAGGTTTTGTGCGAATGGAAGCACCTGCGGGCTTGGTTATGATTGAATATCAGCAAGAAGGAAATAAAGTAAAATCGGTAAAATTGACCAATGTGGCCTCATTTTTAGCTGCCGAAAATATTGAAGTTGAATGCCCAGATTTAGGAAATTTGAAAGTTGATGTAGCTTACGGTGGAAATTATTATGCCATTGTTGACGTGCAAAAAAACTTTGCTGGTTTAGAACATTATCGAGCCGATCAACTGATTGCTTGGGCAAGGATTTTGCGTGAAAGAATTAACGAAAAGCATACTTTTATACATCCTGAAAACCAAACGATTAATGGACTAAGCCACATTGAATGGACAGGAAAAGTAATTGACCCAACATCAACCGCACGAAATGCAGTTTTTTATGGAGATAAAGCCATCGACCGCTCACCTTGCGGCACAGGAACATCGGCACGAATGGCACAATGGGCTGCCAAAGGTTTACTGAAACAAGGCGATGAGTTTATTCACGAAAGCATAATCGGTAGTAAATTTATTGGGCGAATTGAAGGCACGACTAAAGTTGGAGACTTCGATGCGATTTATCCAAGTATCGAAGGTTGGGCAAGAATTTATGGCAATAATACCATCACCATCGACGACCAAGACGACCCTTATGCGTTGGGGTTTCAGGTTATTTAGTCCCTCCAACCCCTAAATGGGTGCTAAAATCAACAATTTTAAGTAATAAATGTTTAAATTTGTTGAAAATAGCTATTACAGACAATGAAAATTCAGAAGATACAACTCCAAAACTTCAAGCGTTTTACCGATTTAACAATTGAAGGTATTCCCGAAAACACTAAATTAGTCCTACTTATTGGTGCTAATGGGTCGGGGAAGTCTTCGGTTTTTGATGCGTTTGAACTGTTAAATACGCTTGCAAAAAAAGAATATGTAAAAGGTAATAATGATTATTATCAAAAAGATATAAATGGTTTTATTCCCTCTAATTTAATAATAGAAACTCAATCAATCGAGGGACATATTCAAGCAGAACTTAAAGGCGATTCTTATTCATTTTTTGGGAAATCAAATATTCATTCTAATTCTTTCTACGGCAGAACAAGTTTTAGACAACTATCAAGTTTAACAAAAACCTCTTTAGGTAGTAATATCGACACGCAAAACGATGCAGACCGTCCAAGACTCTACATTGACCGAGATGAGCGTTTTGAAAATGATATTGAAAAAATGACAGAAGATATTTTAAAAAATGTCTTTTTAAATGATAATTCGAGTAAAGAAATTAAGAGAAAATATATTGAGCCAATCAATAATGCTCTGCAAAATATTTTTGATTTTGAAAGTAATATTGGTTTGGAATTGACTCAAATCATTCCCCCTTTGGATGGAAAAACTGCCCAAATTACTTTCAAAAAAGGTAATTCTGAAATCCATTATAATTTATTGAGTGCTGGAGAGAAGGAAGTTATCAATATTTTGTTCAACTTATTGAGTAGAAAAGATTTATTACAAGATGCTATTCTATTTTTTGATGAAATGGATTTGCACCTTAATACTTCGATTCAATATAATTTACTAAAAGAACTTACCGAAAATTGGATTCCAGATAACTCTCAACTTTGGACGGCTTCTCATGCTTTGGGTTTTATTGATTATGCACATGATTTTGAAAATGCAGTTATTATAGATTTTGATAACTTAGACTTTGATAAATCGCAAGTACTGACCCCGCAGTCAAAAGAAAATTTAGAGGTTTTTGAAATTGCAGTTAGTAAAGATACAATTAGTAAAATATTAAAAGGGCGTACAATTGTCTTTGCAGAAAATACAGACACGGTAATTTATAATAATTTATCCATGACTAACACCTACTTTTTCAACGCTATTGATAAGGCAGATGTATTTCATAAAGCTAAAAATCTCCACACTTTAGGTCTTATCGACCGTGATTTTCTGAATGATAGTGAAGTAAAAAAGATAAGTGATACTTACTCATTTTTAAAAGTTTTACCTTATTACAGCATTGAAAATTTGCTTTTTCATCCCAACAACTTAGAAGAGTATTATTTGACCATAAATAAAGAGTTTACTAAAGTTGATTACATTAGTGCTTTAATAAATGTCAAAAATCAAGAATTAGTTGACCTTGCAGCAGGAATTCTAATGGCAAGAAATGGCTATCCATTTTATAAAGAGAATGAATCTTCCAAATTATTAAAAGACTTTAGAGAAAATTGGAAAGACATTACCAAACTACTAAAAAGTGATGATTTTGAAACATTTTATAAAGTTTTTCCAGCAAAAGAATATGGTAGAAGTTTAACACAAAGAGCTAATTTATCAAAAATTAATTTAGGACGAACAAATTGGTTTAGAAATCAAATTGAAAAGATCTTTGAAGAATAACACATGAAAACAACAATCATAGGCAGCGGTGTAATTGGCTTATTTTCAGCATATTATCTCAATAAACAAGGGCACGAAGTCACGATTATCGAACGTTCAAATGGCGATGATAGTTGCTCAATGGGTAATGCGGGTATGATTGTTCCAAGTCATTTTATACCTTTGGCAGTGCCAGGTATGATTGAAAAAGGTATTCGTTGGATGTTCAATTCCGAAAGCCCATTTTATGTAAAACCACGCCTTAATCTCGACTTACTTTCATGGGGATTGAAGTTTTATCAAGCTGCCAACAAAAAGCAAGTAGAACGTGCCATGCCAGCTTTACGAGATATTAGTTTGTTGAGCAAAGCTCTTTACCAAGATTTAGCAAAAATACCTAATTTCGATTTTTCTTTTGAAGAAAAAGGTTTGATGATACTTTGTAAAACCTCACATGTATATGAAGAAGAAATTGCTGTAGCAAAACAAGCCAATGAACTCGGATTAAAAACTAAAACGCTGAATATTAATGAATTACATCAACTCGAACCCGAAGTAAAACCTGATGTTGCAGGAGCAATTTTTTATGAAGGCGATGCACATTTATACCCAAATCAGTTAGTAAAAAAACTAAAGACTCATCTCGAAAAACAAGGTGTAAAATTTCTATATAACACTGAAGTAACAGGATTTGAAGTTGAAAAAGACCAAATAAAAAGTATTAAAATAAAACAATCGGTAGGCGAATCAACTCCTCAGCGTAACGCCGCTTGCTCGTCACTCATTACTCAGCACTTAATAATTGCTACTGGCTCTTGGTCACCAATTTTGACAAAATTATTAGACTTAAATTTACCGATGCAAGCAGGCAAAGGTTATAGCCTAACTAACGAGCAAAAGATTGACAAAAAACTTAATATTCCATCAATTCTGATGGAGGCGAGAGTTGCGATTACTCCCATGTCGGATAACTTGATTCGCTTCGGAGGAACGATGGAAATCGGCGGTTTGAATGATGAAATTAATATGAATCGGGTGCGTGGAATCATTAAAGCAGTACCAAACTACTTCCCTGATTATAGGATAGATATGCCTCAAAAAGAACAAATTTGGTATGGTTTACGCCCTTGTTCTCCGGATGGTTTACCTTATATTGGTCGAACCAATAAATATAAAAACCTAGTTATTGCATCAGGTCACGCCATGATGGGTGTCAGCCTTGCCCCTGCAACTGGCAAATTAGTGCAACAAATCATTGATAATCAACAAACTACACTTGATATTGAACTTTATAAACCCGAACGATATGACTAATCAAAAACATTTATTTTCTATTGAAGACGGTATAACTTATCTCAATGGTGCTGCCTACTCTCCTACCCTCAAAAGTTCGGTTGAACGTGGCGTTGAAGGAATTAATCTCAAAGCTGTTTCTCCATTTAAAATCAGTGGCAAAGACCATTTTACACTTCCTGAAAAAGTACAAAAACTTTTCTCTAAACTTGTAAATATCCCTGATTATCAACGAGTTGCTATTATTCCTGCGGTATCTTATGGCATGGCAGTTGTAGCTAATAATATTCATCGTTTACCCAATATTTCAGACAAAAAACATATTATTCAAATTCAAGATGAGTTTCCCAATAATGTTTATGCCTTCGATAGAGTTTGTCAAATTCATGCTTTAACATATAAAACCATTGCAAAACCTGATGTTCTTGAAAATCGTGGTAAACTTTGGAGTGAATATATTTTAGAAGCAATTTCGACCGAAACGGCAATGGTAGTTATGCCTCACATACACTGGATTTATGGCGTAAAATTTGACTTAGTAGTCATTTCTAAACGCTGCAAAGAAGTTGGGGCTTTGCTCATCATTGATGGCACACAATCGGTTGGAGCATTAGATTTTGATGTAGAAAAAATTAACCCTGATGCTTTGATTTGTGCAGGTTATAAATGGCTTTTAGGCCCTTACGCCATTGGTTTGGCTTATTTTGGAGAGTTTTTTGATGATGGTGTTCCCGTTGAAGAATCTTGGATGCATCGTGTAGAAAGCGATAACTTTGCTCAATTGATTCGTTACGAACGAGCCTACAAACCCAAAGCACAGCGATATAATATAGGCGAACATTCTAATTTTATTTTAATGCCCATGCTCGAAGATGCTCTTAGTAAATTATTAGAATGGGGAGTTGATAATATTCAAAATTATGCACAATCAATTACCCAAAAACCAATAAAAGCCCTTCAAGAATTAGGCTGTTGGCTCGAGGATGAGGCTTACAGAGCTAATCATTTATTAGGCATTAATTTACCGTCAAGTATTGATAATCAAGCATTTACAGATAAACTATTGTCCAATAAAATCGTTATTTCTAATCGAGGCGTAGCTATTCGAGTGTCCCAGAATATTTATAATACTGAAGAAGATTTATGGACATTGGTTGATATTTTGAAGGTGAGTTTGTGAAAAAATAGTACTTCTAAAAGTATCAAGAGCATTATTTATGAAACAAAATTCTAATTTGTAATCAATTTATCCATTCACAAGCGGCGATATACGAGTGCCTATTAACTCTATCGCATTCATTAACTTCTTATGCGACATTCCTGCATTATCCATTTGAAAAGTAACCCTTGAAATGCCACCGAGAGCCTCGCTATGTCTTAATATTTTTTGTGCAACTTCTTCGGGATTACCAATCAAAAAAGCCCCTAAATCTGTCGTTTGAGAATCAAAATGCGAACGTCTTACTGGTGGCCATCCACGCTCTTTACCAATACTTGTAAACATTTCAGCATAACCTGGGTAATATTCCTCAATGGCTTCTTCAGTGGTATTTGCCACATAACCCAATGAATGTAAACCAACTTTCAACTGTTCTGGTGAATGTCCAGCTTTTATTCCAGCCTGTCGGTAAAGGTCAATTAATGGTCTAAAACGGTGTGTTTCTCCGCCTATAACCGCCACCATCAATGGCAAGCCCAACATTCCTGCACGAACAAATGATTGTGGAGTGCCGCCCACGCCAATCCAGATGGGCAATTTTTCTTGCATCGGTCTTGGGTAAATCGCTTGGTTGCCGAGTCTTGGTCGAAATTTCCCCGACCAGTTCACTATCTCATTTTCTCTAATTTTCAGTAAAAGACCTAACTTTTCAGTAAAAAGTTCATCATAGTCTTGAATATTTAAACCAAAAAGTGGAAAAGCATCTGTGAAAGAGCCACGACCGACTACCATTTCAGCACGACCTTGAGAAATTAAATCAAGTGTAGCAAAATTTTGAAATACTCTGACTGGGTCAGCTGCACTAAGCACAGTTACAGCACTTGTAAGTTTTATACGTTTAGTTCGAGCTGCCGCAGCTGCAAGAATCATCGTAGGTGCAGAATCAAGAAATTCTTGCCGATGATGCTCACCAATACCAAATATATCAAGACCTACCTCGTCGGCTTTTTCTATCCTTTCTAATAATTCAGCAATTGCCTGTACGCTACTTATAGTTTGACCTTTATTATTTGCCATTGTTGCGGCAAAGCTATCAATTCCAATTCCCATAATATTTTCAAGAAAAACACGGTGAGAGCAAACCTCGAATAACGTTTTACTCCTTTACCAAATCAACCAATAAATCAACCCAAGCTTCCGAATCATTTAGACTTTCGACGAGTTGCCAATGTTCGCCACCATTTTCTTCGAACATTTCTTTGTATTCTTCGGCTACCTCAATTGTGGTTTCCAAACAATCTGAAACGAAAGCTGGCGAAAATGCTAATACTCTTTTAATGCCTTTTGCTGCTAATTCCTTCACTACATCGTCGGTATAAGGCTGTACCCAAGGGTCACGCCCTAAACGTGACTGAAAACAAGTTGTATATGTACCTTCTTTCAAACCTAATTCTTTAACCAAAAGGCGAGTAGTTTCAAAACATTGGGCTCTATAACAATGTTGGTTCATTGCGTGAATAGTATCACAACAGCTACCTAATTGGCAAACTTTTCCAGTACAATCACCTTTCTTTATCTGACGTGCTGGCAACCCATGATAACTAAAAACGATATGGTCGAAACTCTCTTTTTCAAGATATTTTCTACCATTATCGGCAAAGGCTTTAATGAATTTTGGATAATTATAGAAATAGTTTTTTATCTTGATTTCTGGAATTATCTGCCATTTCGTAATAATTCGCATCACTTCTTCATAAACCGAACCCGTTGAAGCGGAAGCATATTGTGGAAAAAATGGAATAACAATAATATTATTGAAGCCCATTTTTTTAAACTCTGCCAAGCCCGATTCAATACTTGGGCTTTGGTAACGCATCGCCAGTTTAACCACATAATCTTTGCCCAAAGCAGTTTGTAATTGCTTTTCGTTGGTTTCTCCATAAATTTTTAGTGGAGATCCTTTTTCAGTCCATAATTCTTTATAGATTTTGGCAGATTTTGGAGCTCTAAATGGAGCAATTATTAAGTTAATTAGGAGCCAACGAGAAATTGATGGAATATCAATCACTCGTCCGTCCATCAAAAACTCACGTAAGTATTTTCTTACGTCTGGCACACTCGGACTATCAGGAGTACCTAAATTTACAATCAAAACACCAGTTTTTCCAATCATTTTTCAAGAAATGTAGAATTTAGAAGGGATTACCCGTTGAATTAGAGTTTATTTAAAATTAAAATTTCTAATCCAACGGGCAATATTCCGCTTATCAATTCTCAATTTTTACAATTCAAGTTTATCTTTCTTCTTATTATAATCTTTTACTTTAGTATAGTTTGGCTTTTTGAAGTCTGTATAAATACTTTCAGGTAATGCCTCAAAAACCTTAATTTCTGTCAAATCACGATCGCCACGCTCTCCCGAAAGGATAATTTTGCCATAAGGTTTATATTCAGTCCAAGGGCGAGTAAATCCGGGCTTTTCATCAGTTGATTTCGGAAAGTATGACCATTGCGTTAATAAATTACTTTCTTTATCAACATAAATTTTATACATATTGTTTGGCGTATTACCCACTTCTTTGAAAGTCATTTGCAATAAATACGCATCTTTACCTGTTTCGGTTTTGGCTTCGCCAATATATTTTAATGTTACGCCATTATCTCTCAATTTGAATGGCATAGTAAGCCAATACGAATCATTTATCCATGCACCTTTACCTGATTTCATGTATTTTTTAAGCGAATCTGCATTGGTTTGTTCACTTCCCCACTTAAAAACTTTACCAGTATCAGTATTAATATTCATCAAAATTACTGAATTATCACGAGGGAAATCAATTCTGACATTTCCTGTCCATTTGTCCCAAGTGAGAATTCTGGATCCAAAGAAATTCCATGTGATGTGACGAGTTTCATTCCAAGCTTTCTGTCCGCCCATTGCTTGCATTACTTTGTCTGCAATCTCAATGGCTTTCGGGTCAGATGCTTCTTGGGCTTGCACTCTCATTATTGAGGAAATAAAAAGGCAGAGAATAAAGAATTTTTTCATTAATATATTATTTTAAGGGTTTGAGAATTAATTTTTTAATAAAATTATAATTAGAAAAATACAGATAAAAAATCACTTTTGATATTAAATAATGGCTAAATAATTGCATCATCTGGTTTGAAAAACTTTAGAATTTACCGTATAATAAATAAATTAAAATTCATTTTGCGAATATTCGCTTTTACTATAACTTTGCAATAACATAAAAACTTCCAACACATAAAAACTTCCAACAATCATGAAAGTATCGACAAATTCCTCGACCCAGTCAATGCCAATATCTAATGAAACTGTTAATATAATAGATTTGTTACGAGTAATTGGTTTGCAAGAGATAGCTAATAATGTTTTTACTATACCCAAGAAGAAAAAATAGTCTTTCTAATAGCATAAATAGATTAGGCAACTTCTAAAAATTGTCTAATCTATTTTAAAAATCAATGTTTTCTTATTAAGTTTTCTTCTCTAATAAGCTCTTACAAGTTTTCCTTCCATAAAGTTTACAAATGCTCGATTGACCACTCGATTTCCTCCACGAGTTGGATAGTTTCCTGTAAAATACCAATCACCGATATGATCTGGACAAGCTTTATGTAGATTTTCGACTGTTTGATAAATCATCGAAACTTCGGCTTTCATATTTTCTGGAGTAATAATTTGAGCTATTTCGTCTGAAATTTCTTCATCCGAAAATTTATCATACAATTGCTTTACAAAGTTTTCGTCATAAGCATTATCTGTTTGCAATGCCCCAACACTTTGTGCATAAACTTCATGTTTCATGTATTCTATGCCATTTTTCCGCAATAAATCAAGCATTGCTCTAAACGCCACAAACTCTTTCATTTTCGACATATCAATGCCATAACAATCGGGATAGCGAATTTGGGGAGCGGACGAAACAATAATAATTCTTTTTGGACTCAAACGATCGAGCATTTTCAGAATACTTTTCTCCAAAGTTGTTCCTCTCACTATCGAATCATCAATCAAAACAACTGTATCAATTCCTTTTCGTATAACCTCGTAAGTCATTTCATAGACGTGCGATACCATTTCGTCTCGTTCGTCATCGTTGGTTATAAAAGTTCTCAGTTTTACATCTTTTGAAACCAGTTTTTCAATTCTTGGACGGAATGACAAAACCTTTTTTATTTCTTCGGGAGTCATATTCCCTTCGGTAATACGTTTTAAACGCCAATCTGCCAAATATTGTTCTAAGCCTTCAACCATTCCGAAAAAGGCACTTTCGGCAGTATTGGGAATATAAGAAAAAACTGTGTTTTCGAGGTCGTAGTCAATTTCATTTAAAATTTGAGGAATCAATAAACGACCTAATTGCTTACGTTCTTCATAAATTTGAGGGTCAGAGCCACGAGAAAAATAAATTCGCTCAAAACTACACGATTTTTTTTCTAAAGGTTTCATAATTTGAAACTCATTGTACTCTCCATGCTTATCAATTATTAAAGCATGACCGGGCTGAACCTCTTTGATATCATCATAATTGGCATTGAAAGCTGCTTTGATGGCAGTTTTTTCGGAGGCAACAATAACTACTTCATCATCTGCCCAATAATAGGCAGGTCGAATGCCCGAAGGGTCACGAACCACAAAAGCTGCCCCAAAACCAGTAACTCCAGCCATTGCATAACCTCCGTCAAAATCACGGCAAGCACGGTGAAGTACTCTTGGCAAGTCCATATTATCTTCTATTATGTCAGATAAGGCAGGATTTTCATAAATTCCTTTGAAACGGTCGAAAACTCTTTGATTTTCTTCATCCAAAAAGTGTCCGATTTTTTCCATCACCGTTACTGTATCGCCTAAATCTTTGGGATGCTGACCAAGTTTTACTAATTTATGAAAAAGTTCGTCGGCATTAGTCATATTAAAATTTCCTGCTACCAACATATTTCTACTCCGCCAGTTGCTTTGACGAAGCATGGGATGACAATTTTCAATTTCATTCTTGCCATGGGTTCCATAACGAAGATGCCCCAGCCAAACTTCGCCCGAATAGGCAAGGTTTTCTTGTAGCCACTTAGCATCTTTAAATTTTTCAGGATTATTACGCAGTACCTCCTTATATTTTTCGTTGACTTTGTTGAAAATATCAGTAATCGGACGATTTTCGACAGAACGATAACGACTAATATAACGATGACCAGGTGGAACATCCAATTTTACATTACCTACACCGGCACCGTCTTGTCCTCGATTCGACTGTTTTTCCATCAAAACATAAAGTCGCTTTATGCCATAAAGTGGTGTGCCGTATTTATCAATATAATATTGGAGTGGCTTGCGAAGTCGAACTAGGGCAATGCCACATTCGTGTTTAATTGCGTCGCTCATTAGGAATTTTTGGAGATTGGTTATACAAAGTTCTATAGAATATACGTTGCTAGCAAAGAAAAAGTTCTATTTCTTAGGCAACTCTTTAATTATCTCTCGTTAGATAGATAAACAACCATCATATTTATATCAAATAATATTTCTCCTTACCACCTTGTTTGTTTAAACTCCCAGTCAGGTATAACTTTGCGAATTTCTATTAAATCATCACGTTTGGTTATTCCGCAATCTAAATAATTTTGATGAAGTTTTGCTAAAGCATTTTTATCAAGTTCAACTCCTAAACCAGGGCCTTCGGGAACAGCCACTGCTCCATCTTCAAATTTAAATCGTCCTTGCTTAATTACTTCATCCGACTGCCACGGATAGTGTGTATCTAAAGCATAATGAAAATTTGGAATGGCGGCTCCTAAATGCACCATTGCCGCCAACGAAATACCCAAATGACTGTTGGAGTGCATAGATAAATGTCGCCCAAAAGTTTGACAAACTCCCGTAAGTGTCATTGAAGCACGTAAACCTCCCCAAAAATGATGGTCGCTCAAAATAATATCTTCTGAACCTACTTGAATACTTCTCGGAATATCCTCAAAAGAAGTAGTACACATATTAGTTGCCAATGGTGTTTTGAGAGCTTTTCTTACCGCCGCCATATTGTCTTGTCCTCTGCAAGGGTCTTCCAAATATTCGATAATACCCTCCATTTCAAGTCCATATTTTATCGAAGTTTCGACAGTCCAAAGAGCGTTTGGGTCTATTCTTAATGGTACATTTTCTCCGAAGGCTTCACGCAAAGCAAAAATTGCATCAACTTCTTGTCGAGGTTCAAAAACACCACCTTTAAGTTTAATTGATTTAAAACCAAACTCTTTGCACATAGCTTGTGCTTGAGCCACAATCTCGGCAGGGTTTAATGCACTTTTTTGGCGTGCCGCTGCCCAGCCTACGGCATTTGGGTCTGTTTCGAAAGCTAATTTTCCACCAGCACCTTCATATTTATAAAAAAGATATGCGGCAAATGGCACACTTTCTCGGCGTTTTCCACCTAATAAATCAACAACGGGTTTATTAATTACTTTGCCAACAATATCCAAACAAGCAACTTCTATTGCACTAAAAATATGCACCAATTTGCGTGAATCCCAAGGAAAAAGCCCTCTTTCTGCCATTTTATCGATGCCAAAATGAGCAATCAATATATCACTTATTTTGTTTGTCTGAAATGGGTCTTGTCCAATGATTAAGTTTTTACATTCATGTAAAGCTATTTCAATATCAGTCGTACCCGGTATTTCACTAATGCCTGTAATATTATCATCAGTAATCAATTCTACAATAATACGCAGAGCATACGGTGCATGTAAACCTGCGGCATTGAGCAAAGGTGGGTCAACGATGGCAATGGGCGTAATATTAATTTCTTTTATTTTAGGAAAATTTTTCATGTTATCGTTTTTATGGGTAGAAAGAAGGCATTACCTCTACGGTGCATTTTGTCTGTATATTTAGGTCAAAGGGCCAGGATTAAATAAAACCAAGTCATTATAAATTCCCAACCTATCGGCAGCAACTTTCTTTTTGCCACTTGCCACTTCTAAAATTAGGTAAAATAATTCCCAACCCATTTCATCGATGGTTTTATTGCCAAAAGCAATTGGCCCAGCATCAAAATCTATCAAATCGAACCAACGATTGCTTAATTTAGAATTGGA
>NZ_JAYWCU010000219.1:0-10035 GCF_043780375.1 Emticicia sp. | reverse complement strand
GTAGATGGCTTTTCCATGATAATGGTTTAGGGTTAAATTTAGAAGTAAAAATAGAAAAAAACTATGATATTGTGAATGTATGTCGCCTAAAAATTATTGAAATTACTGTAACAGCAATGATACAAAGTTGTTTTTTCCCAAGTTCGTCCAAAAAAACATAACCTGCTGAAGGTATTTCTTTGGCCTGTTTCAAGAGGTCATTATACTCAGTTTCGCCAAAATTCTTAATGTGAGCTTCTCGTATTTTCACTATTCCTGAGATATTTTCGTATACCCAAAGCATAATCGATTGATTATTTCCCCATCGGGTATCGATAAATTGGACGAAAATAAAAAAGAATAAACCTGTCAAAAAAGCCGCAAATAAGTTCGTCATAAAACCAACTGAAAAACCCTCTGTAAATGACAAAACTCCGCCATTATTGGCTCTGTATGTCCAAACGGAAACCACAATAAAAATAATATTGATACCAAAAGCAGGGGCTTTGTATCGACCAAATGGACTTTTATGAAGTCCATAATATTGTAGCATGGCAACAAAAAAACAAATGGCTGCTGCTATACTACCATAAATTAATGCGTTTTTTAGAATTCTATTTTTTATCATAATTTATATAAACCTTCCCTTTATTAATAACAGCAATACTTTTGCCTTTCAATTCTTTGCCAATAAATGGAGTGTTTTTTGATTTTGAACGAATATCCTTTGTGGTAAATGTCCAATCGGATGTTGGGTCGAAAACTGTCAAATTGGCAATTTCTCCTACTTTAATTGAAATTTCTGGTATGCGTAAAAGTTTCCGAGGATTATTGGTAAACTTCTCAACTAATTGTTCAATAGATATTTTACCGTACGTATTTGCTACCGAAAATGCCGTTTCAAGTCCAATAATGCCAAAGTCTGCCATATCGAATTCTAAGTTTTTGGCTTCTTCGTCATGTGGATTATGGTCAGATACAATAACGTCAATTGTGCCATCTTTCAAGCCCTTCTGCAAAGCCTGTATATCGTTTTTACTTCTAAATGGTGGATTTACTTTGAAATTTGTGTCGAAATCTTTCAAATCAGCATCTGTAAACGCCAATTGATGTGCAGCAATATCGCAACTAATTGGTAATCCTTTCTTTTTGGCTTCTCTAATTAACTCAACTGCTTTTTCGGTAGAAATAGTTGAAAAATGGAGTTTTGAGTTTTGATTTTCTGGCACATCCTCACCTAAAAAATATTCCATCAATTTCAAATCTCGCATAATCATCAATTCCTCTGCCGTACTCGGAATCCCCTTCATGCCAAGCATCGTGCTTTCGATGCCTTCGTGCATTTGTCCAAACATTGTCATGCTTTGTTCTTCGGGGTGGTTCATCAGCAGTGCATCTATGGGGGCGAGATATTGCAAAGTTTTTAACAAAATATCGGCATTCCAAATTGGGTGTTCACCATCGGTAAATACTGCTGCTCCCGCATTTCGAAGGTCGAGCATTTCGGTAAAATCTTTGCCTTCACAGTTTTTAGTAACGGCAGCTGCAACATGAATTTCAATTAACTGATTGTTTGCAAAACCTTTAAAATAAGCAATTGCTTCTTTGGTCTGAACAATTGGCTTTGTATTGGGTAATGTAACAATTTCAGTAAAACCACCAGCCATTGCCGCTTGAAACAAAGTTGTCAAATCTTCTTTTGATTCATAGCCTGGGTCTTTCGGCGAAACTCGCATGTCTATCCAACCTGTCGAAATACAAAGGTTTTGTCCTTCAATAATTTGATCTGCTTTGTGAGAAATATTATCAGCAATTTCTTGAATAATGCCATTTTCTATAAAAATAGACTTAACCTGACCATTATACACAGATAATGAATCAATTATTTTTACAGATATTATTAAAATTTTCATTTTTTTTAGTCGATACTCAATTGACGACAGACCATAGAATAGATACTTATTTCTTTCATTTAAAAACGATTATAATAATATTTTGCAAAAAAAATGCCCTTGTAAGGGGCATTTTTTTAATATGTTATTGAATTACAATCATTTTTTTTACTTTGTTAAAGTAGTCATTTGTATAAATGCCTTAGACAATCGACTTTTTTAAATAGTATTTTGATATGATTCAGCATCCATCAATGCGGCAAATTCAGAAGGATTTGAAATCTCCATTTTAATCATCCAACCTTCTCCATAAGGGTCGTTATTTACTAATTCAGGAGAGTTTTGTAATGCTGGATTTACTTCTAAAATCTTCCCTGCAATAGGCATAAATAAATCAGAAACGGTTTTTACTGCCTCAACTGAACCAAAAATTTCATTAGCAGCAAAACTTTGTCCAACGGTTTCTATCTCTACAAATACAATATCACCTAATTCGCCTTGAGCAAAATCTGTAATTCCAACGAGTGCGATATTACCCTCAGTCATTTTTACCCATTCATGTTCGCTTGTATAACGTAAGTCAGCAGGAAAATTCATTGTTGATGTAGTGTTTTATTTAATTTGCTGCAAGTTAAGAGAAATGTTGGGAAATTGAAAAAATTGTAGGTTAAAAAGTTTTACTAAGGTTTTAATCCGACAACGCAAATCTTACATTCAAGCCACCTGTTGTGGTTTTTCTTGGAAAAGAAAAATTGGTTACAAAAGGGGTGTTTACTAAGTGGTCAATATAAAAATTCATAATTACTCGCTTGTTTACTTGATACGAAATGCGAGGGCCTAATTGCAAATTATAATTTCCTTGCGTTGGTTGGGGGTCGCCGTCCAAACGTCTTTGAATTGCCTTAATATCTCTAATGGTGAAATTAAACTGCAAATTCAAATCATTTTTGAGTGTTATTACTTTACCATCACGCCCTCTCAAAGGCAATTTTACATTGTTTTTTTTGAATCCAAAATTGAACACAAAATCATCACTCGAATATTCTGCCACTTGTGAGTTGGCAAGGTTTAGCGAAGCCCGACGCTCTTTATTGTATTCAAATTTTCCTGAAATTTTACTTTTCGTAACAAACTGAATACCAATGAAAGGAGCAAATTTTTCTTCCAAAGTAATGGTACTCATAATATAAACTGGAATATATTGGCTCAAGCTATTCAAAACATTGTCAGATGGAAGCGGATAGCCTCTTTGAGTTAAATCAATTCGTGTATTGATGTTATTATATTCTAATGACGAAGTAAAATTACCAACATTGAAATTAGAAGTATAACTATGTTGAATAGAAATTGAGCTGAAAATCTTTTTGAAAAACTCTAAACTTGCCAATCCTGAATAATCAATTCGCCAGTTTGGTAGTGGAAGATTAATTTTTCTGTTGTTGGGATTAAATGGATTTAAGCCTATTTTTGCTCTTGATTCTTTTCCGCTATAAGCAGCAAAAAATGCTGGAATCAATATGTCTTGTGAGTTTTTATCATATTTCGATTCTCCATTTAATTTATAATTTTCATAAATATTATCTCTCAATTTTATCATGTTTTCAAAAACATCATAATGATAATTGTTTTTCACATCAGCTTTTGACATTCGGTTAAACGCTGTAC
This sequence comes from Emticicia sp., assembly GCF_043780375.1. Classification (GTDB taxonomy): domain Bacteria; phylum Bacteroidota; class Bacteroidia; order Cytophagales; family Spirosomataceae; genus Emticicia. The sequence continues at coordinate 6,499 of NZ_JAYWCU010000219.1, read as the reverse complement.
GGAATGCCCAAAATGACATACCAAAATTTCCATTTCTAACAGGACTTGAACTACTATATGAACCATCTGGATTGGCAATAAAATACTCTTGATAAGTATCGCCACGACTCATATTACCACTGATTTGTATTCTGAAATCTTTTGCTGGCTCAATGGTTGTTCGGAAACTGAATTTCCTTTGAGCAGTTTGTGTGAATGGTTGTGTTTGCGTGGTAGTTTTTGAAAGCCAACCATTACTTGCCGCTAATTTTTGAAATTCATGGTCTTGAGAGCCAATTACAAAATTTCGAGCATCGCTATTGCCAAATTCGTCGCTTAAACCAAAAAATCTTGGGGTAGGCGTGAAGCCTGGCAAAATGGTAGTTTCGATTAACGAATAATCATAGTCAATTCCTCGCACACTCAGTAATAGTCGAGTAAAAGCCTTTGCAAAATTGCTGGGCAAGACTTCAATAATTTCATCATCACTCGGATTTCTCGTAAAACGCTTTCTTTCAGGATTTGGACTATTGGCAAAACGCAGGTATTTGGCTTTGTTATAGAGTTTTACAAAATCAATCTTGCCTCTTACGCCACGCTCACGACCATTTCTAACAGTATTTCCGAATGGTACATCAAGCTCATCTTTTATATTATATGCTGCTGCTTGATAGTTGAAATTAGCATTGTATTTTGCATCGGCAGTCATCCAATCAAGCAAGAAAAACTTATCTAATGGTAAACGATAAGTAACCCGCATATCTTGACTGAAGTTTTTTGCTCGACCAAATCGTACTAAATTGTTATAAAGCGAATCGATTTTCTTTTGTGTATTCAAATCGCCAGTCGGTTCATCAACAATGGCATTCATTGAAGCGGCATAATTCAATAAAATACTTTTAGTTAAATTCCATTGTAAATCGTAGGTTCGATTCATTAAGAAATATTTTTCAAAAGTAGGAATAATGCCGCTGGTTGTTAAATCTGAATTTCTTAACTGAGTTTTAGCGAAATTTCTATCAAAATCTGTACGGAAAGCTACTACAGTTGGCAATGGCGATAAATTTAAATCTTTCAACCAATATAAAAATGGGCGGTCTAAACTTTTATTGTTTTTGAAAGGCTCCCAGTTAATTTGCTTTGGTTGATATTGGTACGTAAAACCACCTCTGTATTGATTTAGAGCATATTGGTCAATTAATATATTGCTTCTACTTATGTTGTTTTGTGCATACGTAAACGAGAAATTTTCAATGTCATACGCATGAGATTTTGCACCTTCTTTGGTTTTTATTTTTCTAACATTTGAAAAATTAAAGCCTCTTCGGGTATTTTCATCTACTACTAATCTTCGATATCTTTCACGCTCGGTTTGGTCAGAAATATTGCTTAGAGCAATCTCTAAAGGCATATCTGGGTCAAGAGGATTGAAATGTGGCGTAACAATTTGTTTGTCAAAGTTGATGAAAAACGGAATTTTTAAACCCCATTTTTCAGGAAATAATTTATCTAACTCAATATTTGAAGCAATGCCGATGCCTTTTCCTGTTTCTCTTGCACGTTCTGAAATTTTATCTTGTACTCCTCCAAAACCATAAGTCTTCAAGTTTCCATTGATGGTGACGGTTGCTAAATCTGCCAATTTGATATTTGCTGCCAACAATGCCGCATCTCCAGAAGTTTGGTCGAAACCGAATGCTCGAAGTTCGTTCATCCAAACTAAAAATGAATTAGCTTGCTCATCTGCCGATTTGGGATTTCTAACGCCCAACATTATGGTAAGTATCGTGCTCAAATCTGGATTTCCAAGTACTGAAATATTGAATTTTCCATCTTCAGTTGGCTTGGTATAAGGAACGGAAACATTTTTTGCTACTCGATTTCGTTCACCTTTCAAGGCAATTAATTCTTGTAAGGCAACATCAATGGCATTTTCTTCTGGCCAAATTTCAGTGTCAGTCAATGAGCCGTTTGGCGTTACTTTTAATTGTGGAACTTCAATTTCGTAGTAGTTTTCAATCAAATCAGTTCCGATTCTGATAAATGCTCCACCAACGCTTTTTTGGTCACTTCCTTCACTTTCGGCATGAATAAACATTTTTAGGCGTTTATAATTGACCATATCTATACGTGTATTACGGAAAACGGCACGAGAATCGCCATCACGAAGATTGGTTACGCCCAAAGAAACCGACTGCTCGTTGAAAACGATGTTGAACTGTTGCTGCGTAACATCTCTATCTCTAATAAATCCTGGAGGAACAACGTAAGGCGTTTTACCATTTTTTACATTACAGTTCTGACCATCATCGGCACAACCATTTTCTTCAATACTTACCACGCCAACTTTGAACTTTGCATCATAAGGCTCAGGAATTTCGGTGAGGCCTGCTCTGCTTAGATTTTTGTCATAAACACGGTATTGGTTCGACTCCAATTGCAGAGATGCAAAACGAAGTACAACTGGCTGCTCAAAATCAGTCAGCAACATTCGCATAAAACGAATAGACTTGAAGCCGTTAATATCACCAAGCTTGCGTGTAAATTGCTTCACAGGCACTCTGAACAAATACCACGTTGCCTCTGTGCCAGGAATTGTAACTTTATCAACAATAAACCCATTGCCAACATCCAATCGGTTAGGTTGAAGATTTATTTCATATTCATAAAAATTTTCAACATCATTGATTGTATTGTCAGCATTGATATCTTCTTTGTCTGGTGTTACCGAGTTGGCTGGAGTTGCTCCATCAGTTGAGGTAGCATTACTTTGCGGAGAGTTATTTTCTGTACCTAAATAATTTTTGAAACGCTCTAACAAGCCTTTGTTTTGAGCATCATAATCGGCATCAATAAAAAACTTAAAGTCATCACCCGATGGGTCTTTAGCAATTTGCTCAAAAACAGCAGGTTTTACCTTGTTTTTAATATCCGACAAGTATTTTTGAATGTGCGGATAAGTTGTTTCTTCACTATCATTTAAGCCATCTAGACCAACGTCTTGTTTTTCACGTGAGCCATTTTGGTTATCAAAAGCATCGGTCATAAACTGAACTGTTGGTGCTTTTCCCCAACGAGTATTTACGGGTTGCGATGAGGCTCCGCCATTGGGCAAAAGTCCATTTTCAAAGTTATTTCTACTGTCAGGAATAAAATCTTCGGAAATATCGCCTAATTGAAACATCAATTTTCCACCAGTTGTATTTTTTTTGTTGCCATTTGGTGAGCCATCACGCACAATATCTTTAAATGGGTCGAGCATCCAAAATGTTAAATATTCGGTATTGGCATTATCAAAATCATTGTCGGCAGTAATTCCACGCATGACCGACCCAAAATTTTGTTTTGGATTGGGCAAATAACCATCAGCATCAAGGTTAACATTATAATTGTACATACCTCTTTCCGACGGAAAATAAGAAACATCAAGAATATTAAGAGGGATCGAATTATTGAAGGAAGGCAACGATCTACCCGTAAATATTTGAGTAGGCGAGAAAGCTTTTTCGTAAAGATTATTATTTGCCGCATCGCTTACGCTTTGCGGAAGTCCTGTGCCAGTGCCACCAAAACCACCCGCAAAATAGGTACTTTGGTCAACAGTATAAACGGCAATTTTTCCTCTTTTATAGTGATAATCATAGCCAGTTGAACTTCCTTGAAATTTTTCGGGTGTTGAGGCAGGCCGCCAACGAGTTGGCTGACGAGTTAAATCATTGATGTTTCGGGTTGCTTCAAAATCATCAATCATGGCATTTCCGCCGATGCGTTTATTATTGACCGATGGAAATAATTTGGCGTATTCGGCAGTAAACTGAATCGAAGACATTTCTTTGGTCTGAATCAAAGGCAAAGCATCTAAGAATCGAGTAAGAAATCTGGCATCTTTTTGGTAATTTATATCAAAACCTATAATCGAATTATTGACAGGCTCTTGACCAATAGCTGTACGGGTCATAAATCCAGGGGTACTTTCTCGCAGCGACATGAAAGTTGCTCCCAAATGAATATCTTTGTTGAGGTTATAATCAAATCTTGCACCAGTCATAAATCTGATTTGGGTATTAAACAAGTCAGGTTTTTCCCATTCAATTCTGATTTGTCGTGCTGAGTTCAGCACGCTCATATTGATAATTTTTATTCTGCCTAACTGTGGTTCGATTGTATAATCGATGCCTTCTTGTAATTGTACACCTCCTGCAAATATCCTGACCGATTGCCCTGAAGCTCCCAAAGGCAAAGCTATTTCGGAGGCACTACTAGCTTGTAAACTTCCTCTAATAAAAAACTTATTTTTTGTCGTAACTTGTTGAGCATCTGTCATTGTACTGCGATAAAGCTCATTGAAAACGTATTTTTCTCTCAAAATTTGTTCGTCAGTATCAAAAAGTTTATTCAAAGTTGTACCAAATGGTTCAAGTACAGGGAAAATCAATTTCCCCATTTTGGTATCAATTGTTACATCTTCTACAAAGTCGAAGTTTCCATCGCCTTCGGGTTGTGGGTCATTGTTTGGATTTAATTTATCAAGTCCCAAAAGTCGAATCAAAGGAATGTTTTGTAGTTTTCGACCTTCTTGTAGGTTTGGGTTGTCAATACCAGTCTTATCGTCTTTATAAATAACTCTTAGTTGAAAACCCTGTTTCCCGATACCCGAAACACCCAATGAATAAACGTTCTTCATCATCAAATCCCACATTGGGCTATTGGTTCGGTTACGAATCGTAGAAGACTTGATGAGTTTCAACATAATTACTTCGTCCTCTCGGCGGGCCGAATAATCTTCGGTCAGTTCTCCCACTTTAAAAGCCCTACCATTATAAGTATATTCGTAAGCAACGCCCAAAATTTCGTCATTTCGTAATGGTGTTACCAATGAAATATAACCTAATTCTTGGTTAAACTTAAATTCTCTTTCGGTTAAGCGTTTTGCTCCACGCAAGATTTCGTAGTCAATTCCCTTTTTCAAACCTAATGCTGCCAGCGAAGATGTTGTAGTATCGATTTTTCTAAAAGCAGGATTATTATTTAATTGGTCGTAAAGTGTCGTTGCTTTGTTATCAACGGGGCTATATTGGTCGTCAGTTATTTTTTTATCACCAATATCCGAAAATGCGACCAAATTTCGCATTGATTCGATATTATTGGTGCGATTGGTAACATAAACTTCCAAACGAGTAATTCGAACGCCCGAAAGTACCAAAGGCAAGTTTCTCAGCGATTTTTCGTAATTGCCTCTAAAAAACTGGGCTAAAAAGAAGTGACGGTTTTCGTCATAATTATCAACACGGATTTCAAAAGCTCGGCTTTGTGTGCCATTATTTAAAACGATTGATTCGGTTTTTGAACGTTGTTGAGCAAGCACAGCCGTAACATCAAGTTTTCCTAACCTAAAACCAGCTTTTACACCAAATAAATTTTGTACGCCAGGAATCAACTGACTTTTTACGGGCATACTTACATTTCCTGCCTCAACTTTTTGTAAAATATCTTCGGGTTGGTTTTTGAAATTTAGTTTAAGTTGGTTTTCAAAATTAAAAGCTGCTTTGGTATCAAGATTAGTCAAAATGCCCATTTTCTCGCCAATCTTACCATTGAAGTTGATATTGATTTGTTCATTAAAATTGAAAAGCGTTTGTTTTCGCTGAATGAGCGGCAAAAATGGATTATCAATAAATTGTTTAATCAATTGAAAATCGAGCGTTACAAAACCATTTGGCTTTAAATCAATCAGATTTCCACCAAAAATTCTATCTACAATTGGATTTTTCTCTAATAATGGTCTTAATCCTCGTCCGCTGGTTGCACTTTTTCCATCTTGCAGATTTTCGTAATCTCGTAGAATGCTTTTGCGAATAGCAGCATTTTGAATACTCGAATACTCGTTGAAAGTTAAAGATTGTGGAACTCGGTAATCAATGCTTTTACCTACTTTTTCGGTTATCGAAATTTCTTTTGTATCGGGAGAAATCTTGAAATCATTTGAAATATTTTTTGGGTCTTTCAAATAAAATGGCGATTGTGGCACTCTAGCCGAATAGCGGTTGAGGTAGCGGTCTTGCCAACGATAAGAAGGTTTTGTGCCAGTTTTAACAATAACAGTATCTTTCTCAGGTATCGTAAGGGAGTCTGAGTTAGCTTTTTCAACAGTAGTTATACTCTTTTTACGGTTTTGCCCTAATGAGGAATTTATAAAGCAAAAAGCCCAAAAAAGTATAGTTATAGTAACACAATTTAGTTTTAATAGCTGTCTGAACATACAGTTTTGTAGAAATATCAAATAGGATTATAAACCTTAAACGACTAAAACCTTGCCAATAGTCTATTAAGCAAATAAAAATAAACAGGATTTGTAAGATTTAGAGATTTTCAGGATTGGCGTTTTCAAGAATTAATCTAAATGAACTAACGTAAGGCAAACTTTATGAGTTGCTCAACTGTAATCTCATTTCCCTCACGTTTCAGAATCACATCAATACTTTTCTCGGCAGTTGCTCTCGGAATGCCGAGCATCACCAAA
>NZ_JAYWCU010000218.1:0-14909 GCF_043780375.1 Emticicia sp. | reverse complement strand
AAAAGCAAATTTGCCAGTCGTGAAGATTTAGAACTTTCTGACCGACTTACCAATCAATTCAATTTAGAAATAACAAATAATACACCAAAAAAAGTTGCCCCCAAGAAAGAAAATAACGGAGCGATAAATGTTGCTATTCTACTCCCTTTTCGACTTTTTGAGTTTGATCCCACTAAAAGCAACCGTGCAAATCAATATATTTATGATATGTATGCGGGTATGAAATTAGCAAAGGAAAAATTAGAAACAGAGCAAATAAACATCAATTTATTTACTTTTGATATTGAACGTGATGCCAGTTTAATTACCGAATTAATTAATAGTGGAAATTTTACCCAAGTAGATTTATTGGTAGGGCCTTTATACCCTGAAGCTAATAAAATAGCGAATGCTTTTGCTAAATCAAACCAAGTTGTACAGGTTCATCCTTTATCAAACAATCGCCAATTAATTACTAACGACAAAACAACTTTTTTGGCTTCGCCTTCCTACGAAATGCAAGCTTTGAAGGCATTAGATTATATTAATTCACAAAATACTTCTCGCTCAGTAGCTATTTACTACGGAAATACTCGAAAAGATTCTACATTTGCCTATATCTACCGTGACAAAGCTATGGAAAGTGGTATAGAAATAATTGAGATTAAGCGATTTTCGACCATTGAAAACATTGATTTGAAGCGTAAACCAGGGCATATTTTTATTTCTGGCAGTGATAATTCTTTCGGGCCAAAAGTTATTAATGCCTTAGACAAAAAGAAAGTATCAGTACCAATTATGGCAGTTTCTTCTGCTTTCGATTTTGAAGGTTCTTCACTTGGAATTTTCAATCGTCAATTATACTTAATACAATTAGATTATATAAATCGAGAAAAAGAAGAGGTCAAAAATTTTCGTAGTAGTTATATCAATGACCAAAATATTGCTCCCTCTTACTATGGTTGTTGGGGATATGATATGCTTCTTTTCTACGGTAGAATGTTGAATTCAGGCAAAAATAAACTGCGTAACAATTTAGATATGATTGAATATACACAAGGCTACGTACTTGATGGTTTTGACTACACCAACGGTTCTAACGAAAACAAAATTGTGCCTATCATTAAGTACCAAGATGGAAGGTTTATTGAAGTGGCGAGGTAAAAAATGAAACTTTATTAGAACACTAATTCTAAGCCTAATTTTTCTCTTAATTCTAATAAAGCAGGGTTTTTGTTTGCCAAATATTCAAATTTTTCTTGAGCAGTATATGGGCGACGTTCGGTAGTAGATTCTACAATTTCTGCAAAAATTTGAATCGCCGAATTGCGAAGTTTTTGTCTGAGATGTACTGCTAAATCTTGTTTTATTTGGGTCAAGGTATCCAACTGAATTTGATTATCTAATTGCAGCTTCAACGTTGTTCCTTCCAACTCAAAATCACGTTTAAGCATTACTTTAAGCGTTTCATTGTCACGAACATCTGCAAAAAAATGCAACTCCTTTTGTAATGTTTCAAAAGTAAACACCTCGCTGTAAACTACCATATTCCCTTGACTATCAATGCTTTGTGTAGCATCAATATTTGGATTCAACACAGCAGTTTCCAAATCAACCGTTGATTTTAACTTAGAAGAGTTCAATGACCGACGAACTACAGGTTGAGGTACAGCAACTGGACTTTCCTTTACTTGAGATATATTTCCCAAAACTGGCGGAACATAAACTGGAGCAAGTGTGGTTTCAATCGGAGTCGTATTTGGAATAGGATTATTTTTCTCGACAACAGTTGCTTTCTCTCCTACTCCATTAGTGTTTTTTTTTTCGTCCCCGTTATTGGGTAGCTCACTTAGATTCAATACTTGCTGAATTTGTGAGAGTTTCATCAAGCCTATTTCAATATGAAGACGTTGATTTTTGGCAGATTTATAATTTATATCAAGCTGACTTCCTATACTCAAAGCCGAAAATATCAAACCCAACGATAATTTGGCAGATTGTTCTAAATATCGTCTTTGAATCGACTCAGCGACTTGCAGTAACTTGACAGTTTGTGGGTCTTTACTCACCATTAAATTCCGAAAATGTTCGTTCAAGCCAACTACAAATTGGTGTCCATCGAAGCCTTTTTCTAAGATTTCATCATACAATAAAAACGCTTCTGAAACATTCCCCAAAGCCAACGAATTAACCATTCGGAAATAATAATCATAATCAAGAATATGTAAGTTTTCTAAGACAGCTTGATACGTAATTGTTGAACCCGAAGAAAAAGTAACATTCAAATCAAACATTGAGAGAGCATCACGTAAACCTCCATCCGCTTTTTGTGCAATCAATTCAAGTGCTTGATAGTCAGCACTTACACCTTCTTTTTTAGCTACATTTGCCAAATGGTCGGCAATGTCTTTTATCTGAATTCTATTAAAATCAAAAATCTGGCAACGACTCAGAATAGTCGGAAGTATTTTGTGTTTTTCGGTGGTTGCTAAAATAAAAACTGCATAACTAGGCGGCTCTTCTAAAGTTTTTAAAAAAGCATTGAAAGCCGATGTCGAAAGCATGTGAACCTCATCAATGATATAAACTTTATATTTTCCGTGCTGCGGTGGAAATCTAACTTGGTCAGTCAAATTTCTGATGTCTTCGACTGAGTTATTGGAAGCTGCATCTAATTCATGAATATTGAACGAAGCATTATTATTAAAGCTCTTGCAAGACTCACATTCATTACAAGGCGAGATGTCTTCTACAAGATTTTGACAGTTAATGGTTTTGGCCAAAATTCTGGCACAGGTTGTTTTACCCACACCACGAGGGCCGCAAAACAAAAATGCTTGAGCCAAATGATTGGTGCGGATAGCATTTTGAAGAGTAGTAGTTATATGCGACTGTCCAACCACTGCATCGAAAGTGATAGGACGATATTTTCGTGCTGAAACCACAAATTTTTCCATGATGCAAGTTACAAAAAAAATGGAATTAGTCAGAAGTTTGACTGAAAGAATCGTTTGATTTATTTACTTTTGTGCAGATAAATAAAAGATTAAAATGGATAATAAATTAAGTATAAAAGCATTCAACCATGTAGCTTTACAAATATCTGACTTGAAAATTAGTAGGCTTTTTTATTCCCAAGTGCTTGATTTACATGAACTTTCTCCACCTGCATTCGACTATCCAGTACTTTGGTTTGATTTAGGAGAAGGGCGTGAATTGCACTTAATAGGGCGTGAACCCGAATCTAATTGGACACCTATTCGAAGTAATCATTTTGCTTTAGAAGTAGATAATATGACAATTGCTGAAAAATATTTGCAAGAAAAAAACATAAAATATCTACCAATCAAACTTCGTCCAGATGGGGCAATCCAATTATTTTTGAATGACCCAGATGGACATTTCATTGAGTTATTTCAAGTAGTATAATTTTCAAACATTTGCTTCAAAGCTACCCAAAGCCTTCTTTTCAAATTTAGGTCAGCTTCCACGATTCGGAGTTCGTCGGAAAGTAAATAATCTATTGCAGCAACATTTTTTATTTGGTAAATATTTAGTAGCACATCCCAGTTTAATTTGCCCAAACCTACGCCAAAACTGATAAATTTTTTAGTCGTATTCAGAGCAATAAATGACTGATAATCAATAGTTTGTACTTTATTCAACTCTATCAAATCAATTTGGTCTAAAGATAAACCAACAGCATTCAGGATCTTTGTTAAAAATGCTTTTTCATTGTCAGAAATAGATTCGGTTAAAATCAGAACCTTACTTTTTAGAATTAAAGATGGCAGTGAAGACTTAATGATTTTTTCTTTTTGAGAAGCTATTTTTTCTTGAATAACTATTGGTTTTTCAGCTACAACTACTTGTTGTTCTTCAATTACTGCTTTTTCTTGAGTAACAGAATTTCGATAGAGGATTTCTTTATCAAAAAGGTAATTGGCTAAATTAGCATTCATAAAAAGTCAATCGATTTAAAACTAAACGTGCCACATTTGTAAAATATGGCACGTTTGAGTTACGAATTTTTGAGACTCAACTTCTTTATACAGCCAGTGCTTCACGCAAAATCAATGCTTCACGGTCTGGCCCAGTCGAAATAAAGCTAATTGGCACTTCTAGTACGTCTTCCAAATAACTAACATAATCGGCCAATTCAGCAGGAATTTGGTCGAAAGTACGCATTCCTTCGAGCGAGCATTCCCATCCTTTGAAAGATTTGTAGATTGGTTCAACGTCCGTATCTGTCAAATCGAAAGGCATTTGCTCAGTGATAGTTCCGTCTGGCAAACGGTAATGTGTACAGATTTTTACTTCGTCTAAGAAGTTTAAAACATCAGCTTTCATCATAATCAATTGCGTAACGCCGTTGAGCATGATACTATATTTTAAAGCTGGTAAATCTAACCAACCAGTACGACGTGGACGACCAGTTGTTGCCCCAAATTCACGACCTTCTTGACGGATTTTTTCGCCTAAATCGTCTTTCAATTCCGTTGGGAAAGGGCCACTTCCTACACGGGTACAATAAGCCTTGAAAATTCCAAAAACTTCTCCAATTGTATTCGGAGCAACACCTAAACCTGAACAAACCCCCGCTGCTGTTGTATTTGAGCTTGTTACGAAAGGATATGAACCAAAATCAATATCGAGCAATGAGCCTTGAGCACCTTCAGCCAATATTCTTTGCCCACTTTTCAGCGAATCGTTTACAATATATTCAGTATCTCTTAAATCAAATTCTTTGATGAATTCAATGGCAGAGAAAAAGTCTTTTTCGGCTTCCGTCAAATCATATTCAAAATTGTAAAAATCTAAGATTTGTGTGTGTTTTGCAACCAAATCTTGGTATTTTTTCTTGAAATTAGGCGAAAGAATATCGCCCAAACGCAAACCTTGACGAGCTACTTTATCAGAATAAGCTGGCCCAATTCCTTTTAAAGTTGAGCCAATTTTTGCATCACCTTTGGCTTTTTCATAAGCCGCATCAAGTAAACGGTGTGTTGGAATAATTACTGCAGTTTTCTTAGAAATGACTAAGTTTTTACGCAATTCAAGATTATACTTTGCTAAAGCATCAATTTCTTTTCTGAAAATAATTGGGTCAAGCACGACTCCATTACCAATAATATTCAAACAATCAGGGCGAAAAATGCCTGATGGAATTTGGTGAAGTACATGTTTATTACCATTAAATTCAAGCGTATGTCCAGCGTTTGGTCCGCCTTGAAAACGTGCAACTACTTGATAATCAGGGGCAAGCACATCAACAATTTTGCCTTTGCCTTCATCGCCCCATTGTAAGCCTAAAAGAATATCAATCATTTATTTATTAAAGTTGGGCCATTAGTTTTATCTATTGGCAATTAGCGTTCAAAATTCATTTATTGTAGTACTTTGTTTTCACAATTTTCTCTCTCGCATGAGCCATAGAAAATTAACGAGTGGTGCATCACTTTAAATTTAAGCATATCACCTACCATTGATTGGATATTCTGCACACGAGGGTCGCAAAATTCGGATACTTTGTGGCAATCAACACAAATCAAATGATCGTGCTGGCGGTTTCCATAAGATTTTTCGTACTGAGCAAGATTTTTACCAAACTGATGCTTCGTTACCAAATCACATTCGGTCAATAAATCTAAAGTATTATAAACTGTTGCACGACTTACTTGGTATTTTTTGTTTTTCATTGAAATATACAAATCCTCCACCTCGAAGTGGTCGTCTCGAGAGTATATTTCTTCTAAAATGGCATATCTTTCTGGCGTTTTTCGGAGCTGCTTGGTCTCTAAGTAAGCTGTAAAAATACTTTTTGCCGAATCAAAGTTTGATGCGTTTGGAACCATTTTATTTGCTGGGTTTCACTGTGATTTTCGAGCAAAATTACAAAGAAAATAACTAAGTACCAATTTATAAACTGTCGATAGTTAATAGTCGATCGTTGATAGCTTATTGATTCTGTTTTTGAACAAAAAAACAACTGGTTACTACGCCTTTTTAAGGTAATTAATACTTGTTTTTCAATCAATACTTTTCTTTAATAAATACAAAAAGCACTGATTTTAGCCAGTGCTTTTACAAAAAACTATATCAATTACTTTAGCGAAATAAAAAACCCAATGGCATTGCTCGGTGTTATTCCAAATTTTATTTTATCAATAGATGAGTGCCGCCTGTAACCTACTTTTTTAACAGGTTTTAACATCGAATTATAAATATCTACCGAATGTTGGGCAAGTTCATTGGAAGATTCAACCATGCTTAAACCACCCACAACAAGCCCAATGCCCATTAACAGTTTTGATAAACTTCTTATTTTATAATCAACGTTTTTGCCGTCAATTACAGCCGTGGCATCCACTCCTTTGAGGGCAACAACTGCTAATCCTATACCACCTAGTGCCACCACTGGGCCAATTGGTTTCAAAATATTAGACCATTTATATTTTATTTTTGGCTGCCAAGTGTCTTTATAAAGTTTTGTTACTTTAGCATTCGATAGCTTTATGCCATTTTTATAAATATTAGTAGCAAGGAAAACCCGCTTAGCATACAAAGAGTCTGCTTTTTGGGCGAAAATATTATTAAAACTAAAAAATAGGATAATTAATAATAGAAGATTTTTTTTCATTTGAAAACTTTTAACTGAAAAATTGCTTACTGTTCCGAATCCACACGAGTAACTTGGTTCATGCCTTCAATAGCTTCCAACTGGAGCATCAATGTTTCTAAATGTCGGGTATCCATTACGTATAGTTTAATATCTCCTGTAAAGATACCATCATTTGTATCAACTGCCAAAGAACGCATATTTATATGTAATTCACTCGATATTATCTTTGAAATATCTTGAATCATGCCCATTCGGTCGATTCCATCAAGATGAATACTGGCTACAAATGCCTTTGCAACTTGCGACGACCAACGAGCTTTTATAACTCGATTGCCATATTGTGAAAGTAATTGTTGAGCGTTTGGACAAGAATTTCGGTGAATTTTGATACCTTCATTAACCGTCAGGAAACCAAAAACATCATCTCCTGGAATCGGGCTACAACATCGAGCCAAAGTAAAATCGATGGATTGAAAATCGTCGCCAATAAAAAGAGTATCAACACCTTTTACCTTTTTTATTTCTTTCTCAAAACTTTTGGCATCAATAAAAGCCTTATTATCAATCTCAATTTTGGCTTGCTTATTTATTCGGGCATCACGGTCTGATTTGAACTTTTTTATTTCGTCAGAATGAATATAGCCTTTCCCGAAACTATAATAAAGGTCATTATAGTCTTTCTTATTAAAATATGCCCGAAGTTGATTGAGTGTTTCGAGGTTATTTTCAAGTCCCAAAATCTTGAAACGCTTGGCAATTATCTCTTTTCCATCACTAAAATAAACTTTGTTTTCTTCTTTCAGTAAGTCTTTAATACGAGCTTTGGCTTTGGAAGTTGTAACAAACCTAAGCCAATCTTCCGAAGGTTTTTGGTTTTTAGTTGTCAGAATCTCTACTTGGTCGCCATTTTGCATGACATAACTAATAGGCACTAACTGGTTATTGACTTTTCCTGCTGTACATCGCTTACCAATATCAGTGTGAATTTCGAAAGCGAAATCAAGCACCGTTGCTCCTTTTCGTAGCACTTTTAGGTCGCCTTTGGGCGTAAAAACAAATACTTCTTCGTTATAAAAGTTCCCTCTAAAATCTTCTAAAAACTCAATTGCTGACTTATCGCCCGATTCGAGGGTTTCACGCACCTGATTTATCCAACGGTCAAGTGGGGCTTCAACCGAAGTATCGCTTCCTTTATATTTAAAATGAGCTGCATAGCCTCGTTCCGAAATCTCGTCCATTCGCTCGGTACGAATTTGCACTTCAACCCATTGCCCAGTTTGGCTCATAACGGTTGTGTGTAGCGACTCATAACCATTGGCTTTTGGAATCGAAATCCAATCTTTCAAGCGGTCAGGGTTCGGCTTATATTCATCAGTAACAATTGAGTAGGCTTGCCAACAAGCAGATTTCTCTTTTTCGGGAGGAATTCCTTCTAAAATTACTCGAATAGCAAACAAATCAAAAATATCTTCGAAAGAGGTATGGTGCGTTTTGAGTTTGTTCCAAATAGAATAAATGTGTTTTGGACGACCCTTTATAACAAAATTCAGTCCAGCATCATTAAGTTTTTTTTGAAGAGGATTAATGAAACTATCAATGAAGCGGTCACGGTTAGCTTTTGAACTTTTAAGTTTATTGGCAATGTCTTTATAAACTTCTGGCTCGGTATATTTAAGGTATAAATCTTCGAGTTCTGATTTTATTTTGTAAAGCCCCAAACGATGGGCAAGTGGAGCATAGATAAAAATAGTTTCGTGGGCAATTTTGAGTTGAGAGTTGCGAGCCATGCTGCCCAAAGTACGCATATTGTGCGTTCGATCGGCGAGTTTTATCAATATTACTCGTACATCTTCCGAAAGAGTAAGCAACATTTTTCGGAAGTTTTCCGCTTGAGCTGAAGTTCCCTGCTCAAAACTTCCTGAAATTTTTGTTAAACCATCAATAATTTGAGCAACTTTTTTTCCAAAATCCCGCTCAATATCTTTAAGCGTCAAATCAGTATCTTCCACCACATCGTGTAACAAAGCACATATTACCGACGTAGCACCTAAACCTATTTCTTCAACACAAATTTGAGCAACTTCTAAAGGGTGAAAAATATAAGGTTCGCCCGATTTTCGCCTCATATCTTTATGGGCTTCCATCGAAATTTCAAAAGCTTTTTTTATTAATTTAGCGTCATTATCTTTCAGCACTGGTTTTGCAGCCCTGAGCAATTGCCGATACTTCGCCAAAATTTCAGTTTTTTCTTTTTCTAAATCAATCATTGATTCTTTCGAGCGGCGTTCTTCCGCCATACTATCAATTTTCTCAATCGCTGCTTCCAAAATTATATCTTTGTTTTGTTATATTCTTAACACTAAGTTAATAATTGCTGTTGTAGGAACAAATGTTTTTGCTGGATAAAGCAAAAATAAAACTTTAACAATGTTTTTTTGGTGAAAGAAAGTAACATATGAAGGCGATTAAAAATATTTTTCATTTTTCGATTGACAGATTAAGAAAAACTCATTACCTTTGCAGCCCAATTAGTAGTTAATTGTATTGACAAGCGTACAAAATGTTAATAAATTACTACCAAGTTGAAATGCGGGCGTGGCGAAATTGGTAGACGTGCCAGACTTAGGATCTGGTGCCGCAAGGTGTGGGGGTTCGAGTCCCTTCGCCCGTACGACTTAACCCTCTGAACCTTGCATGGTCAGAGGGTTTTTTAAATTTTACAAATAAATTATCCTAAATGGAAACTACATTAGATAGAATTTCTTCTACCGAAGGCAGACTAAAAGTAACACTCACAGAGGCAGACTACAAGCCCGAAGTTGATAAGAAAATTAAGCAATACAGCAAAACTGCTCAAGTAAAAGGCTTTCGCCCAGGAATGGTTCCGAAAGAATATATTCAAAAATTACACGGAAAAAGTATTTTAGTTGATGAAGTAATCAACATGGTTTCAAAAACTGTAAACGATTATATAACCAATAATAAATTACGTGTAGTTGGCGACCCATTGCCTGATAATGAAGCAGCAAAGAATATTGATTGGGATAATCAAAAGGAGTTTTCGTTTGAATACGAAATAGGTACAGCCTCTGATTTTTCAGTAGATTTGTCTGCAATTCCTGCTATCAAAACTTACGATATTGATCCATCGGAAGACAAAATAAATGAGGCAATTGAAGATGTTCGTAAGCGTTTTGGAAAAGACACCGAAGCAGAAGAAGTTGAGAAAGAAGATATGATTTTTGGGATTTTGAAGCAAGAATCAACAGAATTTGATGTAAAAGATGCATCAATTCCGACTGGTCGTGTATCGGATGATGCGTTCCATATTTTCAAAGGTTTGGAAAAAGGAAGCAGCGTGAAATTTGATATTCAGTCAATTTTTTCAAATACTAAAGATTTAGGCTTTGCTACTGGTAAAACAGAAGAAGAGGCAGCTGCTTTGAGTGGTGAGTTTGAATTGACAGTTGAAAAAATTTCTCGTTCAACTTTATCAGAAATTGACCAAGAATTGTTCGACAAAGCTCTTGGCGAAGGAAAAGCAACTAACGAAGCTGAATTTAGAGCTGAAATTAGTAAAGTTATTAAAGAAAATTATGCTCGTGAAAGTGATTATTTGCTTGATTTTGAAGTAGAAAAAACACTTTTAGACAATATTCATATCGAATTACCAAATGAGTTTTTGAAAAAATGGTTGTTCAATATCAATGAAGGCAAATTTACAGTTGAAGACATCGAAAAGGATTTTGATGCTTTTGCGAAAGGTTTACGCATGGATTTGATTCGTAACGAAGTTTCGGCAAAAAATGATGTAAAATTAGAATATACTGACATCGTAGATGAAGTAAAAGCTGAAATGCGTAATTATTTTGGAGCATATTCGTACGAAGGTTTGGAAGATATGATTGACCAAATGGCTCGCAAAACTTTAAAAGAAAACAAAGACAATGCCGTGCGTCGCTATACTGACCGTGCTTATGGTAAGAAAATTCGTGAGTTTTTGAAAGCGAATATTACCATTGAAAAACAAAACATTCAGGTTGACGAATTCAACAAAATTGCGGAAACGGTTTACGCCTAATTAGGCAATAGCATTATAAAAAATCCCCCTCGAGTAATCTTGGGGGATTTTTTTGTGCTATTTTTTAATCTTCAATTTATCATTACTTCCCTTTTCTCTCAATCTCTCTTAAATTCTCCATTTTCTTATTACGCAAGAAACCCGTAATATCTTCAAAATGCTCTTTTACACGTTTATTCCCAAACTCAAAAACTTTGGTTGCCAATCCTTCCAAGAAATCACGGTCGTGAGAAATTAAGATGATTGTACCTTCAAAAGCTCGGAGGGCATCTTTCAAAATATCTTTAGTTTTTAAATCTAAGTGATTGGTAGGCTCATCCAAAATCAATAAATTTACTGGTTCGAGCAAAAGCTTTACCATAGCCAAACGTGTTTTTTCTCCGCCCGACAAAACCTTCACTTTCTTATTGATTTGCTCACCTCGGAACATAAATGCTCCCAAAATATCTTTTATTTTGGTACGTACATCACCTACTGCAATATTATCAATGGTCTGAAAAACCGTCAAATCTTCATCTAAAAGAGACGCTTGATTTTGGGCAAAATAGCCAATCATCGAATTATGTCCTAATTTCAAATCACCTTCAAAATCAATTTCCGACATAATGGCTTTTACCAAAGTAGATTTCCCTTCGCCGTTTCGACCTACGAAAGCAATTTTTTCGCCACGCTCTATTGTCAATGACGCATCTTTAAAAACTAAATTATCGCCGTACCTTTTACTAACATTTTCTATAATTACAGGATAATTTCCTGATCGAGGTGCGGGCGGAAATTTTAAACTCAGTGCCGAAGAATCTATTTCATCAACTTCCACAATATCCAATTTTTCAAGCATTTTTACCCTCGACTGTACCTGAAGCGTTTTTGAGTAAGTGCCTTTAAATCGGTCAATAAATTCTTGCGTGTCGGCAATCATTTTTTGTTGGTCATTAAACTGCTTTTGCTGCTGTTCCTGACGTTCTTTTCGTAGTTGTTGGTATTGTGTATAATTTACTTTGTAGTCATAAATGCGACCCATTGTCAATTCGATAGTACGATTGGTTATTGTATCGACAAAAGCCCTATCGTGCGAAATAACAATGACCGCTTTAGCATTATTCATCAAAAAATCTTCTAACCACTGAATCGACTCAATATCTAAGTGGTTGGTTGGCTCATCAAGTAATATCAAATCGGGGTTTTGAAGCAAAATTTTGCACAATTCAATACGCATTCTCCAACCTCCACTAAATTCGGAGGTCGAACGAATAAAATCTGAGCGTTGAAAACCCATTCCCAAAAGCGTTTTTTCTACTTCAGCATCATAATTTACTTCTTCAACTGAATAGTATTTTTCGCTGAGTTCAGAGACTTTTTCAATAATATTCATATACGCATCTGACTCATAATCGGTGCGGGTTTCGAGTTGGTGATTGAGTTCATCCATCTCTTTTTTCATATCCAAAACCACCGAAAAAGCCTTCGATGCCTCTTCAAAAACCGTGCTATCATCTTGCGTGAGTAAATGCTGCGGTAGATAGGCAATTACTGCATCATTTGGAGCCGATATTTTGCCACGAGTGGGTTTATCTGCTCCTGCAATAATTTTGAGCAAAGTAGATTTTCCCGCTCCATTTTTGCCCATGAGGGCTATTTTATCTTTTTCGTTGATGTTGAAAGTAATATCACTAAACAGCGTTCCACCATTAAACTCAACCGCTACATTATCTACTGAAATCATACTCTTTTTTTAAATGAAGTGCAAAGATACAACAGGATTAAAATGATTTTAAGATTTGCAGTATTAATTATTAGGAGCAAAATAGTCATTTATAACTCTAAACTCTTCATTTCTCGTCCACACATTTCAATCACGTCTGCCATTTCTTCAACTGACTCACCTGTGTATAAATATCGAGCAATTTGTAGCAAATAAGCATTGTAATGCTCTGGTTTGCTTTCGGTAAAGACAGATTCGTAAACACGAGAGCAAAGAATTAAATGGAATTGTTGTTCGCACACATCAAATATAACCATCGGGATAAACAGGCTGTCGTCGAGTTGGGAGCAGAATAAAAAAACTGGATAGTCGAACAGCCCCAAACCATTGAGGTTGCTAATCATGTCGGCATCAAAAAAATCGTAGTATTGAAATTGATATTTGAAGTTTCGTTTGTCTAAATAATTACCCAATTCTCTTAGTTTGCGGCACATCACTTCAAACGGAATTTGGATTGGGGAATATGTGTCAAAAGGAAACCAAGCACCCGCTACCAAATCGAGGTATTGAAGTGATGGTTTTGCCAAATCTAACTTATAATCAAACAACGGATAGCCTGGGGCAAAATACCCAGGATAGAAAAAAGAACAACCCTGTTTTCTGCAAAAATCCATTTTTAAATACATCAAATACTTGCCTAAACTGTATTTTTTGTAGTCAGAATCATAAAAACACGATATTCCAGCGGCACTCTGTAGCCCTAAATCAAAAAATCCTACGGCTATCAGTTTGCCATTATCATAAATATTTATTTCATACGTATTATAAATATTAGTTACTGATTTTTCTCCAAAAAGCAGACTTTGCACTGATGGAGCAGCATCGAACGTAACATGATTTCGGTATTTGCTAAAAAGATTTTCTTGATTAAGAGTTAGTATTAATGGCTGAATTTGTACTTCAAACTTTGCATTTGCTCTCAGCATTTTCTGCTGAAACTTAGTTGTTTCAAAGCTCAATAAATCAACTCTTAGCCATATTGAACTATGAAAAATGTTATGAAATTTCAGAAAATTTGTCGTAAAAATAGACTGCCCCATTCTGAACCACCCGCTGGCAAGGTAAACATCAAGTTCTTCGTTGGTTAGCGACTCTGGGTAAAGTAATTCTACAAGCATTTGGTTGGGTAGTTGTGAAAATATAAGGCAAAAGTGACAAAAAAAGGTTTAAAAACCAATAATACACTGTTTAAAGCCATTTCTAAAAATCATAATGGAAATTTTGTTTGATAATATTAAAAATACAAATACTTTTGTAGAGTGATTAGTCAATCTATTATGAACAAAGAACAAAAAATACTCAATACAGCCCTTAAACTTTTCGTTGAATTTGGCTTTCATGGCACTCCTACAAGCAAAATAGCGAAAGAAGCAGGCGTGGCGAATGGCACACTTTTTCATTATTTTGCTACAAAAGAAGCCCTAATTAAAGAAGTTTATGTAAATATAAAAAATGAATTGAATCAATTATTGATGTCAAAACTTGAAGCTAATGATAATATAAAAAATACTGCAAAAAAGATTTATTTCAACACGATTTTGTGGGCGTTATCTAATAAAGATAAGTTTCATTATATTCAACAAATACATTTTTCGCCCCATTTGTCTCAAATTCCAGCAGAAGTTTCGCTCGAACAAACAAAAATGCACACCGAATTTATTGAACAAGGAAAAGCGAAGGGTGCGATTAAAAATATGCCAACTGATTTGATTTTCACGCTCGTCAATAGTCAAATTATGGGCATTTATCAATACGTTTCGACGCAAGCCATTGAACAACAACAAGATATAATTGAACAAGGTTTTGAAATGATTTGGGACTTGATTGAATTAAAAAAATGAAAATAAAAGCAATTATTACGGGAGCTACGGGCATGGTTGGAGAAGGCGTTTTGCACGAATCTTTACAACATCCTGACATTGAAGCGGT
The DNA here is from genome assembly GCF_043780375.1 of Emticicia sp. Classification (GTDB taxonomy): domain Bacteria; phylum Bacteroidota; class Bacteroidia; order Cytophagales; family Spirosomataceae; genus Emticicia. The sequence continues at coordinate 536 of NZ_JAYWCU010000218.1, read as the reverse complement.
TTTAGTTATTGGCAGAAAACCTTGTGGTGTAAATCATCCAAAACTGAAGGAAATTATTAATCAAGATTTTTTTGATATTACTCCTATTTTGAATCAAGTAAGAGACTATAATGCTTGTTATTTTTGTTTGGGTGTTTCGTCAGTTGGCATGAAAGAGCCTGAATATTTCAAGATGACACATACACTAACACTCAATTTTGCTGAAAAATTAAGCAAAGTAAATCCAGAAATGACATTTTGCTATATTTCGGGTTCGGCCACAGATAGTACAGAAAAAGGTAGTAGCATGTGGGCAAGAGTGAAGGGTAAAACCGAAAACGATTTAATAAAATTACCTTTTAAGGCAGTTTATAATTTCCGACCAGCATTTATGTTGCCAACAAAAGGCTTAAAAAATACACTTTCGTACTACAAATATGTTACTTGGATTTACCCAATAGGTAGGTTGTCCAAAGAGCATAAAAAAATTCTTTCATATTTTTGTAGTGCGAAAACAAAAATAAAGAAAGAATTAGATGTCCAAAGAACACCTTGAT
>NZ_JAYWCU010000217.1:0-16527 GCF_043780375.1 Emticicia sp. | reverse complement strand
TATTACGTATATATTTATTTTGTATAAATATATTATTTAATACATTATTAAGAATAATATTAACCCAAATAGTTACTTAAAAAGCCCAAATTTAGAATGATTCCAAATAATACTAACGTAAAAGACCGCCTCAAAGAGTTGAGAGGTGAACTTACACAAGCCGCATTTGCCGAGAAATTTGGTGTGGTAGCCGTCACAATTTCGCAAATTGAAAAAGGCAAGCAAAACCCAAGTTGGGATTTAGCTTTAAGGATTTGTGAAGAGTTTAATTGTTCGATGGATTGGCTACAAGGACGCTCAGAAACAAGACAAATTCAAGTTTTCGCACCTGATGCCTATAAAGATAAATACTACGAACAATTAGAAAAAAATAATGCTTTGAAGGATAAAATCATACAATTGCAGGAGCGATTACTGGCTTTTAGCTTCAATAAGAATTTTGCAAAAAGTGAGGATAAGGATGTGTAGCCTATATGTAATAATTAGTGACAAAATTATTCAACACAAATAATATTCGCAAATAATGTCCAGTTTATTTGCAAATAAACTGGACATTCAACTACCTTAGTAGAGTAGAAAGAATTATATGAAAACCACCGAATACATAAAAACAAAGATTGATAAGTTACCCAAAGGGTATGTATTCACTTATAATGATTTTTTGTCAGAGCCGACTAACAGAGAGGCCATTATTAAAGCTCTTAATCGTATGGCTATTGCTGGTAAAATAGCTAAATTATCGAAAGGTAAATTTTATAAAGCTGAAAATACAGTATTTGGTAAACTGCAACCCAATCAATTTTCAATCAATTAGGATTGACCACACAAGTCAGTAATACGATACAAATTGCTAAAAATGACATACGCCCTACTTTTAATCGAGAATACTACACTATTACATTTATCAAACAAAAAAATACTATAACAAAAGAGAATATCCCACTGTTACAAATCCTTGATGTGATTCGTTACATCAAGAAAATTCCTGATTCAAGTACCGTACAAGTATGTAAGCGGATGGTTTCTATTCTCAAAACACTGACTATTGAAGATAAATCTACTTTGGTAAGGTTGGCTCAAAAATATTCGCCAGCCACGAGAGCTTTATTAGGGGCATTTTTAGAGGAATTAGGAGATATTTCTTTAACTACGGCTTTAAAAAAGTCATTAAACCCGATTACTCAATATAAACTTTCAGGCATCAATAAAGTATTGTCTAATACTGAAAAATGGAATATAAAATGATATTACACCGAAATAGATGAATTAAAACGTAACAATTACTTATGTGGGAATTATTTAAAGAAAAGTCAAAAATCACTCCGACATAAGTAAGATGTTACTCTTCCAAATTATAAATCACTGAGCCGATCCGCACAAAAGGCATTCCGATAAATATCGGGACAACGACAACATTCAGAAAAAGGAAACGGTCTATGAGTCTTTTCTAAATGTATTTTATTTGAAATATCGGCACTAAAATACATTTGTTGCCAATATTTTATTTATTACCTTTGCAATCAAATCTACTCATTTAGTAAATAATGGCACATTATCAGTTAAAATATGATGATTTAGCACCACTTTTTCTTATAAAAAAAGAAGTGGAAATGCATGATATTGATAAGTATTTAAGCCATAACCTGAATATCAAGGACGAACGAATCAGTTATATCAGATATAAGTTATTGAAAGAAGGGATTATCGAACGAACAGGATACAAGAAATATAGTATCAGAAACAATCGAACTGATTATATTCCAGATCTTAACGAACTTACTCAAAAAATTTATTCGCTAATTAAACAGAAAAAACCATTTTTAAAATGTTGTATTTGGCGAACTTCTGCACTAAATGAATTCACAAGACACCAAGCTGGAAAGTTTATGATAATGGTAGAAGTTGAAAGGTTAGGTGTAGAAGCTGTTTTTGATGTATTGAGGGATAAATATGAAAATGTTTTTCTAAATCCTGCTGACAAAGAAATAGATTTCTATATTTCGGCTTTAGATGAAGCCATTGTAATTATTCCATTAGTTTCGGAAGCTCCAACGCAAGAAGTCGATCAAATAGAGACGATAACGATAGAAAAATTATTGGTTGATATTTTGTCAGAAGAAAAACTATATCAATCGGCACAAAGTGAGCGTTCAAGAATCATTTTTGAAGCCAACTCGAAATATACAATCAATATGAATAAGCTATTACGTTATGCAAGTCGAAGGCGAAAAAAAAAATTTATTGAACAAAAAATTAAAGAGGTTTTGGCAAAAGAGTATATAGAGAAATAAAAAAGTATGATTGATAAAAACACAACACTTTCATTAAATTGGCTAAGTAAAGTTGCGAAAGAATATCCTAAATCGGATATTTCTTTGATAGAGAAAACCGTTCGGGCATTGGTATTATTAGAAGGATTGCAGATGAGTGGTCTAAACTTTGTCTTTAAGGGCGGAACAGCTCTCATGCTGATGCAGCAAGATAACCCAAAAAGATTATCAATTGACATTGATATAATTGTACCACAAATTCCAAATAACCTTAATGAGGTTTTAACAACGATTGTAGTGCCACAGGGGTTTAGTCATTTTGAGGGACAAAATAGGGTAACATCATCATCAATCGAAAAGGGGCATTATAAATTCTTTTTTGCCCCTATCTATCAAACTAACAGAAAAGAAGATTATATCATGTTAGATATACTTTTCGAGGATATTCCTTACCAAAATGTTATTGAAACACCATTAAAATCGCCATTTATTAATACAAATGATAAGCCTTTGATGATTAAGACACCATCATTTGAAGGTATCTTAGGTGATAAAATGACCGCTTTTGCTCCAAACACAACTGGAATTCCTTATACCAAGGGCAATGATAACAAAAGCATGGAAATCATCAAACAGCTATTCGACATTGGAAATATATTTGATGAAGTTTCAGAAACGGCAATTATTAGAGATACTTTCAATCGTTTGGCAATAGTCGAGGCAAAATATAGAAACCTTGACATTAACCCACATGATGTTTTATAAGATATGTATCAAACCGTTTTATGTATGGCAGTGAGGGGACAAGATGGAAATTGCCAATTTGAAAACCTTTTGAGTGGAATTAATCAACTCAAACAATACATTATTTCTGAAAATTTTACATTTGAAAAATCTATCTCAATTACTGGTAAAATAGCCTACTTAACTCGACTATTAGGTAACAATATCAATAAAATTGATAAATTTGATCCACAAATTGATTTGAAAAACTTACTTATAACACAGCCACATAATACCAAATTAAACAAACTCAAAAAAACAAGTCCTGTTGCTTTTTGGTACTGGTGGTGTGCAATACAAAATGTTTGAGTCGAATAGTTTTAATCAATCGAAGGATTTTTTACCTAAAAAAGATATTGAATAAAAAAAAAGAACGCTTCTTTTTGGCGAGAAATTTAAGAATGTTATTTAAAACCCTGCGTAACCCTTATCCAAGCATCAAACGATTTACAATCAGTTAGCTACTTGGATAAAAGTTACTTTCTCCTAATTCACAAATCACTGAGCCGACCCGCACAAAAGGCACATTGCCAGCTTGCAGAAAAAGCAAACTGTCAAAGAGCCTTTTCATCTACGCACCTGCGAACCATCTTTTTCTCAAATGAGAGCCTTCAAATATCCTTGCACTTGTTCGTCTTCAAACGAGCCTAAATATGCTTCTGTTGTGGCGATATTTGAATGTCCTAATGATTGACTAATAAATGGAATCGGAGCGTCACTTCTTAATAAAATTGTTGCGAAAGAATGTCGGGCGTGGTAGGTATTTACCTCACCCTCGATGCCTAATTTTTCGGCAATACGATTGACCCATTTGTTTGTGATTTTTATCACTTGATGAATAGTTGCTTTTTTGTTTCGTTCATCCATCGCCTGATTTACGAAGGGAAAAAGGTAGGCATCTTGACTTTTATCTTTATTTCCCCAACGCTCGATAATTTCAAAACTTTCAGGGAATAGAGTAACAGTTATTTTCTTTTGGTCAGATTTCTTACTATTGGCAGTCTTCTTTCTTATGAATTTTACTTGATTTCCATTTACGTCCCCCCACATAAGACGACAAATATCCGAGAAATTCATGCCATTTGAAAGGTAACTAAAAATCCACAAATCTCGGCTTCGTTGCTCAAAGCTATTTGGCGGTGCATCGTAAGCCATAATTTTTTTTACTTCTTCTTTGGTTAGTGCCTTTTTCTCGTTTCGTCCAGAAGGTATTACGTAGCCTTTTTGAGTAAATGGGTATAAATCTCGGTTTACAATACCCTTTCCAATTGCTCCATTGTAAATAGTACGAAGTTGCCGTAAATAGATACCCACAGTTGTTTGACTTGCAGGCGTAGCTACTCCCCCACTCTTTTGAGCCATTTTACCAAATTTAAGCATCCATTTTTCATATTTTAGAAGAAAAATGGGAGTAATATGAATAAAATCTAAAAAAGAGGGTTCTATCTTATTTTTATTCAAAATGGGCAATTTTAGTTCAAATCGTTCGTCGTTATTCAGTGATGTAAGAAACCTTTTTAAAGAATTGGCAACTGTCTGATAGAGGTATGCACTTGAAATTCTATCATTTTTTGACATATCTTTTGATTTAATCTCAAGAGCAATAAGTATATTATTGGTTTCCTTATTACTTAGTTCAACGCTTTCAGTAGGTTTACTGAACAGGTACTTAAAGTCTTCAAATGTAAAGGAATCGTCTAATTTTTCAAGTATAACTTTAGCCCGTTTTAACGAACTATTCTCGCCATATAGTTGGGTGTAAAGGTCGATAAATTTGCTATCTCGCAATTTTGACGATAGCCCATTTTCATCTACATTTCTTTGCAGCTTTGCCCAATCAACGGATGATACTTTTATTCCAGTAGTGTAAAGCTTTTGTTGACGTTTGAAAGTAATCAAATTTTTGACCATACCAATACCCTCAATTGTCATTTGTCGGGTATCTAAAAAGAGCTTAACGGTTGCTAATGCCATGATGTTTATGGGATAAATATGTAGTTCTATATGCAATACAATATGCAATACAATATGCAATACAAAGGTACTCAATCAACCTCGAACAAGCATTAACAAGCGAAGATAAAGGTCAAAAAAGGGCTATTTTTAGTAAAAAAAGCTATAAAACGTATATAAAAGGGGGTAGTATAAGGTAAGTTTATATAACTGTTAATCAGAGGGTCCTTGGTTCGAGCCCAAGTTCGAGAGCAGAGTTAAAAGCCTTATAATCGACTGATTATAAGGCTTTTTTAGTTTTATTTTTCTCCAACAATTCCCCTTATAAACATTTCGAAGATATTTGCAAAGCATGATTTGTGGCTACCCCCAAACTTTCGTACCTTCGGTGCAGTTTTTACACATTTCAATTTCAGCACGAGAATCTGTAAGAGATTTCCTGAAATGTTTGTAAGGTTCGCTTTGCCAAACCTCTTTGAAAGATTTCCTTTTCAAATCACCCAAACGATATTCTGCATCTTTATCAAAACAACAAGGTACTACTAAACCGTCCCAAGTTATGACGCATGAATGCCACATTTTCCAACAATGGTCGAGTAATTTGTTTTTAATTCTATAAGAGCCATCAGTATTTTTTTTGTAACGAGAATACTTATCAATACTCGGAATGAGAGCAGAACCATCTTGATAATCATAAATCTGTGCGGTTTTGAAGCCAACCTCATCAACGCCGATTTCATTGGCTAATTTTCTCACATCTTCCAATTGATGTTCGTTAGGTTTTACAACCAAAAACTGAAAAATCACATGAGGGGTATTAGATTTTAATTCTTTTTTCCAACGTAAAACATTCTTCGTCCCTTCAATTACTTTTTCTAAATTTCCTCCTACTCTATATTGCTCATAAACTTCCTGCGTTGTACCATCAATCGAAATAATCATGCGGTCTAAACCTGACTCTACCGTTTTCCTTGCATTTTCATCATTCAGATAATGAGCATTGGTAGAAGTTGCGGTATAAATACCTTTTTTAGAAGCATATTTTACTAAATCAAGGAATTTTGGATGCAAATAGGGTTCGCCTTGAAAGTAAAAAATTAGGTATAATAAAGTTTCTGAAAGTTCATCAATAGTTTGTTTGAAGAGGTTTTCTTGTAACATGCCCGTCGGACGAGTAAAGTTTCTTAAACCACTCGGACATTCGGGGCAACGCAAATTACAAGAAGTTGTGGGTTCAATAGAGATAGAAATGGGTAGCCCTCGATGAATAGAATTACCAGTAATTTTCGATTCTATATAACTCGAAACGTTCTTCAAAGCATTCCACGCTCGTTTGGGTGTAACTTTAGAAAAAAAATTTAAGCCATCTTGAATGTTTCTATTCATTTTTCTCTCCTATATCTAAAAAAATTAAAACTCAAATGAGATAATTTAACTCCAACAAAGGTACGAAATTGTAAGAGAGCGTTTCATATTTAAAAAACTAATATCGATTTTATAGTAAATGTACTCAACGGCTGATACAAACATTATCTAAAGGATAAAAGCTGGAAGCCACGCTATAAAAATTTACCAATATATTAAAAACCTTGTACCTTTATAAGTTAAAAAAAATAAATTTCAAAATGCACCATGTGCTAAATATTTTCAGAAATGATAACAAACAATGGTATAATTTCGACTTATAATTTCCCAGATTATTGACTAAAATCATCAATGGTTTTTGCCAAACATTCTAAATATTTAGCCGACAAATTTTCAGTCATTAAGTCGTAAAATCGATCACCAAAAGAAAAATGCAAACTCATTAAAAGTAAGAATTTTGGAGTAGAAAGCAAAAAACCTCAGTCAGATTTAATTCTCACAGAGGTTTTTTTTGTACCAAATGATATAATACTTACTTTTTCAAACTAGTAATCCACTTTGCAATTGTTAAAGCCTCATCTTCTGGAATATTTGGTAATGCTGCCATTGGGATATAACCAGGCCAATTTGAAGGAACTGGTTTTTTTATCAATGCTACAATTTGTTCAGGCTTGTATTTCTTCTTTGCAACATCTTTGTAAGCTGGGCCGATTAACTTAACATCTACTTTATGGCAAGCCAAACAAGTGTTTTTTTGTAATAATTTTTCAATATTAGGTGGAATTTTCGTTTGTGCTTTCGATACTGAGACAATAGCCAATACAACCGCAAAGGTTAAGAGTGTTTTTTTCATTTTACTATCAAATGTTTAATATAAATTACAAGTCGTAGAAGAAATCTTCCGCTAAATTCGTAAACAAAACGTAAGAATGAAAGTTTTTGTTGAGTTTTTAGACGATTATTTTGTTAATAAAACGTTAAATGAATTTTTCTGTTCGTAAAATCATTTTATCCCTACGAAAACCTCCGAAATTTTGATAGTCTAACAAATTTGCATTACTTTCGCTTTCACACAAAAGAAAAGTAGAAACCAAGTATTTTGTTTCGTTTGTTATGAAAAAAGCATACCTACTATTTATTTCTCTCATCACTTTAAATGCCTCAGCCCAAACAGTCAATTGGGCAAGTAAAGTATTAGGGTTTTCATCTGAGAGAACTGAGCCAATTAATCAAGGTCCACAATACCGAGCAATGCAGGTTTTAGGAACGCCAAACAAACTTCCACAAACTGGCGAGAGTGTGTGTGCGTGGTCGCCTTCAGGTGCCGATACTTATGCAGAAGAATATATAAAGGTAGGTTTCGATAAACCTATAAAAACAAGGCAAATTTGTATTGGCGAAAACCTCAATCCAGGAGCAGTAGTGAGAATTTTAGCTTATGACTCTACTGATAAAGAATACCTAATTCACGAAAACAAAGAAGATGGGCCAACCGTAAAAGGAAGAATGTGGAACGTGGTTGTGCCGCAAACCGAATATACAGTTTATGCCATAAAAATCGTTGTTGCTCCTTCAAAAACACCAGGTTATAATCAAATTGATGCCATTGGTATTTCGGAAGTAGATTTTCCTTATGAAGCAAAAATTAATATTGCCAAAAATATGCCCAAAGAAATCTTGAAAGAGAATTTGGGTAAAACAGTCAATTCAAAAGTTAGAGAGGTTGCTCCTATCATTACACCCGACGGAAAAATCTTGTTCTTTACAAGAGAAGGACATGACATGAACATTGGAAAAGTTAAAAAACAAGATGTTTGGTTTTCAAAATTTCAAGCGGATGGTACTTGGGGAGAAGCTGAAAATATAAAAGACCCCATCAATACTGATGAGCATAATGCTGTTTCGACCATTTCGGCAGATGGAAAAACACTCTATTTGGTCAATATTTATATGCCCGACGGCACATATCGTCCAGGTCTGTCAAGGTCAAAACGTACTCGTTTAGGCTGGGAGTTTCCAAAAGAAGTTAAAATCACCGATTATTACAACATTAATAGTTACACTGAATTTTCATTAGCTCCCAATGGAAAAGTTTTGATAATGGCTTGTCAGCGAAAAGATAGTCGTGGTGGCAAAGATTTATATGTTTCATTTCTGAAAGGTGATGTTTGGTCGAGACCTATCAATATGGGGCCGAATATAAATACTGCCGAGAATGAAAGCACACCTTTTGTGGGTGCAGATTCTAAAACTATTTATTTTTCAACTCCAGGTTTTGCAGGATATGGTGACAATGATATTTTTCTGAGCCGCCGTTTAGACAGTACTTGGACGAATTGGAGCGAACCCGAAAATCTTGGAAATTTAATAAATACTGCCAAATGGGATGGTTATTTTACAATTCCTGCCTCTGGTGAATATGCGTATTTGAGTTCAGAAGAAAGATCGATTGGTGGAGAAGATATTTTCAGAATCAAACTTTTTCCATCAATAAAACCTGACCCTGTTGCCATTATTTCTGGAACAGTTGTTAATGCTTTTGACAAAAAGCCTATCGCCGCCGACGTAGTGATGGAATTATTAAATGACAGTACAACCAAAGATAGAATTGTGGCAGAATTTGACCCTGAAACGGGTGAATACAAAATGGTTGTTCCGCTAAAAAAATCATATAGTTTGAATGCGTCAAAAAAAGGTTTTATTAGCATCAGCGAAAACCTGGATTTAACAAAAGATAGCCGTTTTAGAGAAATAAGAAAGAATATCAATCTAATTCCTGTCAAAGAAGGGCAAACGATGGTCTTAAACAATTTGTTTTTTAACCAAAGTAAATATGACATTCTCCCCGCATCATTTCCAGAATTGAACAGAATTATTGAGTTGATGCAAGAATACCCTGCAATGGAAGTAACTATTGAAGGACATACCGATGGTAGCGATGATAATATGCTGTTAAATGTGAAACTTTCGCAAGATAGAGCCAATGAGGTGAAAAAATACTTTGTTGCCACAGGTAGAATTGACCCTAAACGTATCCAAACTAAAGGTTGGGGACAGTCAAAACCTATCGCCAGCAATGCAACCGAAGAAACCCGCAAGAAAAATCGTAGGGTGGAATTTACAATCTTTAAATTATAAATAGTCACTACTCAGTGGTTCACAAGTCAATATTTTTTATTACTCACAGTCGTCTTATGAATTAGATTTGTGTAAAAACTGACACTTAAACTCAAAATGTGGCAATCTTTCTCCATAAAAAACATACTTATTTTTTCTTTAATTCTAACCCCAATTGTATTTTTTGGGTACATTTTCGAGAAATATGCCATCAATATTCCACACTGGGATGATTTTGCTGTAAGAAATTCACTCGCCAGCTACTTAAATAGTAATTCACCTACTGAAAAAATTAAAATTCTCTTCGCTCAACACAACGAACACCGAATTTTTCTGACACGATTGGCTGCACTTCTGATTTACGAAGTAAAAGGAACACTCAACTTAAAATGGCTCATGTATATGGGCAACTTTAGCTTAATTGGCATTCTTGTTCTATTTTTTAAAATATCAAAAAAATACAGTTTTATTCTACTTTCATTAGCACCTATTTCCTTTCTAATTTTCAATGTAGGTTTATATGAAAACACTTTTTGGGGAATGGCTTCAATTCAAAACTTTGGTGTAATTTTCCTGGCTTTTTTAACCTTTTATTGGCTTGTTTTTTCAGTTGAAAAGCAAAAAATTAAATACTTTTACTTTTCATTATTTTCTTGTTTTTTGGGCATTTTTACAAGTTATAATGGTATCGTCATACCAATTATTGGATTATTTATTTTGCTATTTCAACAACGAAAACAAGTTGTTTTTATATGGGTAGGTAGTTGTTTTGTCTTTTTAACAAGTTATTTTTATAGTTTTTTACAAAACCCAGAAAAAGCCTCAAAAACGGACTTTTCTCATCCTCAATTATTATTAAAAGGACTTTTTGCTACAATCGGTAATGGTATTGATTTGTCATTTATTTTATCTGACAAACACATTGATTTATCAATGGCTATAGGTGTCTTTTTGGTGGTTTTTATAGCAATATTTACCTATATAGTAATCTTTAAAAAATACAATTTAGCTAATAAAACAAATGATTTATTTTTATTGGCTTGTCTGGGATTTTTAGCAATTACTTGTGTTGGCATTGTTTTGGCACGCATCTCTTTTGGATTTGGTACTTTATTGACCAGCAAATACAAAATTTATTCGATTCTGATTCTGTCTATTTTCTATTTCGTTGCTCTACAATCTTTGTCCGAAAATCGAAAAAACAACTTTATTTATATGTCAATTTTAGGTGCTATTATTTTCAATATTTATACATATATCGCTGACTATCAAAACATTATATATTTACGACAAGAGCGTATCACCGACCAATTTAAGCAGCAATACAGCGATAAAGATTTTCCAAAAAATGGACTTGCAGCAAAATTGCAACAACCCGTAGCTATATTTTATACGGATATTGTTGACAAAATTTTGCAAACTAATGATTCTGTAAAAACGAATATTAACATCACTGAAAACGAAACAAGTTTCAGATTGGAAGAAAAGCAAAATGGCAAAATATTGGACTTAACTTCAGCGGATGCTGGGCAGTATTTTATCTTAAAATCTACCGAAAAAGTTTATTTATTTCCTACTCAAACTATCCCCATTAATAAAAAAGTCTATATGAATAGTAGTTTTTTAGTGGAAAATCGCTTGCCACTCAGTAGCTTTGTAGCCGAAATTACTAAGTTTTATATACAATCAGGCAAATATCAGATTGGCAAAGTATTAGTTGAGAATGACACAAAAACTGTAATATTTACCACCCAAACTATTGATATTCAGACAGTTGAGAAAGAAAAACCTAAGCAAAACTGGTAAAATGATTTACTATTTAGAGAAAATTCATTTCTCATTTTTTAGTTTAGTCTCTATCAAAATACTTTCTTTCTAATCCACATATCTAATTATCAAATACTTACCACTTTTTAGCAAAACGAATGATAAAAACACCAAACACATCCTATTTAAAACAATTAGACGGACTTAGATTCATCGCTGTTACAATGGTATTGATTGACCATTGGTCGGGCGATGCCTTGGGTTTTCCGATAAGTTATTTGGGTGTTTGTATGTTTTTTGTGTTAAGCGGTTTTCTTATCACTCGAATTTTGTTGCAGGCTAAAGAAAAAGATGAAACTTTGCAGCGGTCGCATGGTTTTTCGTTAAAGCAATTTTTTATCCGCCGAACAGTCAGAATTTTTCCGATTTATTACCTTACAATTTTCGTTTTGTTTCTAATAAATGAACCGCCTATTCGAGAAAAAATTTGGTGGTATCTCACTTATTCGACCAATATTTACATTGCTATTAAGCAAACTTGGCTTGGTTCGAGCGACCATTTGTGGTCGTTGGCAGTTGAAGAGCAGTTTTATTTGTTTTTTCCATTTATCATTTTTTTCACTCCTATTCGCTATTTGACTAAGATTCTATTCGGTTTTATTGGTTTTTCGGTACTTTTACGTTTATTTTTCTTTCTCAACGGCACGGCTTGGATGACTCCATACGTGCTGATGCCTACGTGTTTAGATGCTTTTGGCATCGGTGGCTTGCTGGCTTATTTCTTTTTTAATAAAAATGAAAAATTTAAAGCATTTATCACCAATAAATTTTGGTTGGCACTGAGTTTGATTTTGTATGTAGGAATAGTCATTTGGGGAAAACAATTTCCAGAAGGACATAATATCATTACAGTGGTTTTTCTTAGACTTTTTGAGTCTTTTTTCTCCCTTCTTATGGTTGGAAATGCTGCATACAGTTTTGGCGGAGTTACGAAAGTTATTTTAGAAAACAGTATCAGCGTTTATTTGGGAAGGATTAGTTATGGTATTTATATTTACCATAAATTTATTTACAATGCCTATCATTCTTCGCCATCGCATCCAATCGTTCGAGTGCTTAATAAACTACCAGTCATTGCAGAGAATTTACCTTTAAAAATTATTTTTCTTTACTTAATTACCATTGCAGTAGCAACTGTTTCTTGGTTTTTGATTGAAAAACCGATCAATCTTTGGAAAGAGAAATTTGGATATTGAGCTATTTTACAATCTTCTTAACCGTAATCCTTTCGCCATCTACCACTCGAAGGAAATATATTCCTTCGCTTAATGCACGAACATCAATCACAAAAGTTTCGACTGTAACTAACTGATTTTCAATACTTTGCAAAATTATCCCATTCGAACTGAGTAGTGTAATTTTTATAGTTCGTGGCTGATGTTGTAGAGGAATTGCCACATTCAGGAAGTCTTCGGCAGGATTAGGAAAAACCTTTACTTCCATATTTTGTTCAGGAATTGATTCCGTATCAGTTACAACATAACCAATTAAACCATTGATTTGCCAACCCATTTCGTTCAAACAATTCAACAATAATTCTCCAGGAGTTTGATTAACTTCGGCAGCTCTCACACTCGGAGACATCAACGAATTAATACTTCCGGAAGGATAAGTATTCTCATCGAAATGAGAAAAACTCACACCATCTTTATAGGGTGATGGAGCATACAATCGAGGCAAAATATTAGCAAATTTATTGTTTTTCAAGCCAAAATAAAGAGCGTTGCTGGTCAATGACTTTTTTAAATCTAGTGATGGATTGCCATAAATTCCAGTATTTGTGAGCTTTATTTTTTGAGAATCCTGCATGAAAGCATCATATACATAAGCACTTCCCGACTGTCCATATTGTCCTTGAGTATCACTATTAATAACCTCCATTGAAGACGAAAACCCTAATCCATGAGCAATTTCGTGCATTGCTACTGTAATCAAATCATATTTACCAGCTTGTGCTTTTGCATCAGTTCCGTAATACCAATTTATATTGCTATTAAGTGTAACGTTAATGTCGTAATCACCTGAATTGAGGTCTTTTCCAGACAAAGCTTCTGCTAAAGGTGTGGGATACCAAATATTTGAGTACGGTGCATTGGTAAAATTTTTAAAGATACGGGTTGCTCCCGAAACGGCCAATGTGGTACTCGTAAGCGACGACCAAGTAGCTTTTATACGAATTGTTTGAGGTGAAATTAAATACTTTTCCCAAAGGGCAACTGCTTGTTGAAAGGCAATTTTGGCTGAGGCAGGAAAATCAATATAAGTCACTTCAATCTTTGATGTAGCCAACAAGCGAGCATTATTCTTTATAAAATCTTCGGGCAAGATTTGTGTAAAACTATTTTCTTCAGAAAAATGACATACAACAGGCTTCGCTGGCATTGATTCCTGAGAAAAACCAATTTGCTGAAGTAGTAGATATAAACCTATTATTGTCGAAAAACGCATCATCGAATATTTTTTGAAAATCAAAACTATCTATTAGACGAAATTTCTTGGAGAAAGATTGCACTTAAAACAAAAAAAACTCCCCTTTTTTCAAGGGGAGCAAGCTATAAATCCACCAATTTATAGCTTGTTTTAAAACCCTTTGCCGTCAAACAAAGGGATATTGTGAAAATTGTCTTTCCTGACAAATTTGGTTAGAACCCTTTCACAAGAGCATTATGGCCTAAAATTTCCATTTTCTTTTGGGTATCTTTGGCATTTATTTCACTATTGAAAAATCCATAAATTACACGATAAACCATTGGTTTATCGGCAGACTTACTAACTTGAATAAATACTTTTTCAATTTCTGCATCGCCTTTTTTTGCTAATTTTGTAGCAAAATCTTTTGCGGCTTTCAACTGTCCAAAGGCTGCTAACTGTAAACCATAACCAACCAATTCTTTCATTTTTCCATTCAAATCATAAACATGATTTATATCAAAGCCTTTAATTTCGGTTGTTTCTACCTCTATTTCTTTCTCTTTTATACCCTTTTTGATTGTAAGTGAAACATTGTTGGCTGTTATTGAAGTCGAAGCATCGGCAGTGGCCCAAAAACGCTCTACTTCACCATCGGATTGGAGTTCCTGTATTTTTACTTTCGTTTTGTTTGACTTTATTCCTAACTCTTCAATAGCACTTTTCGATATATTGGCTACTTTATTATTGTCAGCTGATTTTACTCGATCATTTATACGAACAATTATTGATTTTCCATTTTCAGTATTGGTCAATTGAACTTTCTTGTTGAAAGACATAGAAGCTTTCGCTTCTTTCAT
The DNA here is from genome assembly GCF_043780375.1 of Emticicia sp. GTDB lineage: Bacteria > Bacteroidota > Bacteroidia > Cytophagales > Spirosomataceae > Emticicia. The sequence goes on along the minus strand of NZ_JAYWCU010000217.1, from coordinate 1,943 downwards.
AACAGACAAATTTCCGATGCCAATATCATCAGAAAGACTGGCGGTAGCCTCTTGAGCTTGGACTTGATTTAAGGCGACAATTGTTAGAATCCCTCCAAACAAAGTAGTAAAATGTAATTTCATAAGTGATTATATTTTTATGGGTTTATTGTTCTTAATTTATAAGATTAAGCATTATAATTAAGCGTTGTCAAATAACGTGCCAAACCATTTAATACCCATAAAAAAAACTCACGAATTAGTTTCTCATGAGTTTTTTGGGACAAAAAATATCTCTACAAACTACCTAAATTCTTTCACAAAAGGAGAATAACCCAACGAAAGCAATGTTCTTTGTTTTTCACGGGCGGTATCATCAGACTTCAACAAACCAAAATAAACTTTATAGAAAGTTTTTTCAGTGTTATTTACTGCATAAATAAAAAGTTGACGTTTCTCAGCATAGCCTTTATAGGTTATTGATAAAGCATATTCTTTCGCTGTTGATAAGTCAGAAAAAGATGCTAATTGCAATGCATAGCCAACTAAATCCTTTCTTTCCTTGACATAAATAAAATTGTCATCAGTAAATTTAGTGATTGAAACCTCTACTTCTTTTATATTTGAAGTATTTTTAAGACCGAAATCGTCATTTTCTATCTCTTGGACAGTTATACTAGCTTTGCCAGCCCGTACCATGTCCGATTTTTCGTTTACGATCTTTGTAATAACAATAATTTTATCAGGATTCTCTTTGGGAGTGATTCCTTCGATACAAAAAGTCGAACGGTCTAAACCAATGCGGGTGTTGGCATAAGAGTAGCCGAAGCCGTAAACCGTTAAAATCGCAGAAAACAAAATTTTCTTCATATTATTTTTTGTTTGGATATGATTAAATAATAGCAAACTCCGTGCTAAACTTGTTTCTTAACAGAAAAAAAAAGAAATTTGAAAGATAATTCTTTAACCTATATATCGCTTTATGCGGTTTGATGAAACCTCTAAAACAAATGCGTTTGTGAGTTTTTTGTTTTTATAAAGTTGAATGTTTGATTTGGAACATTTTCTTCAACTTTCATTCAACAAAAACTTCCTGATTCATTTGTCCATGCTTTATTATCTATGAAAAACCATTTCCCTTTCCCTACTTCTGGGCAATGCCGAGCTGTTGTTGAACGAGTTTCACCAGAAATTGACGGCGGACGATTTGCAACCAAAGCCATAGTAAACGAAGTTATCACTGTCGAAGCCGATATAATTATTGACGGACATGATAATATTGCTGCCCGATTACTTTTCAAACACGAATCTGATAAAACTTGGAGCGAAACCATTATGTCGGACATGAGTAACGACCGTTGGGTTGGTCGATTCACTGCCAAAAAACAAGGTGTTTATACTTATACAGTTGAGGCTTGGGTGGATCACATTGCCAGTTGGCAACACGAAGTCGATTTGAAAGTACGTGACGGTCAACATTTAAAAGTTGAAATAATGCAAGGTGAGCTTTTTTTGAACGGCATGGCTAAACTCGCCAAAGGCGACGACAAAAAGGCGATTCAAGAAGCAATAAAAGCGATGAAAGCAGGATATCTCTCAGATGAAAATCGTTATGGTGAAGCAATTCAAATTGCAATGAGCGAACAAATGCACGAATGGCTTACGAAGTATCCTGAACGCCAAAATGCTTTTCGTTATAAAGAACTAAATCTTTATGTTGATAGAAAAAAAGCTGGTTTTTCAGCGTGGTATTCGATGTTTCCACGCTCGGCTTCAAGAGAAATTGGCAAACATGGAACTTTCAAAGATGTTGAAAACCTATTGCCCCGCATTTCCGAAATGGGTTTTGATGTGCTTTACCTCCCGCCTATTCACCCAATTGGAAAAACGCATCGTAAAGGAAAAAACAATACGATTCATTGTACCGAAGATGACGCGGGTGTACCTTACGGCATTGGGTCAGA